>JBDHWF010000017.1:0-43173 GCA_039810045.1 Chloroflexia bacterium
GCGGTTCGGAGGCTGATTTCTTCAGCGGGATATGCCTGATCGGTCCAGTGCCACACCCCTTCGACCTCTTGCACCACGCCATCCTCGCCAAGCAGTTGCAATGCGGCAAGCACAGTACCATCCTCCGCTGTGCCAAAGAGCGGCTGAGGATTGGTGCTATCGGTAGTGTCGAACGGTAGTTCAAAGGCGGCGCATTTTAGATGACTGAGAAGAACCAACAGATTGTCGGGATTAATCAACCCATATTCAGGCGTCCGCTCGAAGAAATATTCGGGGTGTCCCATGATGAATTGATCCAGAGGACTCGATGAGCCGATCAGGATGGCGGCAGCAACGCCCTGTCGTCGCCCTGCCCGCCCCGCCTGCTGCCAGGTTGAGGCGATGGTGCCGGGGTAGCCAGTCAGCACACAGGCATCGAGCGCGCCAATATCGACGCCAAGTTCGAGCGCGTTGGTACTGACCACCCCCAGGATTTCGCCCTCACGCAGGCCTGCTTCGATCTGTCGCCGTTGGTTTGGCAGATAGCCGCCCCGATACCCCCGCACTGCTGATTCGTGGTGCAGACCAGCGGGCAGGGCATCGCGGACGTAGGTGAGCAACACTTCTGCCGTCGTGCGGGCGCGCGCAAAGACGATGGTGTGAATGCGATTGCGAATCAACTCGCCAGCCACGTTCGCCGCTTCCAGCACTGAGCTACGGCGAATCCCCAGTTCTGGATTGACCACGGGTGGGTTATAGAAAATAAATTCCTTACGACCACGCGGTGCGCCGTTCTGGTCAATTGTCACGACCTGGCCTGGTGCGCCAATCAGCCGCTCGGCCAATTCACCGGGATTGGCGATTGTTGCTGAGCAGAGAATAAACGTAGGGTTGGCCCCATAAAATTGACAGATCCGGCGGAGGCGGCGGATGACATTGGCAACGTGGGAGCCAAAGACGCCGCGATAGCCATGTAATTCATCAATCACGATATAGCGGAGTGATTCGAAAAGGCGTACCCACTTGGTGTGGTGTGGCAGAATCCCCGAATGGAGCATATCAGGATTCGTAATGACGATATGCCCCGCCGTGCGGATGAGTTTGCGGGCGGTTGCGGGCGTATCGCCATCATAGGTGTGACTTTTGATCAGCGGGGCCTCTGAAGTGATCGCTGAGGGTGTTTGCTTCGTGATTTCAGCCGTCAGGCGCCGGAGTAATGCCGCCTGATCTTGGGCGAGCGCCTTCGTTGGAAAGAGATACAGGGCGCGTGTTCCCTCATCAGCCAGGATCGCATTCAGCACTGGCAGGGTATAGCAGAGTGTTTTTCCTGATGCGGTTGGAGTCACAATACAAGTATGGTTGTCAGCCGTGATTTGCGCAAATGCCGCCGCCTGATGTGCGTAGAGCTGGTGTACGCCTTCTGCCGCCAGCGCAGTGACCAGGCGTGCATCAAGGTTTTCTGGCAACGGGGCATAAACCGCTTCGGTTGCTTCCTGCGTATGCCAGTGGACGATATTGCGTTGGCGGGCGGGATCAGTGCGCCACTGGTCGAGCAGTTGTTCAAGATTCATTGGCTAGCTTCCTCAGTGCGGCACTTGTAAGCATTGATAGTGTACATACACTGCGGAAAGTATACTGGATGAATAGTGGAAATAGTGTCAACAGTCTGAGGTAGTTAACGCAACAAGCCGGCGCAGGAGTTCCTGCGCCGGCTTGTTGCTTGTTATGGTAGCGGGGTTAGTCCTTCTTCCGGCCAAGGTCAGTAATTTTGTCGCCGAGATTATCAGCGGCTTCATTGACCTTATCCTTGGCTTCGCCCTTGACCTGATTGGCTTGCCCGCGCACCTGATCGGCGCGACCCTGGTCTTCCAGTTTTTCGTTGTCAATGGCATCGCCAACGGCTTCTTTGGCGTTGCCCACTGCTTCCTGGGCTTTCCCTTTGATCTTATCGCCTAGACCTGACATAGTATTAGCTCCTTGTTCACGCAAAAGTCGAATAGTTTACTACTGCTTTGGTTAGAGTCGGTTATCGACGCCAGTGGCACGCATCGCGTAGAGAATGATCACCGCGCCAATAATCGCCACGATAATCGAACCGATGAAGCTGACACCAACGCCCAGACCAAGCACTGAGTTCAGCAGAAAACCACCAAGAATACCGCCGATGATGCCGACGATGATTGCGCCAACAATCCCACCGGGAGTACGACCTGGAACAATCAGACTGGCGATCCCACCAGCAATTGCCCCAACAATAATCCAACCAATAATTGCGGTGACCATGTTCTGTTCTCCTTCTGTACCAACAACCCCAACACTACTAGAGCTTTATCGCGACTTGTCACAACGATGACAAGTTGGCTCCCTTATTGAATTGTGCGCTGATCAACAGAGCGGGTCACACTGACACCACTCGTTGGGCGATCGAGCACTAATTGCACAACCTTGATCACCAGCCAACCGACCAGCAGGTAGACCGCAATCGCCAGAATCGAGGAAACCTCGAAGACTGCACCATTGGCTGCTGGCGTGCCGAAGATATTTTCGAATGGAGCAACCAGCGGCCCAGTGATGTTATAGATGAACTGGGTGAAGCCACTCGCGGTATTGGCTGCGAGTAATTTCAGCACTACACGAATAGCGATCAAAATCGCGATGATGCCGATAATGAGTGAGATCAGGCCTGTAATCCAATCGGCAGTGGAGCGCCGCGCTTCCACCCGATCAATCACAGCAGCCGTACCAACATCTTGCCCGATTACGGTGCCATCATTGGCAATAACCTCCTGGCGCTCGTTACTTACCACCAATTCCTGGTCTGCATCGCGCCTATGAGGATCGACTGGACGATTGACCATCTCGCTACCTCCTTATGGTGAAGCATCCAGACGCAAGAGCGTTGCGAAATCCACCATTGATCTATGTGGTTATATACGCAGAAGCTGTGCCACCCCTACGAGCCCGGAGGGGTGAAACAGGCATATTTGACGAGCAGGCGACCTAAATTGCTGGGATAGGGGCCGTTTAGGGGACTGGAAGATGCTGTTGCACGATCTTATGGGTGGGATCGCTAGTATCAGGGAGCTTGCAACTGATAATCCCTAGGTGATGCTGGCCTGATCTGGCGCTGGGGCCGTTGCCCAACCATAGCTGACTTCGTGCAGGGACAGGCCAGCAAAGTCAATGGTGCGCTCGCTAATTTCCTGCCCACCGATGGCCTCGTAGAAACCGCGGGCCTGTTGATTCGTTGCCAACACCCACAATGCAAATGGTACGTGCTGTTGGTCTTGCATACATTGCGTTGTCGCCATAAAGAGCCGCTTGCCTAGCCCCTGCCCCTGATACGCCTGTAGTAGGTACAGCGTAAACAGTTCTCCAGGATAGGCGGTTAGGGGGCCACGATGGGGGCCGCCCGAAGCAAACCCGACAAGCGTTTGATCTGGGGCCGCGGCGACCAGTACACAACGGACGCGGTTTGCGCGGGTCAGGATCTGTTGCCAGAGTGGTTCGCGACTCGCAGGCGTCAGGGCAGAGAGGTATGCGTCTGGCAATAGCCCCTGATACGTTTCGCGCCAGGTAGTGACATGGAGTGTGGCGATTGCCTCAACATCGTTTGGGGTAGCCTCGCGAATCGTTATCTGCATTAACCCAGGTCCTTCAATCGATCAACGTGCCAGACTACTTTCCCATGCGCGGTGCTGATTTTGAGCGACATTGTAGCATTCGGGCTGCTTGGCAGGTAGCGGAGAATACCGTAGGCTGTACTGACTGAGCATGGCTGGTAGAGAGTAGGGGAAGATGATGGCTGCGCCACAATACATTGCGGCAATTGATCAGGGTACGACGAGTACTCGTTGCATGATCTTTGACCGAGCAGGAACAGTAATCAGTGCGGCCCAACGTGAACATCAGCAGATCTTTCCGCGCCCAGGTTGGGTGGAGCATGATCCACGCGAAATCTGGTTGCGAACCCAGGAGGTCATTGAGGAAGCCCTGGCACAAGGGCATTGCACGGCTGCTGCTATTGCCGCATTGGGGATCACCAACCAGCGGGAAACCACGATTGTCTGGGATCGGGCGACTGGTACGCCGTTAACGAATGCGATTGTCTGGCAAGATACCCGCACCGACGCGCTCTGCCAGCAACTGGCCCAAGATGGCGGCCAGGATCGCTTGCGTGAGCAAACAGGGCTGCCGTTGGCGACCTACTTTGCTGGCCCCAAGATTCGCTGGATTCTTGACAATATCGCCGGAGCCAGAGAACAGGCCGAGCGCGGCGAAGCACTCTTTGGCACAGTCGATAGTTACCTGACCTGGTGGTTGACGGGCGGGCCAGATGGTGGTGTTCATGTTACCGATGTTACGAACGCCTCGCGCACCTTACTGATGGATCTGCATACGCTCGATTGGGATGATCAGTTATTGCAGATTATCGGGGTGCCGCGGGCTATGCTGCCCGTGATTCGGTCGAGTAGTGAAGAATATGGTGTTGCGTGTGGCCTCCTTGCTGGCGTGCCAGTGGCGGGGATTCTCGGTGATCAGCATGCCGCAACAATGGGGCAAGCCTGCTACACTCCAGGCGAAGCGAAAAATACCTATGGTACAGGCTGTTTCATGCTCCTCAATACTGGTGAGCAATTGGTACCATCGCGGAGCGGGCTGCTGACGACGGTTTGCTACAAACTCGGTCAACAACCTGCGGTCTATGCACTGGAAGGGTCAATTGCGATTGCGGGGGCACTGGTACAGTGGCTGCGCGATAATCTGGGGTTGATCACGCAGTCAAACGAGGTTGAAGCGTTGGCGCGCACCGTGGACGATAATGGCGGGATCTACTTCGTGCCAGCCTTCTCCGGCCTCTTTGCCCCCTACTGGCGGGCTGATGCGCGTGGCGCTATTGTGGGCCTGACGCGCTACGTCAACAAAGGACATATCGCCAGAGCGACGCTGGAGGCGACTGCTTTCCAGACCCGTGAAGTGCTGGATGCGATGGAGCGGGATTCGGGCGTGCAGCTATCGCGCCTGAAAGTTGATGGCGGGATGGTGGCGAACGAATTGCTGATGCAGATCCAGGCCGATATTCTCGGCGTCCCGGTGGTACGGCCGCGCATTGCGGAGACAACCGCACTCGGTGCCGCCTATGCCGCTGGGCTGGCCGTTGGCTTCTGGCGTGATCTTGCCGAGGTCAAGCAGATCTGGCAGGCAGATCGCGAATGGCAACCGGGTGGTGATGAGCAACTGCGTGAGCAGCGGTATCGCGATTGGAAACGGGCAGTCGAGCGGACGCTGGGCTGGGTCGAGGCGGAGTAATCGCCCGTTACCACAGTGCCACCAATACCGCCAATACAGAAGGTAACACGATGCAAAATCGCCAAACTGATGTTCTGGTTATTGGTGGCGGGATGACTGGCGCGGGAGTACTACGCGACCTCGCTATGCGTGGGCTGCGGGCAATCCTGGTTGAGCGCGGCGATTTTGCCAGCGGCACCACTGGGCGCTACCACGGGTTACTGCACTCTGGCGGGCGCTATGTCACCAAAGATCCCGTATCAGCCCGAGATTGCGCGCTGGAAAATACGATTCTGCGGCGAATCCTCCCGGGGTGTATCGAAGATACTGGCGGGTTATTTGTGGTGACGCCGTGGGATCCGCCGGAATACGCCGATACCTTCGTAGCTGGTTGTCTGGCGCAGGGGGTGCCGTGTGAGGAATTGTCGCTGGCCCAGTTATTCAAGCGCGAACCGCACCTGAACCCCCAGATCGGTCGTGCTTTCCTAGTGCAGGATGGCGCGGCTGATTCGTTTCTCAGTGTAGGGATGACGATCGCCTCGGCGCGGGAATATGGTGCAGTAGCGCTGACCTATCATCGAGTTATCAGCCTGTTGCGTGAACACGATCAGGTTGTGGGGGCGGTGGTGGAGAACCGGCGGACTGGAGAGCAGTACCAGATCACCGCTGCGATGACGATCAACGCGGCTGGGGCGTGGGCCGGACAGATCGGGGCACTGGCCGATCTGCCAATCGGGATTGTGCCAGGGAAAGGGACGATGGTTGCCTTGAACCATCGGCTGGTCAATACGGTGATCAATCGCTGTAAGCCGCCCGATGATGGCGATATTCTTGTACCTGTGCGGACTGTTTGTGTGATCGGGACGACTGATCAGCCAGTTGCTGATCCAGATGATACGTCGATTGGGCTGGCTGAGATCGATGCGATGCTGGCTGAAGGAGAAAAGTTGGTGCCGGGGCTGGCGCAGTCCCGGGCGTTGCGGGCCTGGGCTGGCTCCCGTCCACTCTATCAAGAGCTTGATGCGGCGGCAGATAGCCGCGATCTCAGCCGCGATTTCAAGCTCCTTGACCATCAGCAGCGCGACGGTGTCAGCGGATTCATCTCCATTGTGGGGGGGAAATACACCACCTTTCGCCTGATGGCTGAGCGCACGGTCGATCTCGCCGCGCAGCGGCTTGGGCAGAGTGCGCCTTGCCGCACCGCCACTGAGCCAGCGGCAGTGCGGGCCTACGATCACCGTTCTGGTAATGGGCAGCAACTATTCTGGATGGGGCAACCACTGGCCGAGGTCGAAGCCGCAGCGAGCTATGGTGATCTGCTGTGTGAGTGTGAACTGATTACGCGAGAACGACTGCTGGCGGCGATTGCTGATGGGGCGGCGAATCTTGATGATCTGCGGCGCACTGTGCGATTAGGCATGGGGCCTTGTCAGGGTGGCTTTTGCGTCTACCGCGCTGCTGCTTTAGTGCATGAGTATCGCGCTGTCGAGGACACTGATGCAGCAGTGACAGCAACGAACCTGGCCCTCCGTGATTTTCTGGAAGAGCGGTGGCGTGGCCTGACTCCCGTATTGTGGGGTGACCAATTGCGCCAGGAACGTTTTGATGAATTGATCTACCTGGGCCTCTTGGGCATTGATCAGTTGCCCCTGGCGCAGGACAGAGAAACTGCCTGGATGGTGCCAGTTGCCGACCACCCAGCAACATTCCCCGATGAAATACCGTAGATCAGTCTCGCCTATTTCTTTGCCCCGATTTGCCGCAAAAGCTTAGGAGGGGCCAGCCAGCGCAGATCGCCCGCGCCTGCGGCGATGGCGGATAAGGTAATCCGACAGAGGCCACCTGTACGAAACGGGAGCGTGGCTTGTGGGTCGCTCCAGATCAGCCAGCCAGCGATTTCGCCAACGTCGGGCATATGCCCAACCAGAAGGATGGCAGTTTGCGCTGGTTGCTCTGAAAGCGTCTGATAGAGCGCAGCATGGTTGCCGCCTGGGGCCAATGCTGCGCTGATTGCTATTGGTGGCGCTGGTTGGAGGTGATCTGCGACAACCTGGGCTGTTTGCCGCGTGCGGACCAGTGGGCTGGTGAAGATCTGGTCAATCGTGCCGTGTAGGCGCATCAGTGCGGTGGCGGCGGTGATCGCCTCGGTCTGGCCACGCTCGGTGAGTGGGCGGTCTTCATCCTGGGCGTAGCCGCCAGTAAGGCGATCGACGGCATCGCCATGCCGTAAGAGGTAGAGTTCCATCGTGTTCCTCCTTCTCGTACCTTGTTCAGTATACGTGGTACAGGTTGCTGTGCAGAACCTGTGCCATATCATCGGGCAACTTCTGGTACGATTAGGGATATTCGTAACGAAGCCGATATTGCGGTTGAAGATATGGCGGGGGGCGGAGCGATGGCAATAACTCGTGAGCACCAGGTAGAGGCCGCTGGGTCTGTGGCAACCGGGCAACTCGATCCTGAGCAACTGGCAACGTTGGAAACGATTCAGCGGCGGGTTCTCTGGCTTGCGACCAAGATTATTGATCACGCGAATAATGTCCGACAGAATCCTGATAAGACGAAAGTTGGTGGGCATCAGGCGTCATCGGCATCGGTGGTATCAATCCTCACTGCGTTGTATTTCCACTACCTCACTGGCCGCGATCGCGTAGCAATCAAGCCCCACGCCTCGCCTGCCTATCACGCGATCCAATACCTGCTGGGCTTTCTGGATCAGCAATATCTGACTGAACTTCGGGCCTTTCATGGCTTGCAGTCGTATCCTAGCCGCACTAAAGATCCCGACCGGGTCGATTTCTCTACTGGCTCAGTGGGACTTGGAGTCGTGGCACCGCTCTTTGCTGCCCTGACCGATCGCTATGCGCGGGCGCATTTTGATGATACTCCCCCCGATCGGCGGTTCATCGCCATTGTGGGGGATGCAGAGTTAGATGAGGGGAACGTTTGGGAGGCCGTTGCCGAAGAAGCTGCCTCGGGGCTGGGGAATGTTCTCTGGATTGTTGACCTCAATCGACAGAGCCTTGATCGCATTGTGCCGGGGATTCGGGCGCGGCAATTGCAGTCGTTGTTCGCCGCCAGTGGCTGGCAGGTTCTGGAAGCGAAATATGGTCGACGGTTGCAAGAAGCCTTTGCGCGGCCTGGGGGCGCGGCGTTGCGGCGGCGGATCGATGAAATGGATAACGAAGAATACCAGGTATTGATCCGCCTGCCTGGGCCAGTCTTGCGCGAGCGGTTGATTGCTGGCGCGGGCGATGCCCGTGATGGGATCGCGGCGGCGGTTGCCGAAACTGCCGATGAGGACTTGCCAGGATTGATCGCCGACCTTGGCGGCCACGATTTGCAAGAACTGCTGGCGAATTTCGCCGAAGCCGATGCTGAACAGACCCGCCCCAGTGTGCTTTTTGCCTACACGGTGAAGGGGTGGGGGCTGCCCATCGCTGGCGATGCGCTGAACCACTCCGCGTTATTGACAAGTCAGCAAGTTGAGCTAACGCGGGAGCGGCTGGGGGTCGATCTTGGGCGTGACTGGGATGCATTTGCGCCCGACACTGCCGCGGGCCAACTCTGCGCTGAGCGAGCGGCAATCATGCGTGATGAAGCGTTGCCCCAACCACAGCTTCGCCCTGCTCAGGTGCCGGAGCGGATTGACTTTCGTCCCGCCGCGCAGATGTCTACTCAGGAGGCATTTGGGGCGGTGTTGGCGCAACTGGCGCGTGTCCCTGATATTGGCCCAAGAATTGTAACCACCTCACCCGATGTTGCCGTTTCCACCAACCTGGGTTCCTGGATCAACCGGGTGGGCGTTTTTGCGCCGAACGATGCCGCCGACTACGACGAAGGGGCGCAGCGCGTCTTACGCTGGCAACCAGGCCCGAAAGGGCGGCATATTGAGCTAGGGATTTCGGAGATGAACCTCTTTATGCTGCTGGGACAGCTGGGGTTATCGTCGGAGCATAACGGGCAATTGCTGCTGCCAGTGGGGACAGTCTACGATCCGTTTGTCTGTCGGGGGCTAGATGCACTGATTCATGGAGTCTATTCCGCCTCGAAATTCGTCTTCGCTGGCACGCCTTCTGGGGTAACGTTGAGCCCAGAGGGTGGGGCGCATCAGTCGTCAATCACACCGTCGATTGGGCTAGAGTTGCCCAATCTGACGACATTTGAGCCAGCCTTTGGCGCTGAGGTGGAGTGGTGTTTACTTGATGGCTTGCGGCGGTGTTGTGACCGCGAAGCTGG
Source organism: Chloroflexia bacterium (assembly GCA_039810045.1). Lineage (GTDB taxonomy): Bacteria > Chloroflexota > Chloroflexia > Thermomicrobiales > CADCWN01 > CADCWN01. The sequence continues at coordinate 9,508 of JBDHWF010000017.1, forward strand.
CGACTCAACCTATCTGCGGTTGTCGACCAAACCGATCGATCAGTCGTTGCTTGAAGCGGTACGTCAACGATTGAGTGTCGATGAGCTGCGACATGATGTGCTGGCTGGGGGCTATCAGTTGCTGGTGCCGCCGGAGAATGTGAGCGATGGTCCACGGCTGATCATTGCGACCAGTGGGGCGTTGGTGCCTGAAGCATTTGCGGCCACCCAACTGCTGCATGAAGAAGGGGTTGCGGCCACCCTGATCAATGTTACCAGTGCCGATCGTCTCTATCGTGGTCTGGCGCTGGCCCGTCGCGCTCACGTGCGCGGGGCTACCGTTGGCACCGAGAGCGGCCATCTGGCAACGCTGATTGGCAAAGAAGATCGCCATGCCCCAATTGTTACTGTGCTTGATGGGGCCTCGCACGCCCTGGCCTGGTTGGGGTCGGCCTTTGGTGCGCCTGTTGTGCCGCTGGGCGTTGATACCTTCGGGCAGGTTGGTACTCGCGCCGAACTCTACCGTGATCAACTGATTGATGCAGAGAGTGTCGTGAATGCAGCATTACTGGCGCTGGAATTAGGGACGAGCGAGCGCTGATTGCGCCAAAATTGTTGTGAGATTTTGCCAGTGGCAGTCGTTATCTACCATAGTGGTACTGTAGTAGATAACGGTAATAGCTGCGCGGTCGCCGCCGGGCTAATTGCACCCCAGCTAACAAAGCCACAAGACAGGGCAAGGAGCATTTGCGATGACGATTGAGCCCTCATCGATGACGAGCCTCTCAGCAACTACAGGGCCAACAGTACAGGATCAGCCGTGGCGTCAACAGTACGCGGCTGGCGTAGCGCCAAACCTGCAGTACCCTGATCAGACCTTGCCTGAACTCCTTGCTGATGCCGTCAAGCGCTTTGCCAACTTACCCGCAATTGCCTACTTTGGGGGCACGCTTACCTATCGCGATCTGGATCGACTTTCTGCACAGTTTGCCCAGCGATTGCTGGGATTTGGCTTGCAAAAAGGCGACCGCGTTATGGTCGTTATGCCCAATCTCCCTCAATTCTTAATCGCGCACTTCGGGATTTTGCGCGCTGGTGGGGTAAATGCGGCGATCTCACCGCTCTTGGTCGAGCGCGAAATTGAGCAACTGGTGCAAGATGCCGGGGCGAAAATTATCGTGGTGCTTGATAGCTTCTACAGTAAAGTGGCGGACTTACTTACTCGAAAGGTTGTCGAGCGGATTATCGTCGCCGCGCCTGATGAATATCTTCCCCTCTATCAGCGGCTTTTCTATCCCTTGAAGGCCGATCTGAAGCCACCACGCATCAATGATAATCCCAGGAAGGGGCTGTATCGGTTCCGGCGCTTGCTGAGTGGTGCGACCACTACGCTCCCCCCCATCACAATCTCTCCTGATGACGTTGCCACGTTCCAGTACACTGGTGGGACAACAGGCCTACCCAAGGCGGCGATGTTGACGCACCGGAACCTGCTGGCGAATGCCGTGCAGATTAAAGGCTGGGTGCCGCAACTAGAGCCAGGGAAAGAGGTGCTGCTATCGATCATGCCGTTCTTTCATGCCTACGGTACAACCTTGTGTCTCCATTTGGCGATCCTGATGGGGGCGAAGCAGGTTATTCTGCCACGCTTCAATGTGCCAGAGGTGCTAGCGACTATTGAGAAACACCAGCCCACGGTCTTTCCTGGTGTGCCGATGATGTATGTGGCGATCTGCTCGGCAGTACGCGAAGACCCGAAAAAAGCAGCGAGCCTTTCCTCCATTCGCTACTGTGTGAGTGGCGCGGCCTCACTGCCAGTTGAGGTGCGTGAAGAGTTTGAACGCTTGACTGGGGCGCATCTGGCCGAAGGCTATGGTCTGAGCGAGGCCGCGCCCGTGACGCACGTCAACCCTCTTGATGGGCGTAGTCGCTCTGGCAAGATTGGGTTACCTGTTGCTGATGTTGAGATTTGCCTGATCGATCCGCTCACTGGTGAACCACAGCCTGGTGGTGGCACCGTTGGCGTTCCTGGCGAATTGCTCATTCGTGGCCCGCAGGTGATGAAAGGGTACTGGCAACGTGCGGAGGAAACTGCTGAGGTGCTGCAAGACGGCTGGCTCCACACTGGCGATATTGCCACGATGGATGAGGATGGCTACTTCGCGATTGTTGATCGCAAGAAAGATGTGATTATCACTGGGGGCGAGAATATCTACCCACGCGAGATCGAAGAAGTCCTCTACAGCCATCCGCAAATAGAGGAAGCAATTGTGCTTGGCGTACCACACGAAGTTGCCGGGCAGGTAGTCAAGGCGTATATCGTGCCGCGCGATGGAGCAATCCTATCACGGCGTGAGATACTCATCTTTTGCAATGAACGACTGGCGAAATACAAAGTACCGCGGCAGATCGAGTTCCGTGAGAGTTTGCCAAAAACGATCACCGGGAAGATTTTGCGGCGGGTCTTGCTTGATGAGGAGGCCGCCCGCCCGAAACGCCGCCGGGGAACGGCGGCAGCCGCGCCAACTACTCCTGACGCCGCCCCGGCAGTTGAACCAGCTTCAGATGAAGTGCCGTAACGCCCTTACCCGAATGCCAGGGTTGGAGTATCGCGATGAGTCATCAGCGTGCGTAGGGCAATTGTTTGATCAACAGCCAGAACCAGGGCAAGGTCATTTGGCTTCAGTTGTTGGAGCAAATAGGTTAGCGCCACTGACTCCTGGCTTACCCCATGCACAATTGGCGGCAGGGCAGTGCGGGCAATGCTGGTGAGCAGCGATTTCGTCACAGGCGAAGGCTTGGCTAATTCTTCGGTTGCTGTTATCGTATCGTGATGCAGAATAACCAGCTTGAAGACTTGGCGGATTAATCGGCCCACTTCCGAGGTATTGACTAAGGTGAGTTGGGCATCAGAAAGCACGATGATCTGGCGATGACGGTTTGGTACTTTGCGTAAGCCACGAATAATCCCGCGCAAGCTGACCATATCATGGAACGTATCGAGTAAGACAACTGCGCCCTGAATCATAAACTGGTTGCAGGAGCCAGGTAGTAATGATGGTGATGAGGTAAACATACAGAGCGTAGCGGCGATCTGGGCGATTGGCACGTTGAGTTGCCAGGCTCCAGCGATAGCAGCGAGTGCGTTTTGCACCTGAAAGACAATGGCCCCACCAACCGCCAGGGCGACTTCGCGCACGGCCACCACTGGCCAGGAGTACTGCCCTTCGCAGACCACAATCATGCCACTGGAGATCGTGACGGCGCGATGCCCCGCCGCGCGGTGAGCGCGCACAATGGGATTGCTCCGCGAAAGGCTGTAATAGATGATCGAGGCCGAAGCACCACGCCTGCCGCTCGCGACCACGGTATGATCATCGGCATTCAGGATCAGTGTGCCGTTCGGTTTGATTGCCCGACTGAGCATGGCTTGCGCCTGCCGTTCGATTTTTGATCGACCTTCTGCTTCACAGAACTGATCATTGCCACAGAATGAGGTGATGATCCCCAGGCTATAGGCGGCAGGTGGTAATCCGGCGGCGACCAGTGTGCGCGAGTCGAGTTCTTGAATCGCCAGATCTAGCTCGCCCTGCGCCAGTGCTTGCAGTGCTTTACCCCAGGGAATCAACTCCCCGCGCTGTTTTCGCCCTCCAGTCCAAACACCTTGATCGATCCAGAGGGCGAGCCGTGTATGCTGCCGCAGCAGCATTGCTTCCAGGAGTCTGGCCGTGGTGGTTTTGCCCCAGCGACCGCTAATTGCCACGATGGGTAAGGTTGTATCTTTGCCGGGTTTTGTTTTTGGTTCACTGGTTGTCAGATCGTCGGTCATTGCTGATCACTTTCTAGTATGGGCTACGCTGGCACAGATCGTTGCTGGTGCCGGTTACGATAGGTATAGACAGGTTCATCCGCGGCACCTGGTTGGCGTAATTGTAGCCAGAGCACTAGGAGAGGTAGGCCAAATGTGACGGAACTATGCAACGGTAAAACACTACCGCGATCAAATGGCAGTTGATTGCCCCACATGACATAGAGGAGCAAGACTGAGGCCGAGAAGGTGAGCGTGGCTGCGGTGGAAAGGCGCCCACCAACTAACGGGGCAAGGGCAACGATCCAGGTGACATACCAGGGCCAGAACCAGGGTGTAGCCAGAACGAGATAGGCAAAAAGGATCCAAAAGGTGCCGCGCAGCCAGCTTTCCAGATTCTGGCTACGCCAGGTCAGCAAAGCCCAGATTCCCACAAACGCAACGCGGCCAGTGGTCAGCACCAGGAAGTTTGCAATTTGCTGGCTGCGTTCATCAGGAAGCACGAGCGCGAGTAGATTCTGGAGACTCCAATAAATCAATTGCAAAAGCGAGTTGTCGAATTTTGATGCTGCTGACGACTCCAGCAGAAAGAAGGGGTGACGGAGCGCCTCGGCAAAAGGTGCCCAGAGGAGCAGAAAGGTCGCTAGGCCAATGATCCCGGCCTGCACGATCGCCAGGGCTCTGGCCTTGTAGCGCCAGCCTTGGGCGAGCAGTGGTGTGGTACACCAGAGCATCACCAGAAAGGCTGGGATGATTAACAAGGTGATGAACTTGGTGAGGACGGAGAAGGAGAGGCACAGCACTACGAGCCAGGGGCGGCGGCGTTTTGCCACCGTAGCGGCTACCGCAGCGAGTAAGAAGAAGACGAGTCCGGCATCATTATGGCCGTTGCCAGCAAACTCAATCAGCGCCAGGGGATTCCAGGCGTAGAAAATCGTGCCTGCCACCTGATCTGTGGGCCGAATACGTCCTAAGATATACCAGACCAGGGCCGCGCTTCCCAGATGAAAGAGAAGGCCCAGAATACGGAAGCTGACGATATATCCCCAGATGTTGGTTGTCGCGAGTGGTGCAACAATCTTGTAGAGCGCCGTGCAAAGTAATGTCCAGACTGGGCCATAGACGGAAACAGCATCGTGCCAGTCGATCAGCCGGAAATTGAAGTCAAACTGCATATTGCTGGGTGTAGTAGTGTAGGGATTGAGCCGATAGGCCCCGAATGCGCGGCCATAGACGAGGTAACTGAGGACATCTTTCGAGAACAATCGCGGCAGGGTCACTAACGCTAGCCCTGAGCCAAAGGTCGAGAGCAAGATCGGTCGCCAACCATCCCTGAGTTGGTGATCACTGAGGGCGCGTAGTGTTTGCCACAAGGTGCGGACCAGGGTTGCGATCATGGCGACGAAGAGAAACATCGCTACACCGATGCCCGCATAGAGTAAGAAGCCCGGTTGCACCCGCCCAAACGTAATAACTCGCGCTAGTAAGACAAAAATAAGGTAGAGCATAGTGGTCGCAAGGGCATAGGGGGCGATTGGGCCCCAGCGGGCGACGATCCCCGCTCGGAAGGTCTGCCAATGCCCCTCGGCTTGCGTTTGCTGGCGATGTCCGCTGGTTGTTGGTCGTTTCTTTTCCATGCCGACCATCGTTGGCTCTTCTACATCCCTTCTAGGAATTGTCCCAGCACTTGATGCTCATTAGCACGCTGCTACAACTGCCTGCTCTGGTAGCCCAAAAAGGCGGCAGGTATTTGCCGTGGTCGCGGCGATGAGTTGGTCAACTGCGATATTCCGCGCAGTGGCGATTGCCTCTGCGGTAAAGCGGAGAAAGGCTGGTTCGTTCCGCTGCCCTCGGCGTGCCTGCGGCGCAAGATACGGGCAGTCGGTTTCCAACAACAGACGGTCGAGCGCAATGCTGCGGGCAAGGTCGCGTTGATGTTCTGCCTTTGGGTAGCTGACAGGCCCTGTGAGTGAGATGTGCAGGCCCAGCGCTTGCGCCTGCTCTGCAACGGCCAGCGGCCCAGAGAAGGAATGAAGTACGCCACGCTCTATGCCAGCATCGGCCAGGATTGCGACGACTTCTGCTTCGGCAGCGCGGCTATGGATCACGACTGGCAGACTTAATTCCTGGGCAATTGCCAACTGTTCCCGAAAGGCCAGTCGTTGCTGATCGTGTGGGGCATAATCACGATAAAAGTCAAGGCCGATCTCGCCAAGTCCCACAACCTTGGCTTCGCCTAACACCACCCGTAATCGTGTCGCCACGGCGCTATTCCACGCTACAGCGTCGTGCGGATGTAGCCCTAAGACTGCATAGATATGTGGTTGCGCTGCACAGAGGGTCATTGTGGTCGCCCAGCGTGTTTCGTTGAAGCCGACATTGATGATTGCCCCAACACCTGCGGCAGCAGCCCGCTCCAATATCGCCTCGCGGTCAGGATCGAATGCTGCGTCGTCAAGGTGGGCGTGTGAATCGATCAGCATGGTAACTCCAGCAGGAAGCCCCTGCCTTTCTAATTAACGAGTATCACGATAGTACTTGTTTCATACTGCATGACTCATGCAGTAGATTGATCGTACCTGTTCACCCTATCCAGTTGCCTGTTTAAGGCAAAGTATCCCGATGATGATAGCGCAATTTTTGGGCCGAGATACGCACCAACGGCAGTGTAATTGACCGTAATAGCGTGGTTGAGCGATCAGGGTTGTTCAATCTCCCGTTCCTTTTGCCACGCCTCTACTACAGCAGCAGTGGCGACACCATCTCGCGCCATCTGCTCAATGAGTGCTTCAACAGAAGGGAAGTTTTCCTCTGGGCGCAGCCACTCAAGGAAGTGTAGTGTCAATTGGCGGTCGTAGAGGTCGCCCGACCAATTGAGCAAATGCGCCTCAATCTGACGATCACCATTGTCGAATACAGGTCGCACGCCCACCGCCGTCATCGCAGCATGGTTCGTGACGACTCCTGGCACATCAACCGTTGTGGCGTAGACTCCAAGCGCTGGTACGACTAAGCCTGCTTCCTGGTCAAGGTTGGCGGTGGGGTAGCCAATTGTTCGCCCCCGTTTGGCCCCATGAACGACCGTACCAATCAGGCTATAAGGTCGTCCTAGTAGGCTGGCGGCTAACCCCACGTTGCCTTCCAGGATGTGCCGCCGGATATTGGATGAGCTGATCATTTCGGTGCCGTGCAGGCGGATTCGCTCCATTGTGTGGGTGTTGTAGCCATGCTCTTGCCCAAGTTCGGTCAGCCGAGCGGCGGTGCCTCCACGCCGATAGCCCAACGCAAAGTCAGCCCCAATCCATAATTCGCGGATATTTGTGGTTGTCGCAAGCTGTGCCATAAACTCTTCAGCGGTCTGGCGCGAAAATTCGGTAGTGAACGGTAAGATCGCGACGGCATCGACGCCACTGGTGGCGAGTAATGCTTCTTTCATCGCTGGTGTGGTCAGGCGTGAAACTGGCTGATCGGGGCGGAAGAGTTGTTCAGGGTGTGGCTCAAAGGTAATGGCCAACGAGCGTAGCCCCTGCTCTGTCGCACTGGCGATTGTTTGCGCAATCAGGTGCCGATGCCCCAGATGGACGCCATCAAACCGCCCAATGGTGACGGCATAGGGACCGCTGCCAGCGAGTGCATCCAGACTATTGACGACCTGGGCGGTGCATCCTTCGTTCATTTTCCTTCATCTTTCCCGGTGTAGCCGTTCATAGCGCGACTACCTTTTCAGGATGCCACGCCCCATGCTCAGCATCAAACCGCCCCACCCCTAACCAGTCACCTGTTGTCGAGTAAGCGCGGCAATATTCCCCGGCACGGCCCTGCCCCAGTGCCAGATGCTTGCCCTGGCACCAGGCGAGGGTGTGGGCTTCATCTAAAACGAGTACAGGCCAATCGAGTAAGGCGGTGTCCGGGTGCAGGGCAAGTTCCGGCCAGGGGATTTCTACAAAGGCGGTTGCCAGTTCATTAATGGTGAGCGACTGATCGAGGAAGAATGGCCCCGTGCGGAGGCGGGCTAAGCGGCTGAGGTGCGCGCCACAACCAATAGCTGCCCCAAGGTCGCGGGCCAGCGCGCGAATGTACGTGCCCTTACTGCAATCGATCAGTAGATGCAGGTAGGGGCTCTCCCAACGGAGCAAGGCCAGGGTATCGATAGTGATCTGGCGGGGCGGGCGTTCGACCGTTTCGCCAGCGCGGGCGATTTCGTAGAGCTTGCGCCCGCCTTGCTTGATCGCGGCATACATCGGCGGCACCTGGGCTATTTCCCCGCGAAAGGTGCTGAGTGCTGTCTCGATCTCCTCAACGGTCAACGGCGGTACGGCGGCTTCTGCCGTAATCAGCCCATCCTGGTCATCGGTATTCGTACTGATCCCAAGCGTGATCTCAGCGTAGTAGGTTTTTCCAGCATCTTGCAGATATTCGATCACTTTGGTGGCGGCACCAAGGCAGACCGGGAGGACGCCCGTAGCCGCAGGGTCGAGCGTGCCGGTATGCCCCACCTTCCGTTCCCCGGTGATGCGGCGCACCTGGGCTACCACATCGTGGGAAGTCCAGCCAGCTTCTTTGTTGATGACCAGGATGCCGTGTCGGCTCATGAGTTGCCTTTATTGATTCGTCGCCTGTGCAGGGTTGGTACGCACAGTTGGGCAATTATACCGCCCGAACGCAGTAAGGCGACCTCGACGCGAAAAGCCAGCGTGCTAGAATGCGTCTGATGGATAGGTATTCGCAAAAGAGAGGAGCGGTGATGGATCAACAACGTGATGTAGAACGGCAGTTACTTGGGGATATCTGGACCAGCGATGAGGCCTATCTGAATCTGCTGCACCTTTGTGACGATATTGGCAACCGTTGGGCTGGGAGCAAGAGCGAGCATGCCGCAGGCGAATTCATTCGCGAGAAGTTAATGGCTTATGGCTTAGAGGATGTCCACCTGGAGCCAGTGCAGTTTGGGGCCTGGGAGCGCGGTGAGGCCACCTTACGGATGACGGTCCCAGTTGAACGCACCTTCTCTTGTGTGGCGTTGCCCTATTGCCCCGCTGGTGAGGTTGAAGGGGAACTGATTGACGTTGGTGACGGTGAGGAAGAAGATTTCGCCCGCCTGGGTGAGGCAGTGCGCGGTAAGATCGTGATCAGCGCCGCCGAAACGAACAAGGCGGGGCAGCGCTCCACCAAGCCGAGCCACCGTACCGACAAACTGGCCCGTGCTGTCGCTGCTGGGGCTACTGCCTTCATTTTCGTCAACCAGAACCCTGGTCTATTGCACATTACCGGGGGGATCGGCGGCCCTGGCGGCACGCCCGCCGCGATTATCGGCGTTGGTGTGTCCTGGGAAACCGGCTCGGCTATTTTGCGATTGGCGAAGCGTGGGGCCGATGGTAAGGCGCGGATGGCGCTGAAAACGGGTGGGCGTTTCTTTGAAAACACCTCCTACAATGTCGTTGGCGAGATTCCAGGCTCACGGTATCCAGAAGAACTGGTGTTGGCTGGGGCGCACTATGACGGCCACGATATTTCGCAGGGTGCGCTTGATGATGGGGCTGGCACCGTTGTGGGGATGGAAGCAGCCCGCGTGCTGGCTGCGTTGCCCCGTGAAGCGATCAGTCGCACTATTCGGCTAGTCTTGTTCTGCGGTGAAGAGGTCGGATTATTTGGTTCCTGGGAGTACACCAAGGCCCATAAGGACGAGGCCGCCCGGACACGCTTCATGCTCAATCTTGATGGGGCAGGGCGGGGCAAAGGTGGGTCAGAATCGTTGCTGCTCACTGGCGCACCAGACCTGATTCCCTACTTTGAGGAACACGCGATCGCTGCCAAATATGCATACCCGGTCACGCATATGTTCCAGTCACATTCCGATCATTTCCCCTACGCCCTCCACGGGATTCCGACAGCAACCCTCAGCAGTCCCGACGATAAGTCTGCCTTGATTGGCCGTGGTTGGGGCCATACCGAGGCTGATACAGTTGATAAGGCAACCGTGCGCGGCTTGCAGATGGCCGCTGGGTTGACTGCCCGGATCTTGTTGCACGTCGCCAACGATGATAACTTCCCCGGTCGAATCCGTAGCTATGAGGAAGTGCTGGCGCAACTGGAAGAAGCAGGGATGGCTGAGCGAATGCGGAAAGCCGGACGGCTGGATATATTCGATCAGTAAGGGCTGCTTGCCGACGAGAAAGGGGGCGTAGCTACGCCCCCTTTCTCGTCACTTTGCAGAAATACAGACCCTACTTGGCTGTTGCAACTTCTGGTTCAGGGGCCGCTTGCTCATCAGTCGACCAGTCGAGCCAGATCTCGCCCGTGATAAATTCCTGGGCATCGAGCGCAGCCATACAGCCATCGCCAGCAGCAGTAACTGCCTGCCGATAGCGGTGGTCGCGCACGTCACCGGCGATGAAGACACCAGGCACATTTGAGGCAGTATGTTCTTTCGTGATCAGGTAGCCGCCTTTGTCCATATCCAACTGGCCCTTGAAGATCTCGGTGTTGGGGCGATGACCAATCGCCACGAAGACGCCAGATACCGCGAGGTCTGATTCTTTCCCGGTTTGGGTGTTGCGAAGGCGGACACCACTGACCGAGTTTTCGCCAAGAATTTCTGCGACTTCGTTGTTCAACGCCCAGGCGATCTTCGGGTTCTTGCGCGACCGCTCCTGCATAATGTGCGAGGCGCGCAGATCTTCGCGGCGGTGGATGACGGTTACTTTCGAGGCGTGCTGCGTCAGGTAGTTGGCCTCCTCCATTGCCGTATCACCGCCACCGATGATCGCCACCTCTTTGCCCCGGAAGAATGCGCCATCGCAGGTCGCGCAAGACGAGACGCCGCGCCCGCGTAGCCGTTCCTCCGAGTCGAGGCCCAGCCAGATCGCCGACGCGCCAGTCGCCACGATCATCGCTTTGGCCTGATACGCTATTTCGTCATCGCCTTCGCCAACGTAGGCTGTCAGTGGCTTCTTAGAGAAATCGACCCGGGTGACATCGTCTTCGACCAGCGTGGTGCCAAAGCGGACCGCCTGTTGCCGCATCTGATCCATCAGATCTGGCCCCATGATCCCTTCGGCAAAGCCCGGGAAGTTTTCGACTTCGGTGGTCAGCATCAGTTGACCGCCCGGTGAACCACCCGTCAGTAACCCGGTAATCAGCAAAGTTTTCAGGTTGGCGCGGGCTGAGTAGATCGCCGCCGTCCAGCCAGCAGGGCCGGAGCCAATGATCACTACGTCATAGCGATTTTGTGTTGTTTCTGCCATCTCTTATTGCTCCTCATTTTCGATAGAGAACGTTCGCATTTCTTCCTACCATTACATTGTACAACGCTCATTACGGCTGAACATTCCCCAGCCAGCGCGAACTGTTCGCGCTGGCTGGGGCGAGGAGTTACTCGGCAGTTGCCAACTCGCGTGGAGCTTTGAGATCGAGTGATTTTGTCTCGATCACAGGCTTGATCAACTCGATAAACTCGGCAACGGGCATCGCGCCCAGTTGCTCCTCGCTGCGGAGACGGACCGACACTGCCCCCGCTTCCATATCGCGATCACCAGCGACAAGCATATACGGAATCTTCTGCACCTGCGCCGCCCGGATCTTGTTGTTCATCCGATTGTTGCTGAGATCAACCTCGGTGCGAATACCGGCCTCCTTCAGTTGCGCGGCGACCTGCTGCACATACTCGATGTGGCGATCCGCAATGGGAATCAGCATGACCTGGACTGGGGCGAGCCAGACTGGAAACGCCCCGGCAAAATGCTCGATGATGACCCCGAGGAAGCGCTCTGTCGAGCCAGTGACGGCGCGGTGGATGACGACTGGTGTGCGGGCGACCCCATCTTCGCCGATATACTCGCAGTTGAGGCGGGCGGGCTGGATGAAGTCCACCTGAATTGTGGAGAGTTGCCATTCGCGTCCCAGCGCATCTTTCGCCATGAAATCAGCTTTCGGGCCGTAGAAGGCTGCTTCCCCTTCGGCGGCTTCGTAGCTGACCTTGTTTGCGTCGAGCGAGGCCCGCAATGCTGTGATGGCCTTCTCCCATTTCTCAGGGTCGTTGACAAACTTCCCCCCCTCGCTTGGTAAGGAGAGTTGCACCCGATAATCTGTCAGCCCATACGTATTCAGTACCTCGGTGATCAGGTGGAGGCAGCGGCTGAATTCCTCCTGAATCTGCTCTTCTGTGCAGAAGATATGACAATCATCCTGTGTCAGCGCGCGCACCCGTGTCAGCCCCGACAGCGTGCCACTGAGCTCGTAGCGATAGAGCGTGGCGAACTCGGCAAAACGTAAGGGCAGGTCGCGATAGGAATGAACACCGATCTCGTTGTAGAGCGTCATGTGCGAGGGACAGTTCATCGGCTTCAGCCGAAAGACCACCTCCTCATCCACCATCGGCGGGAACATCACATCGGAGTAGTTGTCATAATGCCCAGAGCGATGATAGAGCTTTTCGTTGACGAGATGGCCTGTCCAAACGTGTTCGTAGCCGTAGCGTGTTTGGGTCTCGCGGACGTAGCGCTCCATCTGGTAGCGCAGTTGCTCCCCTTTCGGTGCGAATAGTGGTATGCCAGCCCCCACTTCCTCATTGAAATAGAACAGGCCAAGTTCGCGACCAAGTTTCCGATGGTCGCGGCGCTTCGCTTCTTCAAGCAGTTCCAGGTAATGATCAAGTTCGGCCTGTGTGGGCCAGGCTGTTCCATAGATCCGTTGGAGCATTGGGCGTTTTTCGTCGCCACGCCAGTACGCCCCGGCCACGCTCATTAGCTTGAATGCGCCAATTTCCCCGGTGGCGGCAACGTGTGGCCCACGGCAAAGATCAACGAATTCGCCGTTGCGGTAGAGGGAGATCGTCTCGCCTTCTGGCAGATCACGGATTAGTTCCTCTTTATACGGCTGTCCTGCGAAGTAACTGAGGGCTGCTTCGCGGGTGGGGAAGACCTCATATTCAAATGGTTCGTTGGCCGCAATATGCGCCTGCATCCGTTCCTCGATTGCGGCGAGATCGTCTGGTGTTAGTGGGCGCGGTAACTCCATATCATAGTAAAAGCCATCTTCAATGGGGGGGCCGATCCCGAGCTTTGCTTCGGGAAAGAGATCGAGGACTGCTTCAGCCATCACATGGGCTGAGGAATGGCGCATTCGTTCGAGATCGTTCATGGGAGAACCTCCAACATTTTCAGTAGTCGATACGTGTTCGCTGGTTGAGTTGCGGTGTCGGCAGCGTGGCTCAGGCGTGTGCTGCCGACACGCTGGTAGTGTCGACGGTAATCATCTGCCACCTCCTCAATATCGGAACAAGCCAGGCCGTTAAACAACAAACCCGGCATCCGTGTAGGGACGCCAGGTTCAAGCCTGCGTGGTTCCACCCATCTTCCATCTGACAAGGAAGTACCTTGCCAGATGCTCATGGTGCCGATAACGGTGGCTACCGGAGAAACGTACACAGTTGGGGCAGGCCCAACGTTCAGCCCTCGGCTCACGGGAGGTCACCATTGTTCCGCTGGCCTCGAAGGTCTTCCACCCGCTGGACCTTCGTCGCTGTTGGCGCGTAAACACGGCGGTAGCCCGCTCATTGCCTGAGTGCAACTGTACGCGGAGAGAATATCTCTTGTCAACCAGAAATTACCCACCAGGATGATCAAAGGTTGGGTAGATTTCGGCCCGATTTGATTGCGCTTTCATTGTACGTTCATTACAATAGAGTATGAGTATGCTTCGTGTGGAAGGATAGGATTGGGTGACCCGCACTGTAGCACTGGCAAATCAGAAAGGCGGCGTTGGCAAAACAACCAGTACCGTGAATCTGAGCGCCTATTTAGCTGCACGGGGCTTCCGTACTTTGCTGATCGATATCGATCCACAGGGCAATGCGACAAGCAGTCTGGGCGTTGATAAGGCTGCTTGCAACTATGCGATCTACGACGCCCTCCTCAATACAACCCCGCTCGCTGAAATTATTGTGTCAACAGGCCAGGAACGACTTGATATCGTTCCTTCAACCTCAGTACTGCTTGGTTCAGAAACTGAAGCAGCCCTGACGAATGTTGATCATCGCGAGCATCGTCTGGTTGATGCGCTGCGCTCATTGCCTGATACCTACGATCTGATCCTGATCGATTGTCCGCCTTCGCTGGGTCTGCTGACCCTGAACGCCCTGGTGGCCGCCGAAGGTGTGGTCATTCCGATTCAGTGCGAGTTTCTGGCATTGGAAGGGTTAGTGCAACTCGCCAATAATATCCAACTCGTCAAGCGCACCTTCAACGCCAAGTTAGATATTTTGGGGGTGTTGCTGACAATGTACGATGCCCGCACGCGGCTCTCGGCGCAGGTAGCCGATGAGGTGCGGCGCTTCTTCCCCAATCGGTTGTTCACTGCTACGATCCCGCGGGGGATTCATCTTGCCGAGGCCCCCTCGTATGGACAGAGTATTTTGGAGTATGATCCACAGTCACGCGGGGCGCAGGCGTATGCCGCAGCCACCGCTGAACTGATCACGCGGTTGGGGTTAGTAGCACCCCTGGCTACGCCCGCTGCTGGTACATCAGACACGCCAGAAGGTGGGCTGGTATCGCGGGTGGCCGCAAGATTATCACGGTCGTTGCGCGGGGGGGCAAGTGTGGCGGAGTGAGCGGCGATCTGGTATGCAGTATGTGGCGGGGCCGGTTTGCCTCGTCGGTTGGTTTGGCCTGCGCCCGCATGAAGCGGGCATTGTTGTCTCAGGGTGGTGGCTGGGTATTTCGTGAGCGGATGGACCGTCCAATCTCGGTGTTTCCACTCGGTCTTCGTTTTGGTGCTGAATTAGTAGGAGGGGGTATAGCCTCCAACCATGGTTTTGTAACAAGTGGAGGTGTTATGGATCGGTTGCAGGGTGGGCTGCTTGCTGAACGGGAGTCGAGTGGATTTGACGAGAAATTTGCGAAAGAGGGTCTGACGTTTGATGATGTGCTGCTCTTACCAGCCGCCTCAGATGTCTTGCCGAAAGATACCAGCACCGAGACCAGGCTGACCAACACCATTCGCCTGAAGATCCCGATTATCTCGGCGGCTATGGATACTGTCACCGAAGCACGGATGGCGATTGCCCTGGCGCGTGAGGGCGGTATTGGGATCATTCACCGCAATCTTTCGATTGCTGATCAGGTGGCCGAAGTTGATAAGGTCAAGCGCTCTGAATCGGGGATGATTGTTGAGCCAGTCACGTTACACCCAGAGGATCGCGTGGCAAAAGCGCTTGAACTGATGGAGCGTTATCACATTTCTGGCGTGCCGATCACCGATGGTGAGAATAAGCTGGTGGGGATTCTCACCAATCGCGACCTGCGATTTGAGGATGACCTTGAGCAGCCGATCGCCAAGCTGATGACCGCTACCAACTTGATCACGGTGCCAGTAGGTACAACCCTCGATCAAGCGGAAGAAATCCTGCATCAGCACAAGGTCGAGAAGTTGCCCGTGGTCGATAGTGAGGGTCGCCTGAAGGGGCTGATTACCGTCAAAGATATCCAGAAGCGGATTCAGTTCCCGAATGCAACGAAGGACGAACGCGGGCGACTGCGTGTTGGCGCGGCGATTGGGGCTGGGCCCTACGAACTTGACCGTGCTGCCGCGTTGATTGACGCAGGGGTTGACCTGCTGGTCCTCGATAGCTCGCATGGGCATTCCGCTGGGGTGATCGAGATGATTCGGCAGATCAAGCAGCGCTGGGATGTGCAACTGGCCGCTGGGAATATCGCGACGGGTGAGGCTGCGAAGGCGTTGATTGAGGCCGGAGCCGATGCGATCAAGGTTGGTATTGGACCAGGGTCGATTTGCACTACGCGGGTGGTTGCTGGTACTGGCGTGCCGCAGATTACGGCGGTGTATGATTGCGCTCAGGTGGCGATGCAATACGGCGTTCCCGTGATCGCTGATGGTGGTGTGCAGTATTCCGGCGATGTCGCGAAGGCGATTGCTGCTGGGGCCGATGTCGTGATGCTTGGCAGTGCCTTTGCTGGCACCGACGAAAGCCCCGGTGAAGTGATCCTCTATCGTGGCGAGCGGTTCAAGGAATATCGGGGGATGGGCTCGCTCGGAGCAATGCAGGCACGGTCTTTCTCGAAAGACCGCTACTTCCAGTCTGATGTTGCCAATGTTTCCAAGTTGGTGCCAGAAGGGATTGAAGGTCGCGTGCAGTATAAGGGTGCGCTGACGAATATCGTCTATCAACTGGTTGGCGGCGTGCGACAGGCGATGGGCTACTGTGGCGCAGCCGATATCGAGGCGATGAAAACCCGTACCCGCTTTGTACGGATCAGCGGCGCTGGCCTGCGCGAAAGCCATCCACACGATATTATCGTCACCAAGGAATCACCAAACTATCACCGCAACTAGACCAGTTTTGACTGAAGAACCGAACATTGCGGGCCGCTGGTGTATTATCCAGCGGCCCGCAATGTTGTGCATCCCCTGGTTTTTCAGAGCCAGGGCGTTATGCTATTCTACGCCCAGCGCGACTCATTTTCCGAGAAGAATTGCCCTCACGATGGAGGTTCGCCATGCGGCTTCTGCGCGTCGTGTTGATCTGCTGGTGTCTGGCCTTTTCCGGCAGCCTGAGTGCTGGGTACTCAACGGAACAGCAGCAAGTTGGGGCAGCCGCGCCAGGGCCAGCACCACAACTGGTAGCGGGCCAATTGCTGCTGGGTTTCCTCCCCTGGTTTGACGATACCGCCCGTGATCAACTGATCGCCGCCTTGGGTGGCGTAACGCTGGCTGCGTACGATCGGCTTGATGCACGGTTGATTCAGGTTGCTGGTCGGCAGCCACTGGGCGAGATGGCGCGGGCGTTTGCCGCTTTCCCTGGGGTGCGATATGCCGAGCCAAATAGTGTGGTGCAGGTGCAAGCGATTCCCAACGATCAGTTCTATCCTGACCAATGGGCCTTGCCGAAGATCAGTGCGCCTACGGCCTGGGAAACAACTACGGGCAGCCGTGAGATCGTGGTGGGAGTCGTTGATAGTGGGATCGACTATACCCACCCTGATCTGGCGGCGAATATCTGGTCTGCCCCTACTGGTTGGACGCTGGGTGGTTGTGCTGCAGGCTCCCACGGATACAGGATGATTGGCGGCGTGTCGGGTTGTGATCCTCAGGACGACTTGGGGGTGGGTACTGCCGTTGCCGGAGTGATTGGCGCAGTGGGCAATAATAGTTTGGGTATCAGTGGGGTGAGCCAGCAGGTGTCATTGATGGCCTTGAAATGCGTCGACGCGAATGGATATTTGCAGCTTACCGACGCGATAGCCGTACTGGATTATGCGGTTGCGGCCAAGGCCGCCGGAGTCAACCTCCGGGTTCTCTCGGTGGGCTGGACGACGGAGACGTTCTCGACACCGCTCCGCGATGCGGTTGCCGCAGCAGGCGCTGCTGATATTCTGGTGGTAGCGGCGGCTGGCGATGCCAGCAATGATAATGACCACAATCGGCAATATCCCGCAAACTTCGGGGCTTCTCCCGATAATCTCACCAATGTCATCGCTGTCACGGCAACGACCATAGATGATGGGTTTGGGCGATCAGTAGGGTATGGGCGCACTACAGTACACCTGGCCGCACCTGGCGAAAATATTCGCACGACCACTCGTGGTGGATATGGTTGGCTGAGTAGTAGTAACCTTGCTGCCGCACACGTCAGTGGCGCAGCCGCGCTGCTGTTGGCGACAAACCTGACCACGCCACCACCATTGGCTGTTGTGCGCGCACGACTTTTGGCTTGTGGTGATCCGCTAGAGAGTCTGCAACTGTATACCACTACTGGTCGTCGCCTGAATGTGGCGCGGTTGGTTGGTAATGCCGCGTGTGATTACACGTTGACTACGATCGTTGAGCCGAGCCGTGGGCAAATCATAGTAACACCGGCGGCACCTACGTATGCTTCTGGCACCGTTGTGACCCTGACCGCTACTGCGCAGAGCGGATATCGTTTTGTTGGTTGGTTTCTGGATACGGTGGCTGCGGGCACTGCGCCCACTCTCTCGATTACGATGACCAGCGATCATACGGTTGCCGCCGAGTTTGTCGCGATTACGTCATCACCGACGCCCAGCAGTTCCCCAACACCAGGTAGCTCGTCAGTTCCGAGCAAGTATCCGTTGACCCTGTTAACGAGCAGTGGCGGGCGGATCAATGCCACTGCTGCTAACGGCGAATCCGGCCCATTCGTATCGGCTGGTACGGTGATGACCCTGACCGCCATTCCAGGGAATAATGCCGTCTTTACGGGCTGGACGATTGATGGAACCTTTCAGGGATGGGCGTCACCGCTCACGATCACCATGCATGCACCACATACGGTGCTGGCGACCTTTGCCACACGGCCTACGTTTCGTGATCTGCCGCCGGGGCCACCACCATATGACGCCGTGAGTGAGTTAGCCGCCCGGCGGATCTTGCTGGGCTATGGCGATGGCAATGTTGGCGTGAACGATACGATCTTGCGGGCGCAGATGGCCGCGCTGATTGTGCGGACCATGGGTTGGGGCGAGGTCACGGTGCCGAATCCTTTTATCGACCAGGCCGAGGTTGATGCTGGCCTGTGGCGCGCGGTCGCGACGCTGGCGCACTACGGCATTGCCAAAGGGTATGGCGATGGGCGCTTTGGCACCCGCGACCCGGTGCTGCAGGTGCAGACAGTTGCCTTTATTAGCCGCGCGATGGTTTATGCTGGCTATTGGGAGATGCAGCCGGCAACACCGCAGGCGGTTGCCTTGCTTCCCGGCGTAGCAGCCCACCACGAAGACCTTGCTACCTACATCCACTATGCGGGGCTGCCCCCAACGGTAACGACAACCTGGGGGAGTTGGAGCAATCCGGCAACGCGCGGCTGGTTCGCGCAGACGCTTTGGCAGGCACTCGATAGTTATCATCGCGTTGATCGCGTACCCTAGTGGTGCGGTTACGCGGCGCGCAAGGCCAGCGTACAGGGTAGATGCTGTGCCTTTACGCAGTAGGGGCGGGGTTGGCGAGCAGGCCGTATTCCTGGGCTACTTCGCGGAGGACGGCGTAGAGTTCCAGCGAGGCATCGATCTCGTCTTTATAGATCGATACGCTCTCAACATTGAGACCAAGTGGTATCCCTCTGATTGCTGGATGTTCGAGAATCGCCCGGAAGTTATCGCGGCAAATGGCGATTGAGCGTTGCAGGGGCGCTGGATCGTTGAGGATGGCCTTGATGGTGCTATCGGCGAGCGCGACCCCTAACCACTGAATGAACGCTAAGGTTTTGGGGCGACCGCAGGGAGTGAATGTCAGGATGATCCGGCGTGGTGTTTCCTGCCGTTCGGCGCATTCGCGGGCGTAGGCGGTGAGCATGGCGATCGTGGGGGCAGGATCGTAGACGGCCTGCGAAATGAAGTATTGGCACCCTGTCGTTGTTTTATGGTGGATACGTAGGCTCTCGCTTTGGCCGTGGCGATGACGTTCGGCAATTGCCACGCCACCAAGCGTGAAATTACCAGGATGGGTTGCGGCCATTTTGGTAGCCTGCGATAGGGGCATCGCACTTGTTTGACCGCGTGTGGTTGGCAATCCGACCAGCGAGAGATATTCGACGCCGAAATCTTCGTGGGCAGCGGTCAGCCAGGCGGGCCAGGTAGTTGGGGTCATATCCGCAATGCATTTATAGGTAATTGTGGGGAGCTTGATCAGCGTTCGTAAGCGTTGACTGTAGCGTCGTGGGTCGATCGTCGGCAAATACGGGAAAGGGCGCGGCACTGTGGTGCGCCCAGCTTCGTTTTGCACATCATAGACAACGATCCCATCAAGCGGGAGGGTGGTGAGCCGAGTAGCAAGCCGTTCTGCGGCCTGGGCAATGCGTTCTTCGGCTGCGTCTGCCCGTGGCGGCGTGGTGCCATAAAGGGTAATAAAGGCATTGGCATCGGTAAGGCGGCTATGCAAGGTCATTGGTCCTCAATTATCGGTACTTATAGGCTAGATAATCAGAATAACATTCTGAAGCCATCCAGGTAAAATAGAAGTCTAGCACGAGCGTTGGATGATGTGCTGGAACACAGGAAAAACAGATGTGAAAAAGTCCAGCCTTCGTTCGATACCGCAGAACAGTGGGCAAGTGACGCAAGAAAGTTTTTATCGGCTATTTGAGTCTGTTTCTGAGGGGATGGCCCTGGTTGATGAGGGGTATATTGTTGCGGTTAATGCGACTGGGGCGAGTTTACTTGGCTATGAACCACAAGCACTGATTGGCGTCGAAGCCGTTGCCCTGGTTACGCCACCATTTCGTGAAATTGTCCTGGAGAATAACGCCCGTGATGATGAGCGGCAGACTGAGGTTGACTTGATTCGGATGGATGGCTCAACTGTTCCCGTGCAACTGATTGGCCGGTCGATTCCCTTTGCTGGTAAGACGATGCGCCTGATTACTACGCAAGATATTAGTGCCCGCAGGCAGGTAGAAGCGGCGTTACGCGCCAGTGAAGCGCGGTTTCGTGCCCTGGTGCAGTATGCTTCTGAAGTGATGCTTATTCGCGATATTGATGGCACGATTCGCTATCTAAGCCCAGCCGCTGAACGGGTTTTTGGCTACCCGATGGCGGAAATGATTGGCCGCAATCAGTTAGAGTTTATTCATCCAGAAGACTATAAGCAGCTTCGTGGAGCGATCCAACAGATCCATGAGACGCCGGGGGTCCATCCGCCGCTGGAATATCGGGTGCGCCATAAAGATGATACGTGGCGGTATGTCGAATGTATCGCCACGAACCTGGTTGATGATCCTGATGTGCAGGGGATTATTGTTAATGTGCATGACATTACCGAACGGAAGGTTGCACAGCAGGAGCGCGAGGATCTATTACAAACGGAGCAAGCAGCTCGCCATGAAGCAGAGGCGGCGGTAAAAGCTCGTGACGAGTTTTTGTCCATTGCGGCACACGAACTAAAGTCACCGCTCACCGTGATGAACGGCAGTGCTGAGATGCTAGCGCGCCACCTTGCCCGCCCCCATCCCGATTCACAACGTATCGATCAATTGGTACAGCGTGTGCAGACGCAAATCGCTCATTTTGGCGAGATGGTCAATGATTTACTTGATCTCACGCGGTTGCGCTATGGTCAACTTTCCTTGCAGAAACAGGATGTTGACCTTGTTGCGGTCACGAACCGCGTGATCGAACGATTTACCATTGCTGTTGTGGCGAATGATCGACATACGATCACCCTGGATGCACCACCAGTATTATCCGCCATCGTTGATGAAACTCGGATTGAGCAAGTCCTTACGAACCTGTTGGAAAATGCGATCAAATATTCGCCGGATGGCGGGGCGATTCAGGTTGAACTGCGCACTGAAGGCAATCTGGTCGTGCTGCGGGTGCGCGACCAAGGGATTGGCATTACTCCCGCTGAGCGTGGACAGATTTTCAACCAGTTTACCCGTACTACGGCAGCGACTGCCGTAGCGAATGGGCTCGGTATTGGGCTGTACGTTACCGCGCAGATCGTCGCCGGACATGGCGGGGTCATCGACGTGATCAGTGAACCCGGCCAGGGTAGTACCTTTACCGTGCGCTTACCCCGTAATGGTCAACCCTAGTTGGCACAACTGACGCTAGGCGCAATGCGGGCCATCATGCGGGTAGGCAATTGCCTACCCGCACGTCACTGTCCTACCCCCGGCGGAACTGCCGCCGGAAGAGTTGAGTACTGATCAGGAATAAGCCTACGGCCATTGCTGCCAGCGCCCCATAGACCCAGAGCGGGGGTTGTTCACCACGGAGCATCACTGCCTGTAGTGCCCGAATACCGTAGGTTACTGGTAGAGAATAGGAAACTACACGGACATAGGGAGCCAACGACTCTAGCCCCAGGAAGAAGCCACTGAAGAAGACAGAGGCCAGCAATACCAACATGGAGAACTGTACTGCCTGACTCTCACTATTTGAGATGGCCGAGATAAAGAAGCCAAAGGAAAGTGAAGCCAGAATCAGTAAGATTGCGGCGATGGCAAATGCGCCATATCCCGCCAGGATATGCACCCCCAACCCCAAGTGCATTGCCGCGGCAAGGGCGGTGCCGATCACCACGGTCAGAAGCAGGTAGGCGATATATTTCCCAACGGCAATTTCACCGGCCCCGGTGGGGGTAACGCGGAAGAGTTCGACTGAACCAAGCAATCGTTCGCGTACCAGCGTCAGCGCCGTGAGTGTAACGGCGATATGCTGGATCAGCAGGGCGATGACTGCTGGTGCATAGAATTCAACAAAGTCAGGCACGATAGGCGAGATATTGCGCGACTCCGAGACAAAAGGCGAAACAAGAATTTCCGGGGGAATGAGCTTCAGTTGGTCGGCTGATTGCCCTAGGGCTCCCGTATCAGCAGTGATCTGTGTGGCGAGTTCTTGCTGCTGCTGCCCAGTTTGACCGCTTTGAATGTCAGCCTGGAGTCGAGTGGTATTCGTATCGATCCGCTCGATAGCCGCTTGGGCATTGGTGAGGGCCTGACCCTGGCGAGTCTGTTGTGGATTTTGCACGTTGGTGAATAAGGCGACCCCGCCAAGCAACTGCGCTGAGGTGATGACATTTTGTTGGGCGCGGGCGTTGTTTTGGCGAATTGCGGTGATCTTGTCGAGGGCGGTGTTCCGATCGCCGCTACTCAGGGCTTGCTGCAAAGCGCCAGAATCAGTTTGCATGGTGGCTGCGAGCGCCTTGGTTTCTTCGGCTCGTTGCTGATCACCACCTTGTCCAACGCCATTCTGCTTCAGGGCTTCAACAAGGATTCGTTTGTTCAGTTCATTGGTTTGGACGTAGGAATAGTAGTTGAGCCATTGTGAGGTGAGCGGATCGATCTCATTATATTCAACTTGCAATTTCGCTCGTTGACCGCTCAGTACCGTTTCGTAGGCATTTTGTGGGAAATACAGGACCGCCTGAATCTCGTGATTCACCAGGCGTTGTCGCGCCTGTTCGCCATTCGTTGTAACATCATCAAGCACAAATGGTTTGGCAAACGCATCACGATATTGATCCACATTACTTGGTGGTGGGCCATCGGACGGCAGCACGACGACTGTTCTGATATCGCGTGGTGTCGAGGCATACCCAATGCCAAAGAGAAAGAGAATCAGGAACGGCCCGAAAACGAGACTGAGTAGCAGCCGCGGCTGTCGCCGTACTTCAATCAGTTCTTTGGCGATAAACGAATTGCCTCGAACGAGCGTGCGCACCAAGCGCTTGAACAATCCTGGTGGTTTTGGTGTGGTTACTGATTGGTTGTTCCTACTCATCACCCGATGCCCCTACCGTTGTTACATCTCGCCCGGTGGCTGCCAGCAGGATTACGAATACTTCGTTGAAAGAGAGCCGGCGTTCCTCAATCGCCTGCACTGTTGCATCACTCTCTTGGGCGACCGTAATGATCTGTGGCATCAATTCTCCCGCATGGTCTACGGTAATACGGAGTCGGTTGTCAGCGAGGAACTGGGTGTTCCGCACACCCTCTAAGGATCGAATCTTTTGTAGTAGCGGTCGATCGATATCGGGGATGGTGGCATCGATCAGATCGCCACCTGCCGCCTGTTGCCGCAATGCTTCCGGCGAGCCATAGGCGATAATCTCACCGTGATCCATCAAGACGACTGCATCACAATATTCAGCCTCTGCAACATATTGTGTTGTGACTACCTGGGTACAGCCTGTATCCTGAAGCTGGCGAAACTCTTGCCAGAGTTGTTCGCGGAGGATTGGGTCAATCCCCGCCGTTGGTTCATCCATGAAGATCAAGGAAGGTTGGTGGATCAAGGTGGCGGCGAGCATCAGGCGACGCTGCATACCGCCAGAGATTTGCCCTGCCAGCTTATTTTTGTGTTGTTCAAGGCCAACGAGTTCTAGCAGCGCCCGTCGTTGTTTACGGCGGCGAAACGGCCCCAAGCCATAGGTAGCGGCGGCAAAGTTCAGGTTCTCCTTGACCGTGAGTGTGGGGTATAGCACAAACTGTTGGGGGAGATAGCCGATTCGTTCACGAGTCTGGCGCCGAATATGGTAGGACGGTTGACCGAAGACGTGACAGGTCCCTTCGGTTGGCTCATAAACCCCTAAGAGCAACCTGACGGTCGTTGTTTTTCCACAACCACTGGGGCCAATCAGCGCCACCAATCCGCCGCGCGGTACGGTTAGGCTGAGATCTTTGACGGCAGTGAAATCGCCGAATGTTTTGCTGACACCATCCATCACCACTACCGTATCATCGGCATTTTGCGTTTGCTGTTGAGGTGCAGTAGCGGCAACTAAGGGTATGTCCTGATCGGCGATAGTAGGTGTTTGCTCGGTCATTGGCCTCTCGCTCTTATTCCAGACTGATCAATAGCCGCTTGGCATTCCTTATGATGAGGATTTTGTAATCATCCTGGCGGTT
The DNA here is from genome assembly GCA_039810045.1 of Chloroflexia bacterium. Taxonomy (GTDB): domain Bacteria; phylum Chloroflexota; class Chloroflexia; order Thermomicrobiales; family CADCWN01; genus CADCWN01. The sequence continues at coordinate 33,678 of JBDHWF010000017.1, forward strand.
TTCTGCGCCTGATTGATACTGCCTGCGCTGTCGTCGCGTTCTTCAACGGGCTCTCGCTGATCCTGCTCGTTCGCTTCGTCGTCAGGTTGCAGTTGTTCAGCAATGGTGTCGGCAACAACGGCGGCTTCTCTGGCTGAGCTATTGGCGGTCTCTGCTGCATACCGACGTTCTGCCGCGGCAGCTTCGATGCGTTCAACATATTCACCAGTGTGTTCACCAGGCAACTCGATCCGCAGATCTTCGATCAATACACGAATGCCTGCCGCAATTGGTAAAGCAAGGAGCGCGCCAACAAGCCCGAGGAGCTGCCCTCCCACGAGCAGGGCAACGAGTACAACGACTGGTGAAAGGCGCATTGTTTGACCATAGACTCGTGGTAATAGGTAATGGTTTTCGATCTGGTTATAGATAAAGAGGGCGATAAAGACACCGAGCGCTATCATTGATCCTTGCGGTAAGCTCATCAGCGTTGGCACAATGACTGCCAGAATTGGCCCAACCAGTGGCACAAGATCGAATGCTGCTGCTAACACTGCCAGGGCAAACGCGTTTGGCACACCAGCAATCATCAACGTAACGAGCGTAAAGATACCAATCAGGAGGGAAGTAAGGACCTGACCCCGTACGTAGCCACCAACGATCGTTTCCATATCGATCAGCACCCGGGCAGTGCGCACGTGATAGGAACGGGGCAGGAGAGCGAAGAGGAACCCCCGGACACGTTCATGATCAGCTAGGAGGTAGAAGGCTAAAATCACAGCCAGCAAGCTATAGGTAAGCATCTGCAAGGCTGCTCCAGCGTAGCTCAACGCTCGACCATCAAGCAGTTCGAGCATCTTCGAAAATTGCGCCTCGCGCAATTGCTGGGCGCGAGGCGCAAGCATCGGGATGCCCATCATCCAATCAGCAACTTGGTTGCGCATTGCAGGAGCGTTTTCGATCACGTTACTGATCTGGCCGGCAAGGGCTGGCACAACGAGAGCTACTAGCCCAACAACACTCGTGACCAGACTCAGTAAGATGATCCCCAGCCCCAATGGCCGTGGTACCTTGTGGCGTTCCAGCCAGCCAATACTTGGACTAAAGGTGCCAGCCAGGATCAGCCCAATGACCAATAGCAGGATGATCGGCCAAATCTGGGCTGTGAGCCACAACCCCAAGACAACGGCCACAATACTCAGTAAGGTGCGCCACGAAATTTCGACACGCATGATTTGTACTCGAGGCTTCTCTGGCTCGCGATTACTCGCCATAGTTCTTTCCTTACGGCGCCGGAACACGATTCTCGGTGGCAACAACCATGTGCAATAACTGTACCATTGTTTCTGCCACAGTGTTGGCGTCGGTTGAACTTTGCGGAAGATGAGCTATTGGGGTAATTGTGGGGCGTTTTTAGCGTGTAGCGTTGCCCACCGCAAACGTTGGATTGGTATCGTGGTTGAAGGTGAGCAGCAGCCCTTTTGCCGTGGGAGGAAGATCGTAAATCGTGTAGAAGCTGACACTTTTCCCGGGTGGCACTGGTTCACCGAAACGCCAGCCGCGGCGGGCTTCGCTATAGCCAGCCACATATTTGGGATCGGCCATTGGATAGATTGTGGTGCCGCTGCGGAGGGTGAAGTTTTCCGGGGTGACTGGTTTGGGCTGTTGGCTGATGTTCTTCATATCGACGATGATGACGACCCAGGTGCCGGTTGCCGGGATAGTATTACTGAATTGCGACCAGGCTAAGCGCTGGCCGATCGGATCCACTTTTTGAATAGCGAGATCCCAATCCTGCACCGTGACAAGTTCATTCAGCCCATAGGTCTTCAGGGGTGCTGTTGGCTCAGGTGGTGTTGTTGGCGGCATTGGCGTTTGTTCTACCTGGGGAGTGCCTAAAAAACCACAAGCTGGTAGGACACAAATAATCAAGCCTAAAGCCAGGATGGTAATTTGTCGTCGCATTTATCCTCATAATACTGATGTGGTTATCCAGCAGCCGTTGCTCAATAAAGCAACGAGTATTCGCTAATGAGCCTGGCAGACAATACGACCACCAGCCCTATAGGGAAGGCCCTTTATCCTACTGGTCCACAACGTTTTTTGCAGGTAGTTGGACGTTGCCCAAAACCTGCGGGTGTAGTTTGCCTGTCTTTCAGTATTTTGTCAACTTAAACCAGAAAAAGGGGTACTTTTGGGTTACTCAGTAGTTATCTGTCAATAAATTTTCCATGATTTATCGGATGTCACAGAAGAATCTTGGGGACTATTGGGCCAACTAGCGTAAAGTACCATCTTCGCGTAAGGCCTTACTCAGGGCGGCGGCCTGATTGCTGAGATCATCCAGGGCGGTAAGCACAGTGGGCTTGACGGTGAGTGAGTCGATTGCTGGAGAGTGGCAGGAGATGATCAGGTCATTGAGCAGGCGACGCACCTGATCGATCGTTTCACGGGTATCGTGGAGATTGCGGGCGAGCTGGCGTGTTCGCTCAGTTTCAGCCATCGTTCCTCTCAGCCAGTTAGTGTTGCATCACAGGGAGACTATAACAAGCGAGGGATCACTATGGCAAGTGAGCAGAGTTGGTATAGTGTCAGCCTGCATTGAGCGGTTTATACCGCTGGGCGCACGTTGGACACGTTGGCTGTGGCGAGAATCTCGGTGCGTGAATAGGAACTGGCGATGCATCGCTGGCAATTGATTCGGATCCATCTGCAGTTGTTGTTCACCGCGATGGTGTGGGGTGGGCAGTTTGTTGTCCTGCGGTTTATCTTGCGTGAGCTTGGCCCATTTGAGGTACTTCTGTTACGGACATTGTTGGCAGCAAGTTTCTATCTCGTCCTGCTTATCGGTCTGGTGTTGCGGCGCGGAAGTTTACCGCGCATTACCAAAGCGGATTGGCGGTTGATGCCGCTGGTCGCTTTGCTGGGGATTCCTGGTGGTGGATTCGGCATGATCACTGCCCAGCGCTATATTACGGCTGATGTCGCCAGTTTGATCACCGTGATTGGCCCAATCTTTACCGCTCTGGCGGCGTACCTCTTGCTTGGTCAACGCCTGCGCATGAGTCAACTGTTTGGGATTGCCTTAGCGATCTGTGGCTTTCTTCTGATCTTGCTCTTTGGTGGCAAAGGGGCCCGCTTCGAGGTCAGCAATATGCTTGGCGTCTTGCTGATGGTCAGTAGTCCATTTCTCTGGGCTTTTTATACTGTGCTGAGTAAGTCGCTGGTGATGCGCTATGGATCAACGATTGTCACTGGTCTGGCAATGTTGATTGGCCTGCTCTATCTCCTCCCGATCTTCTCTGGAAATTTCATCACCCATTTGCGGGCGATGAGCGGCACGGCATGGGCCGCAGCGCTCTTCAGCGGCCTGATTGCGACGGGGATCTCGTACCTGCTCTGGAATCAGGGGCTGCTGATTTTGCAACCAGCGCAGGTGGCAGTCTATATCTACCTTGTCCCCGTCTTTGGGATCATCACAGCAGCGATTGTGCTTGGCACGCGCCCCACGCTGTGGGCCTTGCTAGGTGGCCTGACGATCTTTGCGGGAGTGATCGTCACGAACCTGGGGGCGCGGCGGGGGCCAATCGACCCTGAACCGCTCCCGGTTGATAACGCTGAGCAGTTGCTGATCAGCAGATAAAGCCGCCTGTGTTACCTCAGCGCGGTGGGATTGCGGCCCATGCTTGCCAGATGCCACTATTGGCGGTGGCCTGAGCAAGGAGCGCGATGCGCGTTGCTGTGAGCATTGCTGCGGTATCGAGTTGGGGCGGCTTTGCCGCGGTGAGATCGGCTAAGAACTCCTCGACAACGGGGCGCATGGGTGGCAGCGGTACCATGCGCGGTGGCGTATCGTGCGTTGCTACCAATAGCTGATTGTGCGCCCATTGCAGTTCAGCAGTGCCACGGGTGCCAGTAAGAATCAGACGATAATCGCCATGATACGGCGCAGCTTCGGGGCTATACCAATGGGCTTCCAGCGTCGCTAGCGGGCCATCAGTCAGCTGTAAGTAGACTTGGCCGTAGTCCTCAAACTCTGGGCGATCACGATTCGCGCGGTTGCCAGCAAAGCCCTGAACCCGCCCTGTCTGTGCGCCTGTGAGCCAGAGCAAAAGATCTATATCGTGAATTGGCAAGTCGTTGAGAATACCGCCGTAGTGCGCCTGTTCAAACATCCAGGCGGGGCGGGTCTCCCGGCGTAAGCGGTGTGGGGCTGAGGCCCACGCCAATACCACTTCTCCCAGCTCACCCGCTTCCATTACAGTCTGTAGGGCCAGCGTTGGCGCCCACCCGCGCTTCTCAAACATGATCGCCAGATGACTTTCACTGGCGCGCCAGGCTGCTTCAATTGCCGCCAGGTCGGACAAGGTGGTGCAGAGTGGTTTATCAGCCAGGACATGACAGCCCATCGCGAGGGCATCGCAGATGATTGCAGCCCGCGCACTGTTGATTGCCGCCGTGGCAACCAGATCAAGGTGCTCAGTGGCGAGCATCGTTTGATAGTCGGCATAGACGTGAACCGTTGCCCCAAGCCGTGCTGCATAGTCGGTGCGAATCTGCGGATCATCTTCGGCGAGGGCGACAATTGTGCCAAGCTCAGGGTTGGCTGCGGTGGTGGTGAGCAGCAGGTCAATGTGCGGGTGGCGAACTCCGGCAAGCCCAATCCGTAGAACCATTGGTTGCGCTCCTTCCTGATCTGCTTTGCGCGGTATTGCTGGCTACTTCGCACTGTAGACTAACTGTCCAGCTTTATAGGTTTGGCTAATTCGCAAGATGTTGTTATTCCGTGTGAATACCACAATATCTGCTGGAGCACCAACGCTCAGGCCAGCAGCGGTGGGCAGACCCAGGAACTGTGCTGGTCGCTCAGCTGCCATCTTCCAGGCGTCGGCCAGCGTGGTCAGGCCCCGTTGTGTCAGCCCGGCAATCGCTTCGCGCAGGGGGCAGATCGAGCCAGCGAGAATCCGCGAATCAGCCAGGAGTTGCAGGCGGCCTTCAGGCGTCGCGACGACCTGATCCCCAATCGGGCTGTTGTAGGTGCCAGGAGGCATTCCCGCCAGGGCCACGGTGTCGCTGACCAGGAGTGATTTTTCCCCCTTCATCCGCATCGCTACGCGCAAGACTGTATCGGGCAGGTGGTGTCCGTCGCCGATCAGGGTCAGTGCAAGGTGATCATTCGCCAGTTGCGCCCAGAGATAGTTCGGGTGTCGGGGTAAGACGGGGTGTGCGCCATTGCCAAAGTGGGTGACGATACTGGCCCCGGCGGCCACTGCCTGATCGATCTGGGCCGTTGTCGCGGCAGTGTGCCCAATCGCCACCAGGACACCACTGGCGACGCAGCGAGCGATGAACTCCGGCGCTTCCGGCCATTCAGGTGAGAGCGTCACCAGGCGAATCAAGCCAGCGGCGGCGGTTTGCCAGCGTGAGAATTGCGCCCAATCAGGCGGGCAGACAGCGTGGCGCGGGTGTGCGCCACGCGGGCCATCTTCGGGAGAGATATACGGCCCTTCCAGGTGAATGCCGGGGATTGTGGCGGCCAGCAATGGGTCAGTCGTGCGGGCGGCGACGATCGCTTCCAGACTCGTCGTGATCGCCTGATCGGTGTTCGTGATGATGGTGGGCAGGTAGCTGGTCACTCCTTCCTGCCAGAGCCGTTTGGTGAGGCGAGCGACAAGATCAGCGGCGAGGGGCGGCGCATTGAGGTCTAGCCCACTAAAGCCGTTGATCTGGAGGTCAGTCAGCCCTGCCCCGAGCCAGGGTAAGGGCGTTATGGTTGGCGCTGGTGCTGGGTGCAAGGCGGTAATTTCACCAGCGGCCCAGGAGAGGGTCGTCGCTGCCCCACTATTGACCAAGCGGCCCAGAATCTGCCGATCAGCACTGCTCATCGTGGCGGCTGCTGGTCTGGTAGACCCGCGCTATCAGTATAGAGCGTGCAGTGCGGGTGGGTACGGAGGATTGAGCCTGGGCAACTGGTGGCAATTGGCCCCCAGAGGGTTTGCCTGATTGCCTCGCGTTTGGCTGGCCCTGGCACGGTGCAGAACAGGTGCTTGCCACTGAGCAACGTGGGAATCGTCAGGGTGATCGCTCGTGCTGGTACGGCGGCGAATGTGGGGAATGCCCCATCATTGACCTGCTGCTGTCGACAGGCATTGTCGAGAGCAACGGGTTTGATGATGGCAGGATCGTGAAAGTCGGCGACTGGGGGATCATTGAAGGCGAGATGACCATTCTCGCCAATGCCCAGGCAGACAATATCGATGGGGGCGGCGCTCAGGAGGTCGGCATACCGCGCGCATTCTGCCGCAATGGCCGCCTGATCCGTGCTGGCGATCTGCGCTGTCGCCAGGGCGTTGACCGTGCCAGGGTGAACATGATCAAAGAGATGTTGGTGGAGGTAGGTGCTAAAGCGCTGTTGTGCATTGACTGGCAGGTCGAGGTATTCATCCATCTGAAAGGCAGTGACGCGAGCCCAAGCAATATCAGGCGCAGTGCATAAGGTTGCTAAAAACTCATTCTGGGATGGTGCAGCGGCGAAGACGATTCGTGCGGTGGGCTGAGTGCTGAGGATAGTACGGATGGTCTGTGCTACTGCCGCTCCAACCGCTGCCCCCATCATGGCTCGGTCAGGGTATACCACCACGGTAAGCTGGTCGACGTTAGTTTGCCAGGGCGCGGTTGATTGTGCTTGCTCCATACTCTCCCTCGCTAGCAAATTGGTTAGCTCTGCGGTTCAATCAGGGACCATTGTCCGTTGATTGTTGCTGGTTGTCCACTCTGCTGAAAGGTGATATTGGACGACCCACCCGTGCTGTCATAGAATCAGCGTTGTTTGCCTGCGTTGTTGTGACTATTGACTAGCGCAGCGATCTGGTAGCGCTGTGGGAAAGATTGAGGTAGTGATGCGGCCAATGGTCGCTGTAACGATCATACTCCTGCTCTTGCTGGTGCCAGCAATGGTTGGGCTCTTCCTGACTGGTGATCGCTATCTGGCGACGACCCACGATATTATTGAGTTGCGGGTGGCAATCGTTTCGGTTTGTCCTGCACACACAGCAACCAGCGGGTATCAGCGGGAAAATCCTGGCCCTGATCTGACGTTGCAGTTTCAGGGCGTTGGCAAGACCTCGCTCACGCTCTCTGAACTGAACTTCAATCTCGTCTGGAAGGGCGCGCCGATCGCCATTGCGTCCTCGTTTCAGACGATGCCGATCCCTTCGGATCAGGCAGTCAAGGTGACGGTAGAAACAACGTTGAATCCAGATACTGCTGCTCAGGCGCGTGACTTGTTCACCAATCATACGCCAGGTGTGAATGTATCAGGGAAGGCAAGGTTGCTCCTGGCGAATCGTAGCGATGGGGTGTGGTTGAACTTGCAAGATACGCTTGACGGCATTGGTTGCACCAGATGACTAGGGCAGATCGTCGTGAAATGGTGCAAAGTACTGCCCTGGCGATCCTGGCCGCAATCATTGCTGGGGTGATTGTTGGCAGTGTCTACACATTGGTTGCACGGCCCTTAGCGCCCTATGCGCCGGTAGCCTTAGATGGCTGGTGGTTGCCGTTGGCGGTCGGATTCTGTGGTGTAGCCATTGGGTTTGGCGTGAGCCACGAACGGATTCGACTAGCGCTGGGGCTGGTCGTCATCGTGGCGTTAGTGGGGGCAGCGGTCTTTTCCCTGATGCTTTCGCTGCCCTCATTTACCAGTTATAGTACCAATGCTGTAGGGTTGATCAACTATGCGCTGACGCAAGGTACACTCTGCTGCTTCGTCCTGCTCGTGATTGCGTTCCCTGCGGTTATGGTGGGCTTACTGATCAGTGCCTGGTGGGCTGATCGTTAGGATAAGCGTAGGCTAGCTGGTAGTGTCGAACGAACCTCTGGGTGAGAAAGCGAGGGACCAATGATGCAAGTGGAGAAAAATTGGGCGCAGAACCTCACATACAGCACGACTGAGGTCGCTTATCCAACGACTGTGGCGGAAGCCCAACGACTCGTCGCTGATGCTGCACAGGTCAAAGCGCTTGGCTCTCGTCACTCCTTCAGTGATGTTGCGGATACGACAGGACTGCTGATTTCACTTGAACGCCTGGAACAAGATCTCGTCATTGATCGGGAGCGTCAGACGGTAACGATTGCGGCGGGGATGCGGTATGGCGCATTCTGCCAGCAGTTACACGAGGCTGGGTTTGCGATTCCCAATATGGCGTCGCTGCCGCACATTACGGTTATCGGCGCTTGTGCGACAGGGACGCACGGGTCTGGCACGGCCCTGGGCGGCCTGGGTACGGCGGTTTCCGGGCTGCAACTGGTTACGGCAACTGGCGATCTTGTTGCGTTATCGCGTGAAGCAAACGGGGAACAGTTTGCCGGGGCAATCGTTGCCCTTGGCGGGTTGGGCGTGGTCACCCAGATGACGCTGGATATTATCCCCAGTTTTACGCTTTGCCAGGATATCTATCGTGATTTGCCGTTGGCAGTGGTGGAGCAGAACTTTGCGGCAATCATGGGTAGCGGCTATAGCGTGAGTCTCTTTACTAACTGGCAGCAGGAGGGCTTTCATCAGGTGTGGGTGAAACGGCCCGCACTTAACGATGCCGCGCCAGCAACCAACTTCTTTGGGGCGCAGGCTGCCACCGAACCAGTCCATCCTGGAGCCAGGGCAACGGCATTAGCTGCGAACTGCACTGGGCAACTTGGGGTGCCTGGTCACTGGCATGAGCGGTTGCCACACTTTCGAATGGAGGCAATGCCGAGTATTGGGGCAGAGCTACAGACCGAATATCTCTTGCCCTTTGACGATGCTGTGCCAGCGTTGCAAGCATTGGCTGCAATGCGGCAGCAAATCGCCGAAGTTTTGCTTACCGCTGAAGTACGCACAGTGGCTGCCGATGACTTGTGGCTCAGCCCCGCCTATCAGCAATGCTCCGTGGCGTTGCACTTCACCTGGAAACCAGATTGGCCTGCGGTCTCCCAACTGCTGCCACAGATCGAGCAGGCGCTGGCCCTATTTGGGGCGCGGCCACACTGGGGTAAGCTCTTTACGATCGCGCCAGCCACTGTGCAGGGGCTCTACCCGCGATTACCAGATTTTCAGGCGTTGCTCCAGCAGTATGATCCACTGGGCAAATTCCGTAATCGATTCCTGGATCGCTATATCTTTGGCGCATAAAGAGTGGGCCTTTTGGCGAATTGACCATGCTGCCTACACTGCCTACGTGGTGCGTTAGCGGCGTTGCCGTGGACAGTCGTTGCGCCCTGGGTTATAGTCCTAGTTGCCCACCCTATCGGGGTTGATGGAATGGTTATACCTGGGTGGGAACAGCAGGAGGCAGCAGCATGGTTCAGGAGCAGACGCTCACAATCGAAGAACAGTACATTGCCGAACACCCCCATTCAAAGGAAATGTTTGAGCGGAGTCAGGCGACAATTCCTGGCGGAATTGTCCACGATGTACGCTATGCCCATCCGTTCCCGATCTACATTGAAGGGGCGTTAGGATCGAAAAAGTGGGATCTTG
>JBDHWF010000018.1:0-39815 GCA_039810045.1 Chloroflexia bacterium
AGCGGGGGCCAGAGGCTGATGCGCGGCTGTTGCACAAAGGTGCTGGCTAACGTGAGTGGCGGCGCATTGGTGGCGTGGGCTTCGATAGTAAAGCGATGACGTTTGGGTAAGCCGAATTGGTATGGTGGTCCTGTGATCGCGAGATCAGCCTGTGCTGTAGCATTGGGCTCCAGATCGAGAATGTCTGGAGTAATTGCGCCAGTGATTGGCGCAGCAGTGTTGAAACGGAGTGAACGGCGTACTGGCGCATTCCCCTGATGGCGAAGTTGGACCCCATAATGGGTAATCCCATCGGTGGTCTGCTGCGGTGGATGCAAGAGGATCTGGCCACTCGTGACTGTGCGTACAGCCCAGAGCATCTCCAGGCTAGTCGCCTGAGTTGGCTGACTGATTCCTCTAGCGCGGAGCGTGGTGGGATATTCGCCAGCCGAATGGTCAGAATCGGGATCAACCAGGACAGTGAGCGTCACCAGCGCACTGGCGGCGGGGGCAAGGTCGAGCGTAGCGGGGGTGATCGTCGTCCAGCCTTCTGGTACACCAGCTAACTGCAATTGTACGGTAAGTGGTTCATCTCCCTGGTTGAAGGCTTGGATCATGAACGCTTGCGCTGTACCAGGAGTGAAGAATAGGGTGGCGGGCTCAACCAGCGTGAGCGTAAGCGGAATGGGCGGCAGCGTAGGCGGCGTTGGCGGTGTGCTATTGTGACTTGGTGCAGTAGCACCAGCACGTAGCTCTGTTGCTAGTGCCTGAAGATCAGCGGCAAGCGCAGCGGGTGTAGCATAACGCTGTGCAGGCTCCACTGCCCGACAACGGTTGAGCACAGCCTGTACTGCTGCTTGCTGTTCCTCGTTGATTGGCTGGTTGGTTGCTCTGGCGCATTGCTCGGCCAGGATTACGCCAAGGGCATAGATATCGCTGCGTGATGTAGGGGCTGCTCCAGTGCGTTGTTCTGGCGCTGTATATGGGGATGTTACGAAATCGGTCTGTGCCTCAGTCAGGGTAGAGAGCCCATAATCACTGATGAGCAGACGTGGTGGAGGGCCAGCTGTGTCGGCGAACCAGATATTGGTTGGACGGAGATTGCCATGTAGGAGGTCTGCCTGATGGAGCGTGGCGAGGCCATGCGCTACCTGGCTGAACTGTTCCAGCAGGCTGGGCAGTGGTTGGGGTGGGGCGTCTTGGAGCGTTGTCGGGTAATCCGGCCAGACGAGATAGGCTTGCCCAGCCTCTTCTCCTGCATCGAGTAGTGGTAGCAGCCCGGGATCATGCAGCGCGTTGAGGCGCGCAACGAGTGCTTCCCAGCGTGCGGGAAAGGTTGGTGCCGCGCAGAGCGTATTGGCAAGGATGATGAGCCGCACTACCTGATTAGTTCGGAGATCCGTAGCCCGATATTGCACCCCAAACTGATCATCACTCAGGTAGGTGTCGAGATGATATTGACCATATTCATCAGCAGGCGTATTCATCACAAGGCAACTGTAGCATAGGGCGTAGCGAGATGTGTCTGTTGCCGCCCTGGTTGCCCGTTGCTTGCAGGGCTACAGGTATTGTTTGAAGAACCCCACCGTGCGTTGGGCTGCATCGATCCGTGTTTCCTCACGGCGGAAGCCGTGTCCCTCTGCTGGGTAAACATGATAGTCGTAGACCTTGTTGTATTCCTCCAGTTGTTCGCGCAGTTGCTCAGCCTCGTGCAGTGGTACGCGAGGATCGGTTTCGCCTTGTAAGATCAATAGTGGTGCTGTGATATCGCGTACAAAGTTGATTGGCGAACGATCATAATAGAACTGAGGATTTTCCTCGGGGGTGCCGATCTGCTGGTCGAGATAATAGCGTAAGTCGTCGCGGGTACCAGTATAGAGAGAATTGAGATTCGTTACCCCAACGACACTGACGCCAGCCGCCCAATGGTCGGGCGCCTTGGTCAGCGCCATGAGCGTCATATAGCCACCATAGGAACCCCCAGTGACCCCAATCCTGCCCCGATCTGCCAACCCTTCGTTGGCGAGGTATTCGGCCCCAGCGACCAGATCAGCGAGGTCGCCCCCACCCCAATCTTTGATATTCCCTTCCCGATAGGCTTTGCCATAGCCAGTGCTGCCGCGCACATTCGGGGCAAGGACGACATATCCCTGCTGCAGGTAATACTGAATCACGGGGTTCCAGGTATTCATTGTTTGCCCGGTGGGGCCACCATGCACGTAGACAATAGCCGGGGGCAGTTCTGCCCCCACAGCAGTTGCAGGCCGATAGAGTAATCCTGGCACGGTTGTGGCATCTGCACTTTGCCAGCGCACTGCCTCTGGCTGGACAAGTTGATCCATCGGGATAGTCTCAGCAAAGGCTGCCAGACCGTTCGTGATCCGGCGGGCGGGCGTTGTCCCATCAGTGGGAACAATGATCAGATCCGCTGGTTGCTGGCCGCTGGTGTGAATGCAGACGATGGCGCTGCCATCTGCGGTAAAGCGCGGCTGAAAAAACCCAGAGATCACGCCAGGGCCAGTATTCAGGTACGTGGTTGTGCCGCTGACTAATGTTTTGACAACCAGGGTGACATTTCCCTCACGATTGACCAGGTAGGCCAACCGTTTGCCATCAGGCGACCAGATCGGCGATTGCTCCTCCCACTCGCTCTGGGCAACTGGGGTGACGAGCGGACCTTCGACGGTGGCGACCATAATATCGTCTTCGCCGCGGGCGTCGGAGACAAAGGCGATCTGCGTTCCGTCGGGCGACCAGCGCCCGTTATGCTCGTGGGCAGCGCCTTCGTCTGGGCTGATCTGCCGTTCGCGGCGGTTGCCCGAAACACTGATCACAAAGATATCGTCATTATCGCGATGTGCAGAGCGATTCGATGAAAAGGCGATCTGTGTCCCATCTGGCGACCATTGCAAGTCTTGATCAGGAGGGATCGCGTCGGTCAGGCGGCGGGCAGCGGTGCCATCAATCGCTTGCACCCAGATATCGAAATGGCCTTCCCGATTGCTGCTGAAGGCGATCTGTGAGCCATCTGGTGACCATTTCGGTTCTCGGTGGGCGGCGTTAGGCTGATCGGTAAAGAGGCGTGGCTCTCCGCCTTCTGGGGCAATCAAGTAAATCGCCGTATTCTCATCGCCACCAATATCGCGGGCAAAGGCGATCAGGTCGCCACGCGGTGACCAACGCGGATCAAGGGCGGCCTGGGGGCCATTAGTGAGTTGCTGTGGCGCAGTATCATCCACCAGTGAAACAATGAAGAGTTGTGGGCTACCCGGGCTGTTCCAGGCAATGACTGCTTTGGTACCATCTGGGGCAAGGTCAAAGCCCATCACATTGGGTACACGCACCAGATCTTCAAGCGTGATTGCTGCCCCCGGCGTCGGTGACGAATCCATAGCCTATCTTCCTCCTCATTCGCCGCATAACCAGCGGGTAGCTGAGTCTACCATACGACTCTTGACGCTTGCGAAGTGACCTGGGACTATTCCCCACTGTGATGAACGGGCGTAGGTGAGGAAAGTGAGCCAACCAACGATGCGGCAACAACGATGAGCAGCACGGTAGAGCAGACCCAACCAGCGGGTATCACGGCTGAGGCTCGCCGTCACGTCCGGCGCAACCTTGCCTTAACCCTCGGTGAAATTGTTGCGTTTAGTCTGGCCGCAGCCTTCTTTGATGCCAGCACAGTACTGGTTGGTTTTGTCTCCGCGCTAACTGCTTCCACCATCCTCCTTGGCCTGATTCCGACGATCTCGCAGGTGGGAATAGGGCTGCCCCAACTGATTGTGGCCCGCTACCTAGCGCGGCGGCCACGCAAAATGCCCTTCTTGATCGGGGCGAGTATTTTTCGGAATCTGCCGATCGTCTTGCTGGCGGCGATTGTCTGGAGTCACCCTTCACCAACAGTCATGCTGGTGGCTTTCTTCGTCTGCTATGCCCTGTTCTCATTAGGGATTGGGGCCGAGAGTGTGGCCTGGATCGATATTTTCGCGAAAGTTGCGCCGCCTGAACAGCGGGGCCAGATTACCGCGATCGGTCGCACTGTTGCCACCGTTGCCGCATTTGGCGCGGGATTTCTGGTATCGCGAGTGCTGGCAGATCAGGCGCAATTCCCGCGCAACTATGCCCTGCTGTTCCTGATTGCGGCCCTGTTCCTTACCGTAGCGTTTGGCGTCTTCGCCCTGGTGCGCGAACCTGTGCTGCCAGAGCATACCGCCGAGGGCGAGGCGCGGGGTGTCCCCGACGACCGCTCTATTCTGGCGCAGGGGCGGTATGTCTGGCGCAACGATCAGCAGTTTCGGCAGATGCTGATTGCGCGGATTCTCTACGTAGCGCATTTCGTGGCGTTACCGTTCTACCTCAAATTTGCGCGCGACAATGTGGGGATCGATGATGCAACGATTGGCTCGTTTGTCTCCGCCTCAATGTTTGGGCAATTGCTGGCAAATGGCCTGTGGGGCTGGCTCAGCGCACAATTTGGGGTGCGGCGCGTCGTCCAAGCGGCGATGGGCCTGGCCGCGTTGCTGCCCCTCTATGTGCTGCTCACCCCGCAGTTGCCGATCTGGGCCTTTCTGGTGGTCTATATTGCAGTGGGGATGGTGCTTTCTAGCGAGATGATCGGTTGGCTGAACTTATTGCTTGAAATTGCTCCACCCGCCCGGCGCCCGCTCTACATCAGCCTGCAAGGGACGATCTTGTTGCCAGCCAATCTCTTACCGCTATTGGGCGGGGTGGCGCTAGAGGTTGTGCCATACCAGGTTTTCTTCCCAATTGTTGCGGCGGCGCTGGGCGTTGGTTGCCTGTTGGTCAGTCGGCTGGCTCCCCAGACTAAGGGGTTGGCAACGTAATCAGCCGATACGGCATGGGAGGCCGACAGAAATACCTGTCGGCCTCCCATTATTGTTTAGTACTCCCGAACGGTTTACATCTCTTTGTTGAGCGTCAGTAAGAAGTCAGGGTTGCTCTTGGTCTTGGCGAGGCGACTGAGCATTAGCTCAGTTCCTTCACTACCACCAAGCATCGAAACCATTCGGCGCATCGTCCAGACCTGCTTCAGGGTTTGATCGTCAAGTAACAGTTCCTCACGCCGCGTACCAGAGCGTTGAATATCAATCGAAGGATAGACTCGCCGCTCAGCCAGCTTGCGGTCAAGGTGCAGTTCCATGTTGCCAGTGCCCTTGAACTCCTCGTAGATGACATCGTCCATCCGGGAGCCAGTATCGATCAGGCAGGTGGCGATGATCGTCAGGGAACCACCGCCTTCAATATTGCGGGCAGCCCCGAAGAAGCGCTTCGGTGGATAGAGGGCCACCGGGTCGATCCCACCCGACAGTGTGCGCCCAGAGGGTGGCACCGCGAGATTGTACGCCCGCGCCAGACGAGTGATCGAGTCGAGCAAGATCACGACATCGCGACCACCTTCGACCAGCCGCTTCGCCCGTTCGAGGGCCATCTCTGCGACCTTGGTGTGGTCTTCGACTGGCTCGTCAAAGGTGGAGCTAATCACTTCACCATCGACCGAGCGGCGCATATCGGTGACTTCTTCTGGACGCTCACCGATCAGACAGACCATCAGGTGCATATCGTCGTAGTTGGTCGTGATCCCGTTGGCGATTGATTTCAGCAGGATCGTTTTCCCAGCCTTGGGTGGGGAGACGATCAGCCCGCGTTGCCCACGCCCGATTGGCGCGACGAGGTTGAGCAACCGTGTCGAAAGGACATTGGGCGTCGTTTCGAGGTCAATCAATTCGAGCGGGAAGATCGGGGTGAGCTTCTCAAAGTCTGGGCGGCGGCGGGCCGTTTCTGGGTCAACACTGTTGACTGACTCCACTCGCAGCATACTGAAGAACTTCTCATTATCTTTCGGTGGGCGTACCACCCCCGCCACGCGATCGCCAGTACGCAGCCCAAAGCGGCGAATCTGCGATTGCGAGACGTAGATATCGTCCTGACCAGGGAGGAGCCGTTCGCCACGGAGGAAGCCAAAGCCGTCCTCAATAATCTCCAGCACTCCTTCGCCATAATGCTGACCGATTTGCTCGGTCTGGAACTGGAGGATCTTATTGACCAGTTCGTAACGATTGACGCGCAATGCCCCGGTCACGCCAATCGTTTTGGCAACCTCACGCAATTCATCTGCGGTCTTTGATTCAAGATCAGCCACGGGGATCAGGTTGGCGCGATTGCGTGCTTCACGTTCGCGTTCACGCTCGCGCTCTAGCTGGTTCTCCGCCTGACGCTGCTGGGCCATCGGGTTTGGGCCTGCATGGCGGCCATTGGATTCACCACTATTTCGGGACTGATAGTCCCGTTGGCCTTGCTCACGACCACCTTGCTGGCGGAACTGACCACCACCTTGCTGGCGAAATTGCCGTCCCCCAGATTGCTGCGTTTGCGTCTGAACAGGTGGTGGCGGCGCAGGTTGCGGGGTTGGCGGTGCCGCTGCGGGCGGGGTCGTGGGAGCAGGTAGCGATTCTTGCACGGTCATTGGCGCGACCGCTGCTGGTTGCTCCTCAATTGGGGCAACGGCGGTTGGCGCAGCCAGGGTGGGTGCGGTTTCTGCTGGCGGCGGTGTAGTCGATACGGGTGGCTCAGGCGTTGGCGCAGCGGCAGGTTCGGGCAGGCTCGTTTGCGCTACTGGTTCAGCCGCTTTCGTTGTGCGCCGCCGTGGGGCTTTCGTGGCCTTTGGTGGCGCATCTGGCGATATGGCCTCGGGGTTTGGCGCTTCAGTTTTGGCTGCTGCTGGTTTGGTGGTGCGCCTGGTGGGGCGCTTGGCTGGTAAACTCTGGGCTTCTGCTTCTGCCTGGGCCAGGGCTTGCTCAACCGCCTTCTCGTCGCGTATTTTGGTAGTCATGGGTATATTAAACTCGCTCTTCTTTTACACGCCAAACGGCGCAACGCACGTCATTGGGCGCACAAACCAATCAGATAGGTAGAAAATATCTGATGCCAACAGCCTATTGCTACGCTGCGGTGCAACAGTTACGTTGAGGTACGAATACCACACGGCGATCCACATCGTTGCATAAAGCAAGGTTCAAGATACAGTGCTGTAAATGCGTAACCGTGTGAGTAAGTAGGGAGAGGTGAAATGCCGAAGGCGTTCACTCCTCTCTAGTATAGCAGTGCCTGTCAACCCCCAGACGCCTGGGGCGGCGCGGTGTTCTTCCGCTGCGGGTGTCGCCGCCGTAATGGTATTTCACAACTCAGCATCTGGTACTGCGTCCTTGCTCTGCCTGCCTGGACTGGCGAGCCAGTTGAGAACCAGCAGCCCGCCAGCGATGTAGACATACCCTTGTAGGTTAATGATCGACACGATGCCCAGTGGGCCGCCGAGCGCCCCACCGATGGCTGCGCCGATGAGCCCGCTCAGCCCGCCGAGCATCCCGACTGCCCCAAAGACCCGGCCCAAGAACGCGTTACTAGCACTCTGTTGAAGCAGGGTTGTCAGGCCAACCACCACGCCAGCAGCAGGGATCCCCACAACGGCCATGAATAGCAGCGGTGGACCGATCCCAGGGATCATCCGATGAGCGTTGAAGGTTAAGAGATCGATGGCCCCCAGGCCCAATGCCCCCAGCCCAAAGAGCCGTGCGGTAGGGAGCTTTTGCCCAATCCGGCCAATAATCGCGCTGCCTAAAAGGCCGCCAACGGCCTGGGCAGCCATGATCTCGCCATAGGCAAGCCCATCGCCGCCGAGTATCGTGGCGACGAATGGCGCAAACAGGGAACTCATGACCCCTTCCCCAATGCCCGTAAGCGCAAGAAAGAGGAAGATGACTTTGAGGACCCGGCTATTCCGCACCAGGGCTAATCCTGCCAGTCCCTCGCTCCAGACAGCGGCAAACGGCCCCGCCGTCAAACCATTGGCCACCACACGTGGTGCGCGGCCCTCGACGGTCACCAGGGCGATCAGGATCGTCGCCACGAAGAATGACGCTGTATCCAGCAATGCGACACCAGTGATGCCCCACAATGCGACAACTGCTCCGCCAATTGGCGGCCCCAGGAGGCGTGCCAGGTTATCGTTTAATCCATTCAAAGCATTGGCAGGGACAAGTTCATCGTTGGTGACGAGAAATGGGAGAAAAGCGCTCTCGGCTGGGCTTAGAAATTGCACCAGCACTGATTGACAGGCCGTTACAGTGTAGACAACCCAGAGCCAATCGATGCTGCGAACGGCCAGCAACGGCAAGAGTACACACCCAAGGAGCAGGTTCGTGATCAGCATCGTGCGCCGTCGGCTCCAGCGGTCAACGAAGATCCCTGCGACCGAGCCAAGCGTGAGGCGGGGGATAACGCGCGCTGCGACGGCGGCGGCGGTGGCCGCTGTTGAGCCAGTGAGTTGATAGACGAAGAACGGCAGGCCAGCAATCAGCACCCAATCTCCAGTCAAGGAGATCAGGCCGCCGAACCAGACGAGGGCAAAATTCCGCTGTCGGAGCAGGGTGAGCATTACGGCGAAGCGAGTTTCATGGGTGTCAATACGGCGATCTGGTAGCCGTTCGCTCCAGCGATCAGTTGATAGCAGAAGCGTTCGCGCGCCTCTCCGTTGTAGACCCAGATGACGTCCGCCCAGTAACTGCCTGGTGCCTCACCCATAATCGTGATCTGATTCTCGACGGTGTTTACTGCTGCATACTGCTCCCAGGATGAGGCGAAGAATTCCTTTGTTTGCTGAGCCTCACTGACCAGGATCGTGTTGCCAGGGAACAGAATCAGGGCTGGCACCGCGTACATCTCGGCGATCGCCTGCTCATCGCGTGCCAGGAGTGCGGCGGCGTAGCGCTCGAAAAACTGCGCTACTGCCTTGCTGGTGGGTGTCGGCGCACTGCTGTCCATGGTTATTTTCTCCGTGACGGTCTGCACAACGATAGTGCCTGCGAATGCTACCGATTCGTCAGGCTCTGCGCCAAACCTTGCCTAAGGCAGTATACACAAGCGCCAGTGTTGCATTGAAAGGACGAATGACAGAAGTTCGGGCATTGCCTGGGAATAAAAGAGTTCCTGGGCCGCCGCCAACAGCCCAGGAACCAAAGGAGGGAGGATGGAATGTGACCCGCCACCAGTAGGATAGCATTGTACGTACACCCTGTCAATACCTCTTGGCGCACTGCCAGCAGGTTGCTCTTGGCTCGTTTGGTGCGGATTACTTCCTGTCGCGCTCTAACGTGAAGGTGTGATTGCCGCAGGTCGGGCAGATCTGCGGGGCGGTAAAACCCCGCACAAAGTAGCCACAGTGATCACAGACCCAGCGGGTGGTCATGTAGAGTTGCATCAGATCGGAGCGGCTGACGATCCCCACCAGCCGACCCTCTGCCAGGATCGGCACCCGGCGAATCCGGCGACTGGTAAAGAGGTGCGCGACTTCACTGGCATCGGTGTCTTCGCTGGCACTGATGACCTGATCGCTCATGATCTCGCTGGCGATAGCGCCCTGACGGCTGATCACATCAAGCTCGCTGATGATTCCCACTACCTGATCGTGCTCATCCACGACTGGCACGCCGGTGATGTGCTTTTCCGCAAGTACTTGCGCCACTGCTTTGACGCTCATCGTTTGTGGTACCGTAATCACCGTGCGGGTCATGATCTCGCGGGCGGGAATTTCCATCATAGCTACGGCCCTCCTTGCAGTTTGGCGAAAGGTCCCGTTGCGTTCGCTGCGTGTTGCAGTGATCGTGGGCTACACGCACACCCTATGCCAGTATACGCTTGTTAGAGAGAACGTTTCAGCAGCAAAATCATTTTCTTGTGCAATAGACGACCTTCGCAGGCTTCGCTATTATTGCCAGACGATTGTGACCAGGCTCTGGGTAAAGGAGTAACCGATGGATTATGCCGCACTTCAGACATTACCGATCACCATCGTTGGGGCTGGGGCCATTGGCGGGACAGTTGGTGCTTTTCTGCACAAAGCTGGATATCAGGTGACCCTGGTTGATATTGATGTGGCGCATATTCAGGCGATTCGTCAACACGGCTTGCGGCTTGATGGTGTTCGTGGTGAGCAGACCTTTTCTGTGCCAGCAATCACGCGCGATCAACTGCGTGGCCCACTTGGGGTGGTCTTTCTCTGTGTGAAAGGGCATTTTACGGCAGACGCAATCCGTGAGTTAGCGCCGTTGCTGGCTCCAGATGGGTTTGTCCTTTCACTCCAGAATGGCCTCAATGAAGCGGTGATCGCCGAGGCTGTTGGCGCTGAGCGTACTGTGGGCGCGTTCGTTCATTTCGGGGCGGATTTGTTGGAGCCAGGGTACATTCGGCTGGGTGCTGAACAAACAATCTCCATTGGTGAACTTGATGGGCGGCGTTCGGCGCGGGCCGAGGCACTGTGTGAGGCGTTGGCAACGGTGATGCCGGCGGCGGTCACCACGAATATCTGGGGCTTTCTGTGGGGCAAACTCGTCTATGGGGCGCTCGCCTTTGCCGCATCGACCGTTGATGCGCCAGTACCAGCGATTCTCGCTGATCCGCTGGGGCGGACAGTCTGCCGCGCCGCAGCGTTAGAAGCCTATACGATAGCCAGCAGGCAGGTCGAACACCTTGAACCGATTGGCGAATTTGAGCCGAACGACTTTGCTCCTAGCCGCGCCGATCGTGCCGAGCGGTCGCTCTCGGCCCTGGCAGACGCAATGGCCCAATCGCCCAAGCAGCATATGGGGATCTGGCGCGATCTGAAAATCAAGCGCCGGAAGACCGAAGCTGATATGCAGGTTGGGGTTTTGGTCGCGAAAGGGCGCGAGTTAGGTCTGCCTACGCCAGTCAACACTGCCGTGTATGATCTAATCCAGGCGATTGAGCGCGGTGAATGCGGGATGGAGTGGGACAACTTTCAGACGATTGCGCAGCAAGCGGGGCTATCGTTGGCCCCGAGCGCGTAGCCAGATGGCAGGATGAACCGTTCTATCGCCAGGATATTTGTACACAGATTGCCGCGATAACGACGATGGGTGAAGGGAGCAATGATGCGCGTCCTGGTTACGGGGGCAGCGGGATTTATTGGGTCGCATATTTGCGCCCAGCTATTGCACGAGGGGCATGAAGTAAGCGGCCTGGATGCTTTTATCCCCTACTATCCACGCCAGATTAAAGAGGAGAATATCGCTCCACTGCTGGATCATCAGCAGTTTCGCTTTCTTGAAGCCGATCTTCGTGAGGCCGATTTGCTCCCCTTGGTGGCAGATACTGATGCCGTCATTAATCTGGCGGCAATGCCAGGAAACCGTTGGGATCGCTTCGATCTGTATATGACCTGTAATCTGCAAGGTACCGAGCGGTTAGTGGAAGCGTTGCGGTTGGCAGGCAATAGCGAACAGCGCCGCCTGGTACAGATTTCAACCTCATCGGTCTATGGTACTGAGGCGTGCGGTGACGAAACGACACCACTGCGCCCGGTTTCGCACTATGGGGTCACGAAGTTAGCTGCTGAACAACTGGCCTTAGCCTATGGCGCAATGTTTGACCTGCCCGTCGTCGTCTTGCGCTATTTCTCGATGTATGGGCCAGGGCAGCGCCCCGATGCCGCCTATCATATCTGGATCGAAGCGTTGTTGCGGGGTGAGCCGATCACTATTCTTGGTGATGGCGAGCAGACCCGCGGGAATACCTATATCGATGATGGCGTGCGTGGCACCCTCCTGGCCTTGCAGCAGGGCCGCCCTGGCGAGGTATACAATATTGGTGGGGGTGTCCCAATCTCGATGAATGAGGCAATTGCGATCCTTGAAGCACTGACAGGCCGCACTGCCGACCGCCGCTACCAGCCAACCCGTCTGGGCGACCAACGCCATACCTTTGCGGATGTGCGCAAGGCCCAGGCCCATTTTGGCTATCAGCCAACAGTTGAACCTCGTGAGGGCTTACGGGCGCAAGTTGCGTGGCATCAGGCCCGCCCGCGATCTGCCTAAACTTTGCAAAAGGATCTATGACACAGTATACTCTGAAATGAAGCCCTAAATATGGAACCGCCATCGAACTGGGGTGACGGTTACCAGTGAGGAGTACGATATGTGCGGCTGTTAGGGCCACATATGTTGACTGGCAGGGTGGGACCCATGGCCGCAGATCCGTTGAAACCGCCAATGAAATTAATGGAAGTAACTCCCGGTCGCGCTGCGTTTGAGGAGCTCGTTGATGTTGTCCGCCAGCAGATGCCTGGGGCAAGTACAACGCTGATTGAACGTGCGTATGACTATGCGGTGGCGGCACACGATGGGCAGTTGCGGAAGAGTGGTGAACCGTACATTCTGCATCCGATTGCGACTGCCCGTATTCTGGCAAATATGCAGCTGGATCCTGAAACGATCGCTGCGGCACTGCTCCATGATGTGATTGAAGATACTGGCGTTACCACTGAAGAAATCGCCGCGCAGTTTGGCCCACGGATCGCCAAGCTGGTAGATGGGGTCACGAAGTTGGGCCAGACCGCAAGCTGGCTGGCTCATGGCGATGATGGCCCTGGCCGTCACGAGCGCGAGAAGGCCGCACAGGCCGAAAATATCCGCAAGATGGTGTTAGCGATGGTGGACGATATTAGTGTCGTTCTGATCAAGCTGGCCGACCGTCTGCAAAATATGCGCTCGGCTCCGTTGCCAAATCCAGAACGACAGCGGCGCAAGGCCACTGAAACGATGGAGGTCTATGCGCCGCTCGCCAATCGTCTGGGCATTCGCCAGATTAAGTCGGAGCTAGAAGACCTGGCCTTTATGTATCTGGAACCAGAGAAGTTTGCAGAGATTGATAAGCAACTCCGCAAAGATAGCCCAGAACATGGCCGCTACATTGAGCGAGTCACCGAGGAACTGCGGGCCGCGCTCGATGCTGCGGGCATTCCGGCTGAGATCAGCGGTCGCCGCAAACATATCTATTCGATCTACAAGAAGATGGAGCGGAAAGGGCAGTCGTTCGACGAGATTTATGACGTGATTGGGATTCGGGTCATCGTTGACGAGAATAGCGATTGCTACGGTGCGCTGGGGGTGATTCACAAACTGTGGCACATGATCCCCGGTGAGTTTGACGATTATATCTCGCGACCCAAAGAGAGTATGTATCAGTCGCTGCATACTGCGGTGTTGGCGCTAGAGGCTCGCCCACTCGAAGTACAGATTCGCACCTGGGAAATGCATCGGGTGTCGGAGTATGGGATTGCCGCTCACTGGCGTTATAAAGAAGCGGGTCGGACTGATGTCAATGTCCAGGCCAAAGTTGAGTGGTTGCGGCAACTGATGGAGTGGCGCGATGAAGTGGTCGATGCCCAGGAGTTTGTCGAATCCCTGAAAACCGATGTGTTCCAGGACATGATTTATGTCTTTACTCCGGCTGGCGATGTCATCGACCTGCCGAAAGGGGCAACACCGATCGATTTCGCCTACCGCATTCATACTGATGTCGGCCATAGCTGCGTCAGTGCGAAAGTGAACGACAAGCTCGTGCCACTGAATACGCAACTGCAAAACGGCTCGGTGGTACGGATTCAAACCTCGAAGACCAAGCCAGGGCCAAGTCGAGACTGGCTGAATCCCTCGCTAGGGTACGTGGCGACGGCTGGTGCCCGCGAGAAACTTCGCCAGTGGTTCCGCCATCAACGCCGTGATGAGAACATTGCCCAGGGTAAGGAAGTTCTGGAAAAAGAATTGAAGCGATTGGGCCTGGAAGTGAAGCTCACGGAGGTTGCGAAACAGTTCCCTTCCTATGCCAAGACCGACGATTTCCTGGCTGCTATCGGCTATGGTGCGATTACGCCACAGCAGATTGCTGCGAAACTCAATATCCCTGGTGATCGCGATATTCTCCTGCCAACGAAACAATATCCCAACAGTAAACCAATGCGGGCCAGTTTCCAGATCACTGGCGTTGGGGACTTGCTGACTAACCTGGCTCCGTGCTGTAAACCAATTCCGGGTGACCCAATCATTGGCTATGTAACTCGTGGGCGCGGCATTACCGTCCATCGGGTTGATTGCCCAAATGTGTTGAGTATGAGTGAGCCAGAACGCCTGACACCGATCTCTTGGGGCAGTGATGACAAGACGCTCTACCCGGTGCAGGTGCGCCTGGGCGCGTGGGATCGGGTGGGGCTTTTACGCGATATTACTGTGCTGGCGGCAGATGAAAAGATCAACATTCTCTCGGTTGGTACGATCACCCATCCTGATCGGAGCGTCACGATTGTGATGACGATTGAGGTTTCCAGTATCCCCCAACTCCATCATATTCTGACGCGCCTGGAGAATGTGCGGGATGTGTATGAAGTTGTGCGTGACGGACGCGCCCCACAAGAATTGCTGGCGGCAGACGGTGATCACTGAGCGCCGATCGCTGGGCCGGATGGGCGGCACCCGCTCCTAAATTGCTTATCGCGAAACGAGTGCAGGGAAAGGGTTCATGGTACGCAACCTGCTGATCCATCTGCGAGCGCAGGGTGAGGAAGCGTTGCGGCAGATCGCTGATCGTTGGGAGATCGCCCTGACTGGTCGCTCCACCGCCGATACCGTCGCCCAGCTTTATCGGACGATGCGTGATCCGTGGATGGTGCGGGAACGGGCAGCAGCCTTTAGCTCCGAAACGTGGTTATTGATCGAAGCGCTGCTGGCTGTTGACGCAGTGGAGGGCCGAGCGCTAGCGCAGCTTGCCGTGCAGCTTGGTCGTTCCGAGCAGGATGTTGCTGCTACTCTGTCTGAGTTAGCAGCAAGCGGAATCGTGGCAGCAGAGGATGCCCAGTTCGCCTTGCCCCGTGAGCTAGCAACGGCCTTTCGACGGATTCAGGAAGAACGTTTACTGGCCCCAACCCTCAGCCCAGCGACGCCATTGCGGGCGTTACTAACAACGCTGGAAGGGGCGGAACTCGAAGAAGCTGCCGAGCTGTGGGGGGTCAGGGCCACTCCAGGGACCATCCGCCGCGATGATCTCATTGATGAGATTCTGGCGCGAGTTGATTTGCCCGAGCAGCGCCGCGCGATCACGCGCGATCTTCCACCAGAAGCTGCGCAGGTACTCAAGGTAATCCGCGCTGCTGGGGGGCAGGCTCCAGTTTCCACCCTGGCCCATCAGCTTCAGCTTACGCCACCAGTATTGCGTGAGGCGATGCGCTTGTTGCAGCGGCGATTACTCGTTTGGCCTGTTTGGGGGGAGCCAGTCAGTGGCGCGGATAGGGCAACCCTGGCCTTGCTCACTCCCCAGGATCTGGTGAAGCCGCGTCGTCCCCCCCGCGATGCCCCACCGCCATTGGCGCCGGTAACGGCGACGCCCCAGTTGACGCCAACCTATCCCTTTAGTGCAGCCTGGGATTTACTGACAGTGTTGCAACGGCTGGAGCGGCGGACGTTGGAATGGCGAGAAGGTGACGAGGAGCGCAATGCGACTGCAGTACGCCGTCTCGCCTCGGCCTTATGGGGTACCACCACTGATGGACGGGTGCGTCCTGGCTATCTGCCGTTGTTACTGACACTGGCCCAGGAGCTTGGCCTGG
Organism: Chloroflexia bacterium; assembly: GCA_039810045.1. Lineage (GTDB taxonomy): Bacteria > Chloroflexota > Chloroflexia > Thermomicrobiales > CADCWN01 > CADCWN01. Next base: position 15,449 of record JBDHWF010000018.1, read on the forward strand.
TGCGGGTGGAGGAGGAGCGGTACGAACTGGTTGGTGCGGCCCTTGAACCCTGGCGCGGGCAGAGTTTCGCCAGCGAGGCCCAGGCGCTGTTCGCTCGCTGGACCACGACGACGGATTGGCCGGAGGAAGCGAGCCAGGACGACTTACAACTGGTCAATGTCGATTGGCCTGCGGCACGGTCGTTAATCCTGGAAGAATTGCGTGCCTGCCCGGTGCATGAATGGTATGACCTGGAACTGCTCGCCTTACGTATTGCACGCCTGCGCCCTGAATTGCTTGGTGGGAGCTTCCATGCCGCCCGCGCCAGTGGGCCAGCTGGTACGCGGGAGGAAGTAACGGCGGCAGTCGTGGAGGTGGCATTGCTGGGGGCATTGGTGCCGCTTGGTGTGCTGTCGTTGGGTGAGCATCATGCCGGGAAACGGCAGCTTCCCGCAGTGGCCGTAACGGCAGTGGGCGCTTGGCTGCTTGGTACTGGCCCAGAGCCAGCGGTTCCCCGGCTTGCTGATCGCCCACTGACTGTTGGTGCTGATTTCGAGATTGTCCTCTTTCACCCAGTTCCGCGGCGGGTGTGGGCACTGGGAGCGATTGCCGATCTGGTGCGCCTCGATACAGCCGCGGTCTATCGGTTGACGGCAAGCTCTGTGCGGCGCGGGATTGTCAGTGGCCTGAGCCCCGAACAGGTTGTCGGGTTGTTGGAACGTGGTGGGCGGGCGCCGCTCCCGCAGAATGTCGCCTTTACCTTGCGTGAGTGGACAGAAGGCTATGCCGGGGTTCGTCTGGCCCGCGCATTACTGCTGAAGCCTGATGACAGCACCATGGTTGATCGGTTGCTTGCCGCGTTACACCGTGCCAATCTTCCACCACCAGAGCAGTTGTCAGATGGGCGGTTGTTGCTGACCCTTGCTGTCGATGGTGAAGCTGCGCCCGTGTTGGCGGCGTTGCGCGAAGCAGGCTTTACACCACATTGGCTACGCGCATTACTGGCAAGGGGATAGGCGAGCCATGCTTGCCAAGCTATACTTGGTATAGCCGTTGCAGCAAACGGCTCGCTCACGACTGAGAGGTGTGGTATTCAAGCCAGGCACATACTAAAGAAACCGCGGATAGCGCTGCCAGCAGCGTGCTTGCTCGTTGCCTGCTTGCTGCTGCTCATGGTTGTGATGACATTGAATCAGTCAACCAGTGCCGCTGCCCTGCCGCCGTTAGGCATTGTGCCGACAACTGGGCCGTGTGACGTTGCGGTGCAGGCGCAGGGCAGCGGCTTCCCGGCTGGGAGCAGCGTAGTGGTGCGTGGTCCGTATACCCTGAAAGGGATTAATCAGAGCCAACCCTACGGTATTCATGAGCCAAGGGTGACTGTTGCCCCGGATGGGACCTTCATGGTGCAGATGATGCCTTGTACAGCGGCGATGGGCCTGAAGGAAGGCGAGCGCGTGCGCTTTATTGCAGAAGCGATTCCAGATAGCCCTGATGAGCCAGCATTTGGGGCTACGGCTCTTTTCACCGTGACTATCCCCACGCCGACGGTGTCGACGATTGATAGTAACGCAACCACTGTTCCGATCCACTGCGAGGGTGGGCAGCCGAAGCAGTTGGTTCCCTGTGTGCTAGAACCACAGTTGGATGAGGAGCCGTAAGGCCTCCCCATCCGCATCTGTGGTGTTGCACGAAGGACGTTGATTCGGTAGAAAGCACAGTGTGATAAAAGCAGGGGCGGTACTGAGCAGTACCGCCCCTGCTTCGTGTTCCTCTATAGCCTCTAGCGCTGCGCTATTCCACCCGTTTGGCCATCCGACCGCCAAAACGTAACCAGGCAACAGCGTCAGCATCATCGCGCAAGAACTCCCCTTGCGCGTCTTTGAGTGGCGCGTCTTGGGCGACCACAAAGTCGTCCTCGGCCAGCAGCAGGCGAGTTGGTGGCGGGGCTGGTCGGGGCGGGGTGTCTTTGGTAGGGAAGCCACCTTTGGGGATCACCTGCATCACCAGGGTTTGATCCTTAACGGTAATCTCGAGGTCGGAGCCAGCGGCGGTATATTTGCCTACATACGCCTCCAGTTCTTCTGCTGACCGCTGCACCGGGGTAAGCGCTGATTCGCCAATATTGAAATAGTGCCGTAACGCCCACTTGACGATCTCATTGTGCAACTGCCCACCAGTAGTCGCATTAGTCAGCACAGTCAGGGCAAAGCGCTGCTCTGGTACCAGGACAAATGCGGAGAGTTGTCCGCTGGTCGTACCGCCATGTCGCACCGTTTTGACACCATCAAGCACCTTGATCATCCAGCTAACACCGATTTTTCCGAAGGCGCTCCCTGCATCGATCCGCGGCGTTTGCATTTCTGCTAACGATTCCGCTGAGAGTAGCCGCGTGCCATCTGGGGCCGTGCCATCGCCTAAATGAAATTGCGCGTAGATCAGCTGATCGTGGGCGGTGGAGGTGATCCCCCCTGCGGCATGGGCCGACCGGGCCAAAGCCCAGGGGCGCATTACCGTTGTCTTCCCATCATTGACCAGATGGCCTGAGACGACCCGGCGGCTGATACAGTCTTCGGCGAAGAAGAACGATTCGGTCATCCCGAGTGGGTCGAGAATATACTCCTGAATGACCGTTTCATATGGCTTGCCTGTCACCGCCTCAAGCACGCGCCCCGCCAGGTAGAAGCCGGCATTATTGTAGGAGGCAAATTGGCCAAGTGGCGTTAGTTGCGGGAGATCGCGCATCCGCTCCACAATGATCGCCAACGCGTCATCGCCGCGCCCGGTGTCGTCGAAGAAATCGCCCAACCAACCAGCAGAATGGTTGAAGAGTTGCCGGAGGGTTACCTGCTTGGCGGCTTCCTGATCAGCCAGTTGGAGATCTGGGAGATAGGTGCAGACAGGACTATCGAGGTCGAGTTTGCCTTCTTCCACCAAGCGCATGGCGGCGGTAGCAGTAAACGTCTTGGTTGTTGAGCCAATCTGAAAGAGTGTATGACCATCGACTGGTACTGGTGCCTCAATATTGGTGATCCCATAGCCTGCGATATGGTTGCTTCCATCGTTATGGACGCCTATCGCCACGCCTGGCACCTGTAAGCGCTTGGCGACTGCTGCAACCTCGGCAGCCAATTGTAGAAAATCAGGATCGGTACTCTCTGTCTGAATTGTGGTCATCAAGCGACTCCTCAGGTAGGGCTTTGCCCGCAGTATTTCACTGTAAGGAACGTACCCTTATGCTTGCCGTCTGTCAACTACTACGGCAGTCCTTTTCTTGGTCGTACCGTGCTACAATGCACAAAGTTTCAGCGGGCAATGGAAGAGTAAATCATGCCTTGTAAACCATCGTGGCTTTGCTAACGTACTGTACAGTAGTGCGGATGATTCTGTATCGACCTGTGATCCAGACACGAACACCGCCAGTGGAATGGAAGGGAGCTAGATAGATGAACTTTGACGATGCTCGGGCTGAGTATACGCGGTTACGACAGGCCTACGATCAACGCCAGATCAGCGCCGAAGAGTATGGTCGTCGCGTGCAGGGATTACAGGTGCGCGACTCGAATGGCACGTACTGGGCGATTGATGGTAATTCTGGTGGCTGGCTGCGTTATGATGGTACGGCCTGGGTTCCCGGACAGCCGCCCGTCTCAGGCGCGCCTGGTGGCGGTTTTGGCTCACCACCAGTAGCAAGCAACTTTGGGCAGCCAGCCCAGAACTCCTTTGGTCAACCTGCCCAAAGCAGCTTTGGGCAGCCCCAGCAGGGTTCGTATACGCCACAGCCACAAGGCAATTATGGCGCAGCACCAACGCCAGCCCCAAAGAAGAGCCGGAAGGGATTATTCATTGGCTGTGGCCTAGCAGCACTCTTGCTGTTGATTGCCTGCGGCGTGATCGGGTTGCTTGCTTCGCAGCGCCTCGGCACGAGTGAGGTTGTCGATGCTACAACGGCGTCATCGATCACTTCGAGTAATCGCCCTGATCAAAAAACCGATACCTTTGTGATCAACCAGCCAATGTATATCACCTACACGGCGAAGAATGTGAAACAGGGCCAGACGCTTGAATTGCGACTCTATCGCAATGGGATTCGCGAGGCGGTCAGTGGTACGAACCGCACATTTGATAAAGACGCGACGTTCTACGGTTCATTCAACTATACGCCTTCCGCCGCGGGAACGTATAAGGCTGAGTTCTACTACAATAATGAAGGCTCACCGAGCCAGACGGTTGAGTTTACTGTGAAGTAACGTAACTCCTCGCGGTCGAAAAGTTTGCACGGGCAGTCGTGGTGCGTGATACTCCGCCCACGACTGTTTTTATGTGTACGGCGATAGCGCGTTGCTGAGGCACAAGCCACGAGGTGCTGGGTGCGATTGGTCTGGCTGGCGATTGCCTGGTTGATCGGGATCGCTTTGGGGCTGGGAGCAACCCCCTGGCGCTGGGCGATCTTATCCGTCTGGGCCACGCTGATCGTTGTGGCCCTGGCTTTGCTCTGGCCCGCCCGCCGCTCGCTCCTGCTTTTCCTGGTTGTCGCCTGTCTTTGTTGCGGGCTTGGCGTTTGGCGGGCTGCGGTAGTGCAACATCCAGCGGCCTTGCTGCCCGCTGGCTCCATCACGGCGATGCGCGGGGTGGTCCAGGGCTGGCCGATCCGTGGTGATGGGGGCGATACTGCGGTGGTCGCTGTTGATGCTGTGCGAGTTGCTGACCGCTGGAGCGCGGGCACTGCTGTCGTGCAGGTTGACCTGCCGTTTGCCCCCGCTGTCGGTAGTGGCGATCAGATCGAAGTTGCTGGCAGCTATCGCGCTCGTGAACAAATGACGCTCCCAACATGGCGCGACTACCTCACCCGCCAGGGGATACATGGTCAGTTTCGTGCCTACAACACGCAGATCGTCGCGCAAGGACCGCGCGATACAGTGCTGGCGCGCAAGGAAGCACTGCTGATCGCGATCGAAGAACGATTGAGAAGAGATATTCCAGGTGCCGAGGGAGCCCTGACCACAAGCGTACTCTTCGGTGATGATCGCCTGCTACCGCCTGCAACGCGTCAAGCATTTGTTCGTACTGGGACCACGCATATCATGGCCCTGAGTGGTTGGAATGTGGCGCTGGTAGCGGGGCTATGCGCGCAAATCGGTGCGGTGCTGAAGCGAGGCCGCTCTGTCTTCTGGCTGAGTGGCTCAGCCATCACGATCTGGGCCTTTGTCTTCTTTGTTGGGGCAAGCCCATCGCTGGTTCGGGCTGCGATCATGGGGTCGCTCTACCTGGTGGCAGAGGCGTTGGGGCGGCGGGCTGATGTGCTCAATGCGCTGGCACTGGCGGTGATTGGCATGACGGTTTATGCCCCAGAAGCGTTGCTTGATATTGGTTTCCAACTTTCCTGTGCAGCGGTTGTCGGACTAATTGTCGCTGCTCCATTGCTCCAAAAATACTTACAGCAGCTGCGCCTGCCCAAACTGCTTGGTGCGCCAATTGCCGCCACTATCGCTGCTGAGCTTGCCACGCTGCCACTGATCAGTCATTATTTCGGGCAATTTTCGCTGGCAACCTTACCAACCAACTTGTTGGTGGAGTGGCCTGTCCCACTGATCATGGGTGGTGGCTTTGTCACCGCGCTTGTTGGATTCCTTCCTGGGCCATTGGGGTCCTTCTTTGGGTTATTGACCTGGTTGCCAGCGAGAGCGATGCTAGCCGTTGTCGAAACGATCGGATCTCAGCCAGGGATCGTCCGCGCCTTGCCCCCACCTGATTGGGCTGGCGTGGCCCTGCTGTATTGCGGCTTGGGCGCTATGCTCGCCATTGCGCTGCGCTGGGATGCCCTACGGCAGCGCACGCTGTGGAAACACCCGGTAGCTGTTTCGTTGGTGAGTGGGATTGTTGGCGCATGCATTGTCTGGGGTGGATTAGTGGCACTCAGTCGCTAAGAATGACGCTATAGCGCGAAAAAACAGCCTTGACAGCACTGGAAGCACTGTGTATCCTTTGGCGTGCAGTGATCCTGTATCACTATGCCCGTATAGTCTAGTGGCCTAGGACGTCACCCTTTCAAGGTGAAGATCGCGGGTTCGAATCCCGCTACGGGTACCCTCTTTATTCACAATGTATCGCAGTCATCCAGGCTGAGTAATTGATTGTCAGGGATTGGTGAGCCGCACCATTTTCAATGGCTTCTGTGGCTATCCCGCTGCCGTCAGTGTTGCCTCGTTTGCGGCGATTGCCAGACGTGGATCATTGAGCAGTACGGCATCAATACCGAGTTGGCGGTAGTGGCAAAGTTCAGCAACGGTCGTTTCACCAACCGTGCCCAGGGCCGGTTGTCCACACATAATCCACACTGGGCAGGCGAATTGGCGCGCTTTGGTGAGGGCGTCTGCATCAAGCCAGGGAGCCCAAAGGCGGGCAATCGTCGCCCCTGCTGCGAGCATGGCCCAAACGTCCGCCAATGTTCGACCAAAGGCAAGCGTGCGGATAGTTGGTGCCGCTGCCTGAATCGCCTGAAGCGTTTCTACCGACCGTACGCCAAGGATAACCTGTTCAGTCATTGCAGAACGCTGGAGCAGTGGTAAGAGCAGTGGCAGGAACTCTGGGCCAATTTTCAGATCAAAGAGGATTGCTGCGCTGTTGTTGACAAGCGCTAGCAATTCCGCTGGCGTGGCGATTCGTTGTGGTTGCCCCTGTTCATCAGTCCCAATCATCAGTTGTTGTAGCTCAGCCAGGGTCGTTTCGGCGATCGCACGCGGTTGCCCAAGCAGGCGCTGTAAATCGGCGTCGTGGGCCAGGACAAGCTGCCCATCAGCCGTGAGGCGGAGATCAGTTTCAATCGCGGCGACACCCAAGGCGAGCGCGGCGGCGAAGGCAGCGAGGGTGTTCTCTGGGGCCAGGGCTGAGGCCCCACGATGGGCCACAATTGCCAGTTGGCGCATTAGTGACCGTCCTTTATTTAGAGCGGCACCGTCGCGATAATCCGATACGGTTCGCCAGCATCAATGTCGCGGGCAATCAGGGCAAGTGTACTGCCGACAATGGGCGCTTGTAAGAGGGCAGGGTCTTCCTGTTGCAGCACGACCTGAGCCTGAGTAAATTGCGCTGGTGTAATCTCCTGGGCGAAGGTCAGATGCGGCCAGGTCTGTTCGCGCATGCGGTCAGCCCGTTCGAGGTGTTCGTTGTTTGGCCCTGCCGCAAGCTGCCACACATTATCGTAGAGCGCTCGGCGCAGCGTTGCGAGTGCCGGAGGGTTGGCGAGGGTGAAGAGCAGATGCTCCTGCGTATCAGCAGGTTCACCCAGCGGCATGGTGATCGGCCCTGAATCACGGTAACGTTCGAGCAGCGCTACTAGCGCCGCTGGATCAATTGGGGCAGGGTCGGCGGGTTGGTCCTGAATAGCCCAGATAAGGGTGATGTGGGCTGTTGGATAATCGAGCGCCCGGTTATGACCGATCACGGCAGCGATTCGCGCCCGGGCAGCATCGAAGGCTTGCCGTTGTGCTTCGGCGGGCAGCAGGTGAATGATGTAGCGCATCAGGCCCCCGCCAGCGCATCGCTGATGGCGTGTTGGGCGGTAGCCAGGGCTCCAGCAAAGGGACCACCAGCATAGCTCGTTACACCGCGCAGCAGGGTTGCCGCGACGATTGGTAGGCCGCCATGTTCTTCAACGATGATCAGATCCGCCCGCCGTCCAGTAGCGATCTCCCCACGATCAGTCATTCCGATGGCCTTCGCTGGAGTTGTGCCAATCAGCTTGGTCGCCGTTGGCAGGTCGGCGAGGCCCCGCTCGACCAGCAGGAAGACGGCGGCTAACAATGATGAGGCGTGGTAATCAGCGACCAGAATATCGACCAGACCCCGTTCCATCAGATCGAGCGCGCTGGCATTCCCACTGAGCGACCGCCCTTGCAAGATATTTGGTGCGCCCATGGCAATCAACATTCCGCGTTTACGGGCTTGTTGGGCCGCCGCCAGCGTGATCGGAAACTCGGCAATCGTGCAGCCTGTGTCGCACATCAGGTCAACCCGTTCGGGGGTGTCATCGTCGTGAGAAGCGATGATCAGGTGCTGCTTCGTGCGGGCCTCAGCGACGCCCGCCAGCGTTTGGAGCATCAGGGTTTCGGTCCTGGCTGCTTTGTCTAAGCGTTCAGCGATCACTGCGTCAACCTGTGCTTCGGTTGGTTTGCCGCTGATGAAGCTGCGGGCATAGTCGCGATAGGCGGCAAGGTTGTTGAATTGCCCTTGCCCAGGTACATGGTCGTTGATCGACACGAATGGCACATTCGCCAGTTCAAGCGCAGTGAGCATCGCTGGGAGCGCATGATTAGTGCGAAGGTCGAGACGATGCAGTACCTGGTTATCGATCGCTGCGTGTGGCGAATCGCGCAGATTCGCCACCGCCTGACAAACATCCGTAGCGTGATCGACTTTCCGCCCAATATCATCTCGGTCGGCAAAGTAAACCGCGTGGAACTCCGTGGTGACTCCGGCTGCGGCTAGCTTGCGGTCGAGATGAAGCAGCGCAAATTCACGGTTGAATGCGGCCCGCGGGCGAGGGCTAATTTCTTTCTCTAAGGCATCATTATGGAGATCGACGATACCCGGTAAGATATATCTGCCGCCGAGATCGAGGGTGCCAGGAGCGCTGGGGTAGCTGTGGGGAACAATACCAACGATCTCCTGATGCTCTATCACCACGGTACTATTGGTCAACACCTGATCATGCGTGACGATAGTTGCATTGGTCAGGGAAAGCTGCTTCACCATTCTCGACCCTTTCCATCTGTCGGTAGCGTTTCAATCTCTAGCACTGTTAGTGGGTCAGGCTCAGGGCGGCCACCACTAAGGTGGCGGTTGGCCCTGCGTCAGTGAGTTCGCCGTGGCGAATCTGTAAGTAGTGGTCAGTCAGACGGCGCACCACCGCTAAATCGTGGAAGGTGCCAATGATTGTTGTACCTTGTGCATGAATTTCTTGCAATAACGTTAGCACGGTTTCCTGGTTGGTTGCATCAAGTGCCGAGGTTGGTTCATCAAGCAAGAGCAGGCGAGGTGGAGCAATCAAGGCGCGAGCGATATTGACCCGCTGTTGTTCGCCGCCAGAAAAGAGAACTGGATAGCCATCAAGCAGGTCAGCAGGGAGCGAGAGACGCAACAACAAGGCGGTTGCTTGCTCACGCGCTTCGGGCTGGGCTACCCCACGGCTGATCAGCGGTCGGGCGACCAGATCAACTGCTGTGACCCGTGGTGCAGGCCGGAGAAACTGCGAGACATAGCCCAGTTCTTGCTCCCGTAGATCAAGGATCGCATCATCGCTGGCGGCGGCCAGGTCGATCTGTGCGCCATTGGCCGTCAGGTAATCAAGCGAGCCCCCCGTTGGGAGGTAGGTACGATAGAGGCATTTGAGCAGGCTCGACTTCCCCCCACCGCTCGGCCCAATAACGCCCACAAATGCGCCTTGCGGAATCGTGAACGATACCCCTTTGAGGGCGACGACGCGCTTTCCGCCCAGGACGTGCAAGAGAAAAGATTTCTGCAAATTGGTGACAGTCAGAATTGGGGCGGTCATTGGTACTCCTTCAATAGCTAGCAATAGCTAGACGTTGGCTGAACTGACCAGCAGTTGAGTGTAGGGGTGCTGCGGATCTTCAAGAATCTGATCTGTCAGCCCTGCTTCAGCAATCCGCCCGTGTTTCATTACAATTGTGCGCTCAGCCAGCAGGCGGATCACGCCCAGATCGTGCGAGACGATGATCATGGCGATCCCCGAAGCTGCCTGAATCTCGCGGATCAGGTCGAGCACTCCCGCCTGTACCGAGACATCTAAGCCCGTCGTGAGTTCATCCAGCAGTAAGAGCGTGGGGCCGTTCGCCAGTGCTTTCGCGATCTGCACCCGTTGCTGCATCCCCCCAGAGAAGAAGGCGGGCAGATCGTCCATCCGCGATGCTGGCACTTCCATCCGGCCCAGCAAGGCGCTGGCGCGTTCGCGGATATCACCAACCCGCCGCCACTCCGTCGCCATCAGCCGCTCCGCCACATTGCCGCCAGCAGAAATTCGCAAGTTCAGTCCGCGATGCGGATGTTGGTAGACAATCCCCATCTGGAAGTTCCGTAAGGTGCGGCGTTCGCCAGGAGTAATATCGAAGATATCGCGCTGTCCATCGGCAAAGGGGCGGAAATAGGCGTGCCCCGCCGATGGCTCACTGTCGCCATAGAGGCAAGATAATACGGTGCTCTTGCCTGAGCCAGACTCCCCGACAATCCCCAGAGTTTGCCCTGGTGCCAGCGTGAAGCCAATCTCGGCACAGGCGACTAAACTCCCGCAGCGTGGGCATTCATTGGTCGCAGCAGCGAGGCCAGTGAGCGTATAGCAATAGTCACAGCCGCGCCCATACCGTTTCGCTAACCCCGCAACGTGCAATAGCCAATCGGCGGTCATCATTCCCCCTGGTACTGATTTAGGCGTTACCGCCCGCGTGGGCCGCAAGCCGCTCGTCGCAGTGTGCGGTATCGGAGCAAGCATAGAGCCGCTCGCCATTGTCAATGATGATTTCGTCAAGGTAGGTATCGGTTGCGCCGCAACGGGCGCAATGTTTACCGACGAAACTCTCGACCCGGAATGGATAATCCTCAAAGTCAAGTGGTATTACATCGGTATAGGGCGGTACTGCATAGATTCGTTTCTCGCGGCCCGCGCCAAGCAACGTCAGCGAGGCCGATTGATGGAGTTTGGCAATATCCCAGCGGGGAATTGGGCTGGGCGACATGATATAGCGCTTGTTGACCAGGACTGGATACCCCGCCGCTCGGCTGATCTCGCCATTCGTAATCACATCTTCGTAGAGGTGAACCCAGACGCGCGTGTAGTCGGCCTCGGCGTGCAGTTGGCGTGTCACACTCTCGCGTGGTTCAACCATGCGTAGCGGCTCTGGCAGGGGCACCTGTAGCACCATAATCTGATCGTCGCGCAGCGGTTCTTCGGGAAAGCGATGACGCGATTGGATCAGCGTCGCTTCTGCGGTGTTGTAGGTCGTTGTGACTCCGGGCGCGGTGCGCTCCACCAGTCGGCGGATATTGACAGCGTTGACGCCCGCATCAGTGCCCTGGTCAATCACCTTCAGCGTATCGTCGGGGCCGATGGTCGCCAGGGTGACTTGCAAGCCGCCGCTGCCCCAGCCCCGCGCAATCGGCATTTCACGCGAGCCGAATGGCACCTGATAGCCGGGAATCGCGACTGCTTTAAGGAGGGCGCGGCGAATCTCGCGCTTCGAAACTTCATCGAGAAAGGCGTAGTTGTACGCTTCGGGGTTGCCCGCCAGCGCCGTCAGTTGTGGTGTCGCCGATTCTTGTTGTTCAGCAGTCATGCTGCAACCTCCTCTTATCCTACCGAATGGCTTTTGTCTTGCTTACTGAGTTCAGCGAGTCGGCGGAAGCGCACGCGGTCGAGGGCAGATTGGAAGGTGACATAGTGGGGCAGTTTGAGGTGTTCGACAAAGCCGCTCGATTCCAGTGAGTCACAGTGCGAGAGGACGAATTCTTCGTCAGCGGCGGGGCCACTGTTGCCAGCGATATTCATACTGGCATCGATGATCGACATGGCAATTGCTTTCCGTTCATTTCGCCCCAGGGCCATTCCATAGCCCAGGTCGAATTGCACTGCGGGCGTTTCTTCGCCACCAACAATTGTCGCCCCACCCACGCCGCCTGCTGTGTGGTTAATCATCTCCACCTCGGTCAGGTGGATCCTGCCGAGCGTGACGGGATCGTGAGTGAGGGGATGTTGTATCTGGATTGGTAGTTCGCCTGAGCGGAGTTCGGCAATTGTGGGATGGGCCGCGCCCATCCCGCGCTGTGCGCTGTAGCCCACGGCCACAATAAAGCCCGTTTCGCCGCGGGCCAGCGCTTGCAGGCGGGCTGAGCGCGGCGCGGGAAAACGCAGGGCATCGCGGGTAATATCGGCAGGCTCAGTCAGTTCATCGGACGCGGGCGCGACCAGCCCTTCCTCGCGCAACATATCGATCACGCTGGGAAATGATGGCCATTCATCGTCTATCGCCGTTGGTACTGCCGGAGTATTGGCTTGCATCTTGGCTGCGATGCGCCCATCCAGGTCAAGTAGCCGCTGGGTGTAGTCGCGGGTGCGCCCTAGCAACTGCCCACCAGGAATATCTTTGAACGTCGATGAGATTCGGCGCACAACGCGCATTCGGCGGCCATCGGCGGGCAGCGTATAGCCCAGCCGGGGCAAGGTGGAGCGATAGGCGCGAAGTAAGAATGCCGCTTCGATTGGATCGCCTTCAGCCTGGGCAATGGCGAGGGCGGCTAATGATGGCGCGTATAAGCCTCCTTCACCCATCACCTGATCTACTAAGAGCTGTGCGCCACGTTCGACTTGGCTGGGATCAAGGCGGTCGGTACTGTTACTGATTAATGCTTCTGCCGCTAGAATTGCGTCCAGGCCCCCTTTGACTGCGGTATATCCCATCCCTGGCCCCCTTTACCATGCGTTCCTGGTGATTCGTGTGGTTCGTGGTAGACAGACAACGTGCCCCGATGGATCAACGAGGATCAGATCGATGCCGCGTGGTAATTCGCTATTGGCTTGATCGCGCTCCGTGAGATTCTCCTGGCTCAACCCCGCCAGATTGGTAACGAGCGTTGCCGCAATTCCCGGCCCTTGTAAGGTGTCGTGGGTATCAGGTTCACTTGCAAAGGTAGAGGTCAGGATGATCGCCGTCGCCCCTTCGTCCGGGAAGGCCAACACACCGCGTTTCAGCGTATTGAGCCTGCCAGCTTCTAGCGGGCCAGGAGCGAAGAAATAGTCGGCCTCACGGTGTTCAGCGGGGCGGCTGCCAGTCGTGGTGGTGAGATAGTGGGTGAATGCTTCGGCCTGCGGTAGGGCTGAGTCAACGGCAAACGTCACCTCATGGTCGAGCAGTGTTTGGGCGAGTGCTGCTAGCGCCTGTCCTGCTTCAAGTGGACAGCGTGGATCAGTTGCTGGGAGCAGGGCGACTGTGCCAGGGCGGGCCATCGCATTCAGCAGCACGCGAAAGATGGCCTGACTATCGGCAACCGGGTTGAAACTGGGTATCGTGCTGGGATTGGGCATCAGCCTGTTCTCCTGCGATTAACTATAGGTCGCGATAAATTGGTCGAGATCATTCATCTCCGGCCAGCGGGCCATCAAGGTGGCGCGATCCCAATCCCACCAGGCAATTTGCAGTAATTTCTCCACAATTGTGGCGGGGAATCTCTCCCGCAGCGGCTTGGCGGGTACGCCCACGACGATGGTGTAGGGGGCCACATCTTTCGTGACGACCGCCCCTGCCCCCACGACTGCCCCGGTGCCTACGGTGACTCCCGGCATCACGATTGCGCCATGACCGATCCAGACATCATGACCGATGGTAACGCGGTGCGCCCGCCGCCAATCGAAGAACGCGGCATCATCGGTGTCGGCAAACTGGTATTCGCGTAGGCGGTAGGTCGCATGATGCTGCGTGACGCGCCACATCGGGTGATTACCGGGGTTGAGCCGAATGTGTGAGGCGAGCGAACAGAACTTGCCAACGTCGCTATAGATAATCTGGGCATCGCCAGCCGTATAGCTGTAATCGCCAAAAGTCGATTCGTAGATACTCGTTTGTGGGCCAAGATAGACCCAAGCGCCAAGTTCAGTATCGTGAACATCGGCTGATTCGTGGATCGCATAAGGTTCGCCAGCGGCTGTCTGAAACTCGCGGTATCCTGGTTTCACCGTACCTCCCCGCAAGCTAGCGCATCTCATCAAAGACAACGCGGGTGGGCGCGACTTCGGCCCATACTGCGTTGCGCCGCGCTTGTTCCACCGCTGCGAGTTGCACCAGTTCGTGGTTAATGGTGTCGCTCAGTGGGTGTGCTGCTTCGAGGGCGGCATCGAGGACTGCCGCCGCCAGGGTTGCTTCGGGGGCGCGCCCAAGGCGCATTGCGTAGCCGTGATGCTCACCAATCGTCAGGTGCGCTTCAGTAACCAGGACTTCGCTCGCATTAAAGAGCGTGCCTGCGGCGGGTTCACGCAACCGTAGCATCATCATTCCCACCCGTGGTGGCGTAATTAGCGTGAGCGGTGCGGGCAACTCGTTGAGAATCTGCTCCGCCAGCGGAAATAAGCGGGCGATCTCATCGCCCGCCTGCGCCATGATACTGAACCGTTGATTGCGATCAAATCTTGTCATCGCTTACTCCAGCCTAGGCCCAGCACTATGCTTTGCACTATAGGGGAATTGGTAGGGGTTGTCACCAGCCAATTGGTCGGGGTATGATCAGGCCAATCTGAAGACGATCCGATTGCAAAGGAGCGAGTATGGCGAGAATGCGCGATCGTTCGGCAGTGATCCGTGCGACGAGTGTACGGTATCGCGAAATTGTGGCCGATTTCGCCGCCCGTATTCACCGTGGCGACTTGCCACCAGGGACACGTCTCCCACCTGAACGCCAGCTGGCGTTGCAGTTGGGGGTTCATCGCAGCACGGTCACTGTCGCCTACGATGAATTGGCGGCAGATGGCCTGGTGGAGCGGCGGCAAGGCAGTGGTACAACAGTGCGGGGCGACCTCTGGGGCGTTGCCCCCGATTGGGCCAGGTATCTTGCTGAAGGCCCGTTTGGGCCGATTGCGCCATTGAGCGAGCGGATACAGGCGGCGCGGCGTACCCCCGCAATGATCGATCTGGTTGAGGGGATGATTGGCCCCGACCTGTTTCCTCGCGCCGCGCTGGAACGGGCGATACAACGCGTAGCCATTCCCCCAGATCTGCCATATCCCGATCCGGCTGGTGAACCACAACTGCGGGCCGTGATTGCGCAACAATACGCAGAGCAGCACCAAATCTCGCTTGACCCAAAGCGGATCTTGATTACCACGGGGGGCCAGCAGGCGGTCTATCTGATCGCCCGGGCGCTTTTGCGCCCAGGCGACGCTATTGGAATTGAACAGCCCTCGTTCTATTACTCGTTGCCGCTCTTCCAGGCGCTTGGCGCTCGTCTGGTGCCGTTGCCCGTTGATGCTCAGGGAATGCAGCCAGCCGCCCTGACCGCTGCCTATCAGCGGTATCGGCTGCGCTTGATTCTGGTTGGCCCAACCTACCAGAATCCCACGACCACGACCCTCTCGTTGGAACGCCGTCAACTGCTGCTGGCGATCTGCCGCGAGTTGAATCTGCCCATCGTTGAGGACGATGGCTATCGGCAACTGGCCCTCGATGCTGCCCCGCCACCATCGTTGCTGGCCCTCGACCGTGAGAGCCGGGTGATTCACCTCAATACCTTGTCGAAGACGATTGCGCCAGGGGTGCGGATTGGCTGGGCGATTGCCCCCACCCCCGTCATCGCGCGGTTGGCAGAAATCCGGCGGCAGATCGATTTTGGCATGAGTCCGTTGATTCAGTGGGCGATTGCCGATCTGCTTGCGTCGCCCGAATGGCCACAGCACCTTGCCCGCTTGCGGGAGGCACTGCAATTGCAGCGAGATCATTTTGTGGCGCGATTGACCGAGCGATTTGGCAGTACAATGCGCTTTACTGTGCCAACGGGCGGCTTGCATCTTTGGGCACGGTGGAATGGCCCTGGCGATGATCGGCAACGGTTGTCCGCGGCGATTGCCGCTGGTGTCACCTTCGCCCCTGGCCGCCTCTATGGGGCCGAAGAAGGATGGCTGCGCCTGGGCTATTCGCGGACATCCCTCCCTGAGGCTACCGAAGCGATCGGGCGCTTGCATCATGCTCTAACTACTGGATCCTAAGGGGGAGGTGTCGAGCCTCCCCCTTAGCACCGCAGTTGCTTATTTCAACCCTTTGATATCAATGCCGATGGCCGCGGGGATTTTGCGGAGTTCGTCATACGTCTTGTCGTCGCCCTTCAGCAGCTTCACTGTGCCAGCACCGAGATTCGCCGTTGCCGCCTTAAAGAGCGGGCTGTCTTTTGGCTGGTCATTGATCGAGAGGAACATCTGCAAGAGCATCTCCTGATCGGCGGCGGGAATATCGCCACGGATGGCGATGGGGCTACCGGGAATAGGAAAGGACGTATCGAGGATTTTTACCTTGCTGGCGTCAATTGTGCCTGCGGTAACACCAGCGGCAAAAATATCGCTGGCGATCGCGCCCGCCTCAACTTTCTTATTGCTTACCGCCTGATACGACGCTGGATGGGTACCAGCATAAATTGGCTTGTAGTCAGACTCTTTCAACCCGGCTTTCTGCAAGATGGTGTATGAGGGTACCAGGTGCCCAGAGGTTGAGGCTGGGTCAACAAAGGAGAAGCTCTTCCCGCGCAGTTCTGCGAGGGTAGTGATTGGGCTATCGGCAGCGATCAGGATCAGGCTGTTGTAGGTGGCGAGTTTGCCATCTTTGTCCTGCCCTTGCAGCAGCGCCTGGGCATTCGCTTCTTCGTGGGCCAGGATGTAGGAGAACGGGCCGTAGAAGGCAATGTCGACTTTCTTTGCGCGCATTGCCTCGATCACTGCGGTATAGGAGGTCCCTACGGCGCCGCTCACTTCGACGCCGAAGCCCTGCTTCAGGTAGGCGAGAAGGTCTTTATTGTCAGTCAGGGTTTTTCCAGCATCTTCGGCGGGAATGAACGCCACGTTGATCTTCTTCAGCGAGAGCTTACCAGCCATATTGGGTGGTGGTTGCACACCAGTGACCTGGGCGGCTGCTGTGCCTTCAGGTAGTCCGGTCGAACCAGTTGGTACAGCGACAGGGGTACGCACTGGTGTTCCTGCTGCCGCTGGGCTACCCGCCGGACTGCTGGGTGCTGCTGCTCCTGTTGGGGTAGTGCCGGGGGCGGCGCTGGCCGCTGTTGTTGCTGCGCGTGTTGGGGCTGTCGTAGGGGCGGCGATTGTTGTGCCACTGGTGCTTGGCGCGCTTGCGGCGGGTGCGTTGGTCGGCGTGGCGGTCGCCCCGCAGGCGGCCAGGATACTGGTCACGGCAATGCCCACAGAGCCGCCAAGAATTGCCCGACGGGTCAAGCTTCGTTCGCCAAGGGGTGTTTGTGTCCGCATTACTGTTTCCTCCATCTGGTTGTCACTACGCTGTGAAACCTTGTTTAGCCAAATCTGTCCTGACGCTGAACGCCTTGTTCAGGCGAGTAGGCCGCGAATCCAGGCACTGATCCGATCAGCAATCGTGACCAGTAAGATGATGATGATGGCGTGGACGAGGAACTGCTGATACTGGAACAGATTGAGTTCGGTAGTGATCTCGAAGCCCAAACCGCCACCACCAACGGCGCCCACAATGAATGAGGCCCGAATGTTGTGTTCCCAATAGAGCAGAGTGTATGACACCATGCTGACCAAGGCCTGGGGAAGAACCCCAAAGGCGATTTTCTGGATCTTGGCGGCCCCAACGGCCTCCATCGCTTCGACTGGCTTTGGGTCAATCGATTCGATCGCTTCAGCAAAGACTTTGGAGATTGAACCAATTGAGCCAGCGACGAGTGCCAGGGTTCCGGCAAATGGCCCAAGACCAACCGCAGAGACAAAGATCAATGCCCAGATCAACTCAGGAATCGACCGCATAATGTTGAGTATTCCGCGTACCGTTTGGTAGACCAGCGGATGCGAGAGGTTTCGGGCGGCAATCAGGGATAAGGGGAAGGCGCAGGCGGTCGCGATCACTGTGCCAGTAATGGCGATCTGGATCGTGGCGATTGTTGGCTCGATAACACGTTCCCGATTGAGGAAAAAACGCCAATCGGGTGGAAACATTCGCCGGATGAAGTCGATCATATTCGGCGCACTCGCCACCAATTCGGTGGGACTTACCTTGGTGCCGATCCACGCCCAACTGATGACGATCAGGATGATGAAGGTGATCAGGGTGCCACGCCAGCCAACGCGCGGCGTGCCACTGGCAAAGGGGTGAGCGGCAATTTGCTCGCTGACTGGCGGCGTACGGCGAGCCGTATTAGCGGATGGGGTCGCCAATCGTCGCCTCCTTTGCTGGTTGCTGGGTGGTACGTTGTTGTGGTTGTGGAGGTGTGCCTGTGTTTTTCAGGGATCGCGGATCGCGGCGATAGATCGCGCGAAGCCGTTCGGGCGTGAGTTTGCTTGGTGGCCCATCGAATTCCACTAACCCTTCGGCAATCCCCAGCATGCGGTCGGCATATTCTTTGGCAAGTTCGACATCGTGAATATTGATCAGGACGGGTAAACCTTCTTCAGTGGCCGCCTTGCGTAGGAAGCCCATGACCTCGTGCGCCAGTTCAGGATCGAGGCTGGCTACTGGTTCATCGGCGAGGATAACCCACGGTTCCTGGGCGAGAGCTCGGGCCAGCGAGACGCGCTGCTTCTCCCCACCTGAGAGCCGATCTGCCCGTTGGTCAGCCTTGTGCAGCAGTTGTACGCGGTCGAGGCAGTTGAGGGCGATCTCGCGATCGTGCCGTGGAAAGATGCCCAACGCCGAGAGCCAGGGCGACATTTGCCCAAGGCGTCCAGAGATCGCATTGCGAAAGGCCGTTGAGCGGCTTACCAGGTTATATTCCTGATAGACAAAGCCAATGCGACGGCGCAGGGCCAACTGTTCGCGCGGTGAGGCTTCAGTAATTCCGACGCCATTGACCGCGATGCGCCCGCTGGTGACTGGTAATAGCCCATTCAGGCAACGGAGCAACGTTGATTTCCCGGCACCACTGCGGCCAATGATCGCCATCATCTGGCCGCCGGGGACGGTGAACGTAATATCTTTCAGGGCTTCATAGCCATTGGGGTACACTTTGCGGAGTTCCCGAACTTCGATCATGGTCGCTTCCTTTAGTGTATTGCATGGCGTGCTACAGCGTAGATTGTCGTTATCGTACGCTACGGTGAGGACAGAGGCTGTATCGTTCATTGGTCGTGATCGACGGGTCGTGGCTCACTCTGGCAAAGAGTAACAAGCGCCGTTGGGTACTAACTTAACGGGCCGTTAAATTCTGGTTAGCACAGCATTAATCGATTGTTAAATTATCGACTCTTGGCTCTAGCGCCCATACACTGTGTTGGGCAACGATCAGGCGTGAAGATCTGATTGACGGTGGCGCGAGGTTGGCGAATTGGGGGAGAAATAATGCGGTTTGCAGAGCAGGTGGCGATAGTCACTGGCGGCGCCCAAGGCATTGGCGGGGCAACGGCCCGCAGGTTGGCAAGCGAAGGCGCAACGGTGTTAATCGTTGATCTCGATCAGGCAGCGGCAACGCAGAATGTCGCCACTATTCGGGCGAGTGGCGGCCTTGCTGCCTGCTTAATCGGTGATGTCGCTGATCCAGTGGTGATCGAGTCAGCAGTTGATCAGGCCGTCGCGCAGTTTGGCAAACTGACGATTTTGGTCTGCAATGCCTATAATGGCGGCCCTGGTCTGGACGGTAATGCAGTTGAGGCTACCGCTACCGCGTGGGATCAGGGGATGGCGCTACTGGTCAGAGCGCTTTTCCTAGGGGCAAAGTATGCTGTGCCGCAGATGATTGCGGCAGGTGGCGGGGCCATCGTCAATATCGCCTCGGTGCATGGGCTGCTGGCTGCGCGCCGTCGCGTGGTATATGACACTGGTAAGGCAGCAGTAATTGGGCTGACTCGGCAACTGGCCGTTGATTATGGCCCAGCAGGGATTCGGGTGAACGCGATCTGCCCTGGTCTGATTATTACTGAGCGTGGGCAGGCCGCTTTCGAGGCTGATCCTGGCCGCCGCGCCTACTTTTCTGAACAATACCCGGTGCGTCGTGTTGGGCAACCTGCTGACATTGCCGGGGTAGTTGCCTTTCTCTGCTCTTCTGATGCCGCCTTTATGACAGGGCAAGCATTAGTTGTCGATGGGGGGATGACGATTCAGCTCCAGGAGGACTTGGGTGTCCAGCAGGCGCAATATGCGCAAGCGCATCCCGAGTTCAAGGTGTGATCCTGTGGAGCCAGCGCGTTGACAATGGCTGGTGATGCGGTAGCATGAGGAGAAGCACACCCCTTGCTTGGCGTCGAAGCAAACACGATCAGAATGAAGGTGGGCAATGACCGAAATTATTGTCATTGGTGGTGGCATCGTCGGGCAGGCCGCGGCCTATCAAGCGGTGCGCGACGGCGCAAAGGTGACCGTTGTTGATCGCGCTGACCTAGGTCAGGCCACGGCAGCAGGGGCAGGGATTATCGCGCCTGGCAGCAGTGTCCTGGGCCGCCCACCGTTTACCGAACTCACGATGGCGGCAGTAACGTTTTACCCCCAACTATTGGCCCAACTTGCAGAGGATGGCGAGACAGATACCGGGTTTATGGTGTGTGGTGGTTTATACGTCGCCACGAATGATGAGGAAGCCGCGCGCCTGCCTGAGCAATTGCGCACGATGGAAGAACGCCGCGCCAATGGGATGCAGAATATTGGCGATACGGCCATGCTTGATGGGCGCGAAGCGCGGCGATATTTCCCTGCTCTGGCTGATATTCCAGCGGCAATCTATAGCAGTGGAGTTGGGCGGGTCAACGGTCGCCTCTTGCGCGATAGCCTGCGTCGGGCTGCTGAGAAGCGTGGCGCAACGATGATTGGTGGGAGTGCAGAGATTCTGCACGATCAGATAGGGCATGTGCAGGGCGTGCGTGCTGGCGGTCAAGAACTCTTGGCTGATGCCGTGGTTATTGCGGGCGGTGCGTGGACCAAGCAACTCAGCGATACCCTGAATCTATCGTTACCAATTTATCCACAACGCGGGCAGATTCTCCATCTTGATCTGCCCGGCGTGATGACCACAAAATGGCCGGTTATCTTGGGCTACCACTCCCATTACATTGTCACGTTCCCGGAATCGCGGGTAGTCGCTGGGGCAACTCGCGAGCATGACGCTGGGTTTGATCCACGCATGACAGCAGGGGGTGTCCACGAAGCATTGAGCGAGGCATTGCGCGTCGCGCCTGGTTTGGCTGGCGCGACATTACACGAAGTACGGATTGGGCTGCGGCCCTCAACCCCTGATGGTGTACCAGTGCTGGGCGCGGTGCCAGGGTACGATAATCTCTATATCGCTACAGGACACGGCCCCTCTGGCCTGCAACTTGGCCCACACTCTGGGGCTATGGTGGCGCGGATGGCGCAGGGGCAGCCTGCCGAAGTTGATCTCACGCCATTCCTGGCGACGCGGTTCATGGGCTAAACGGGATTCTGTATCAGGGGGCATGGGTTAGCCCATGCCCCCTGAGAGTTTCTGCCTATGCTTCCTGTGTAGCGGGATGGGCCGCCGCTTCCATCAATGCCTGTAAGCGCCCAACCATCGCGGCAGGATTGGGGTGTAAGCCTTCGAGCAAGAGCGCATTGTCGTAGAGTTGCTCAACAAGCAATTCCACCAGGGGATCATCGGCGTTATCGGCCACGCGTTGCGCCAGATCGACAGTCAGTTGATGACCGCGATTCAACTCCAACGTTTTCACTGGCACACTATAGTCGCGCCCCAGCATGCGCTGGAATCGCGCCATCTCGCGGCCTGGCCCGGCATCGGCGGAGATCAGGCGGGCGGGGCTGGCTTGCAGGATCGATGAGCCGCGAACTTCAGCAATTCGTTCGCCGAGGATCGCCGCAATACGCGCGGTAAGCGTATTGAATGCCGCGTCATCGACGCGAGATTCCGCGCCAGC
Source organism: Chloroflexia bacterium (assembly GCA_039810045.1). Lineage (GTDB taxonomy): Bacteria > Chloroflexota > Chloroflexia > Thermomicrobiales > CADCWN01 > CADCWN01. Next base: position 37,032 of record JBDHWF010000018.1, read on the forward strand.
ATTGTCGCCAGGGAGTTTGAGATTGGGGTCGTCAAGGTTTTGGAGTGGCTTCCCTTCGTATTCGCGTAAGCCTTCCAGCATCACGCTGTCGAACACGTCCGTTAGGAGCAAGGCTTCCAGATCACGGGCGGCCAATGCCTCTAGGTGTGGGCTTTGGCGGGCGCTTTCCAGATCGCCTGCCAGCACGTAGTAGATCGCCTCCTGCCCTTCTGCCATCCGCTCAACGTAATCCGCCAGCCCAATCAGCGAATCGCCTGCGGCCTTGGTGCTGTGGAAGCGCAGGAGTGGTAGGAGGTCGCCGCGCACCGTGGGGTCAATCGCGATCCCTTCTTTCAGGAATGGCCCAAATTCTTGCCAGAACGTCGCGTATTTCTCTGGCTCATCGTTCGCCATTTCGCCCAGGGCTCTGGTTAGTCTCCCAGTCAAGGTGCGCCGAATGCGCTGATGGATCTGTGTTCCCTGTACCGTCTCGCGGGCAACATTCAATGGCAGATCTTCGCTGTCAACCACGCCTTCGACAAAACGGAAGTGTGGCGGTAAGAGATCTTTCGCTTCCTCCTGGATCAGCACTTTGCGCGAGTAGAGCTTGATCTTCCCTTCAATCCGCCGTTCCAGTAAGCCGCGTTCACGCGTTGCGGGAACAAAGAGGATTGCGTGGAGATCGATCGGGGCATCGGTTGAAACGTGCAGATGGAGCAAGGGATCGGTGTAATCGAACGTCAGTTCCTGGTAGAACTTTGTATATTCTTCCGCGCTCACCTGTTGTGGCTGTTGCCGCCAGAGCGCGGTTTGCTGATTGGCCTGTTCACCATCGACGTAGATGGGGAAGGCGACGAAGTCGGAGTGGCGCTTAATGACTTGCTTGACGCGCCAGGGAGTGGCAAATTCCGCCGCATCCTCGCGCAACTTGAGGGTAATGGTCGTGCCGCGTTGGTCACGTTCGGCTGGGCCAATCGTGAATGTTTCGTCGCCAGTGCTGCGCCATTCGGCAGCTTCGGCGTCGGGGCGGTAGGAGAGCGAGGTGACAATCACTTCTTCGGCGACCACAAAGGCGGAGTAGAAGCCAACGCCAAACTGCCCGATCAGCTGGCTTTTCTGGCCGGTCTCCAGCCCTTCCATCAGGGCTTTAACGCCAGACTTGGCGATTGTCCCCAGGTGTTCTGCCAGTTCCTCCGCCGTCATCCCGATTCCACTATCAGCAATGGTGATCGTCCTTGCTTCTTCATCGGTGGTGATCTGAATCGCGAGTTCTGCGGCCTGATCGCGGGCTTCACGGTTGGTCAGCAATTCAAACTGCACGCGGTGCAAGGCATCGGAGGCATTTGAGAGGAGTTCGCGTAAGAAAATCTCCCGATCAGAATAGAGCGAGTGTGCCAGAATTGAAAGCAGTTGCTTGACTTCAGCGCGAAACGGCACCTGGGTTGCATCAGCGCCTTGCTCTTGCTGTGGATCAGTGGTCATTATCTATTCTCCATCGCTGTGTCGCATTCTCGGGCCGGTTAGCACTCTTATACTATTGAGTGCTAACAAATACCTATGGTAGTAACTTTCCGCGTGCGCTGCAAGGGGCGAGCCTGTCGCTGAAACTGTGGCCTGTAGCTGGTACGCTGTGCGCGAGGAGCATCACTGAACGATGTATCCGGGTAGCGTATGATCGTGCAGAATAAGTATTCAGCATCTGAATTATTGGAGCAGCAAGCAATCATGGACAGCCAATCTGATACGAACGAGTGGCCGATTGTTCTGGCGTACCAGCAGGCCCGGACAATTCTCGCGGCCCACGCCGCCGGGGCTGCCGCTGTGGATGTATCGCTCGACCTTGGCCTATCCACAACCGTTATTCCACTCCTGGCAGAGGCTGCCAGTTTTTCGGCCAATCTCACCCTGGACTATGCCGATCTCGTGACGATTGCCGAGCACGAGGAAGGGTGCTATCTCATCCAGGCCCCCGCAACTCCAGGAAGTTCTGGCACTATCGAGCGCATTGGGCAGTTCTCTGAGGAGTTGCAGCGGTATTACAGTCTTTATCCCACCGCGACTGCCCCAACCATCTTGATCGCTGGTTTCAGTATGCATCGGATTAAAGGGACTGATCCGCTGCACGATACGCAGATGAAAGTACAGGCGGCGGCACCGTTGCGGGGGCGCGTGCTAGATACCTCGACTGGCCTGGGTTATACCGCTATTGCGGCAGCCCGCGTGGCTGCTGTGAGCGCCGTAGTCACCATTGAACTTGATCCAACTACCTTACAGATCGCCCGCACCAATCCGTGGTCACGGGAACTCTTTACCTCGCCGAAGATTGAGCAGTGCATCGGTGATTCCTATGCACTTGTACCGACTTTCCCCGATGGCTCGTTCTCGCAAATCATCCATGACCCGCCGATTTTTAGTCTGGCTGGTGAACTGTATTCTGGGGTCTTTTATGGAGAACTTTTTCGGATCTTGCGGCGTGGGGGCAAGCTGTTTCACTACATCGGCAACCTGGAGAGTAAAGGAAGTGGTGGCGTTGCGCGTGGGGCCATTCGGCGGCTCCAAGCAGCGGGCTTTACCCGGATTGAGCGGCACCAGGAAGCGTTCGGTGTGGTCGCGACGAAGCCACGCTGAGGTTGCGGTTTGGCACGGTTGCTTGGCAGGCGAGTATTCTTCCCGCTAGAGAGTTTACGCAGTACCTTACTGCGGTAGAGGAGCAACGTTGGCGAGAAAAGGGCAGCGCGCCGCAACGTCGCAACAAACGGGTAAGCAACGGCACCTGGCCCGTAAAAAGGCGTGGCGGTGGCAACT
>JBDHWF010000019.1:0-38765 GCA_039810045.1 Chloroflexia bacterium
GATCTGGAGTAGTCTGCGGGGGCAAGCTGAGACTACCCTGTTCGAGCGGCGGATTCCAGCGCGGTTGGTGGGGCAGGCGATGGCGGTGACAACACTCGCCTTTGCCCTGGTGGTCAATGTCACGCTGCTGATCAGCCTGATTGATGGCGATCGGCTGCAGCTGCCGTTCATCTCGATTCTCTATGAAGTCACTTCCGCGTTTGGCACCGTTGGTTCTTCGGCGGGAGTCGCCCCCAAACTCAGCCCGCCGAGCCAACTTTGCCTTGTTGCGATGATGTTTCTTGGGCGGTTGGGGCCAGTCACGGCGGCGTTGGTGCTGACTGGACGCGGCAAGGAAACGCGCCACCGCTATCCCAGCGAAACGCTGCGGATTGGCTAATGCAGGAAGGGAACGTTGATGTTTGAGCGCGATACCACGTCGCATCGCTTCGCTGTGATCGGTCTGGGGCGGTTTGGCCTCGAAGTCGTGCAGGTGCTGACGGCGCATGGTCACGAAGTGTTGGGCGTTGATTGCGAAGAAGGGCCAGTGCAACGGGCGAAAGATATTGCGACCCACGCGATTCAGGCGGAAATTGCGGACAGCGAGATGGTGCGTGAACTGGGCATCGATGAAGTCGATGTGGCCGTCGTGGCGATTGGCGATGATATTGAGGCCAGTATCTTTGTGACTGCGCTGCTCGTTGAGGAGGGAATCAAGGAGATTGCGGTGCGGGCGAGTTCGCGCCTGCATGGTCTGATCCTCGCCAAGATTGGGGCAACCCGTGTCCTTTATCCAGAACAGGAGAGCGCGCACGCGCTGGCGCAACAACTCCGCTCTCCAGGGATCACCAACTATTTTGTGCTGGCAGGGAATGTAGGGATCGCTCGGTTGGTTGCGCCGAAGGTCTGGTGTGGGCGCACGGTGGGAGAGCTACGGACTGCCCCGATCTATCCTGGTGTGGTCCTGGCGATTCAGCGTGGCGCGGAAACCGCGATTGTGCCAGGGGCAGATGAACAGATCCAGGCAGGGGATATTCTGGCTGTGCTGTCGTCTGACTCCCAACTCGACGATCTGCCGAATGATAGTGCGCCAGCAAGGGGGAAATGATCGAGCTGGCAGTCAGCTGGCGGGTTGTAATGTCGTCACGACCAGAAAGATCCCATCACCGGGCTTGAACACCAGTTTGCCTGTGGCGATCACGCGCTGCCCAATCTGCGCCCGCAACCGTGCGTGCTCACCGCGTAACCCTACCCGGTTTGGGCCATCATCGAGCGTGAAATATTCGCGGGGTGTTTCGGCCTCGAAGCTCACGACAACCCCTCTGATCTGGACGATCTGATCGGTGTATTGCTCGTGGGTGAGCCAGGCATCGCGCACCGAGAGTGGGCGCGGTCGCGCCGTAGCGCGTGCGCGACCTGCCTGCACTGCTGCCGTGATCCGCTTTTTCAGTCCGCTCATCGCTCGCCCCTTACGCTCATCGCGGGTGATCTGGCGAGCTAATCGCCAGCCGCGCTCGTCGCCAGGGCCAGGGCCGGGCGCGCATATTCGGCCTGCACTTCGCGGTAGAGGTCGAAGATGCGGCTGGCGACATCGGCCCAGCTATATTCCTGAGCCGTTGCCAGTGCGCCGACCGTCATCTGCTGCCGCAGGGTATCGTCGGCGAGCGCCCGGTTGAGGGCGGCAGCCAATGCGGGAACATCGCCATAGGTGACGAGTAAGCCGTTCTGCTCGTGCTGCACGGTGAAAGCGAGCCCGCCCGCCCGTGAGGCGACGACCGGGGTGCCGCAGGCCATCGATTCTAACGCCACCAGGCCGAACGATTCGTAGCGCGATGGCACCACTGTAATATCAGCAGCGGCGTAGTAGAGCGCGAGGGTTTCGTGCGGCTGTGGGCCACGGAAGATCAACCCTTCGGCTACCCCAAGTTCGGCAGCGCGGTCGTGGACCCGTTGTAAATCTGGCCCTAGCCCCGCAGTGAGGACTTCGCCGCCCACAATCACCAGCCGGGGCTGGGTGGGGCCTTGCCAGTCGGCGCAAAGTTGGGCGTAGCCCTCCAGCAGGAAGTCGATCCCTTTCACGGGATCAATCCGACCCACAAAGAGCAGTGTTGGCTCTGGGCCAAGGTCAAGGGCAGCCCGCGCTGCTGCCCGGTCTTGGGGGTGGAAGCAGCGCAGGTCGATCCCACAGGGGATGGTCTGGATCTTTGAGGTGCAGACGCCGTACCACCAGAGCATTTCCGCCCGTTCGCGGTCGTTCGCCGCGACAATGGCATCAACTGCGGCGATCAGGTTGCGTTCGTTTTCAATGCGCAGGGTCGATTCCTGACCATCAGCGGCTCCACGGGCGGCTTCTTTCTTCAGCGCGGCAAGGGTATGGAACATCTGCACAATTGGCACGTCCCAATAGCGGCGCACCAAGAGGGCCGCGCAGCCAGAAAGCCAGTAGTGGGCGTGCATCACGTCGTAGCTCACCCCATCGCGTAAGCCAAAGAGGGCCATCTCACTGGCAAATTCGCCAAGATAGCCATAGAGATCTTCTTTTGGCACGATCGCTGTTGGGCCAGCCGTTACCTGAATCACACGAACATTTTCGAAAGGGGTGACAATCTCAGGGGTAGTAGGGTCTTGGCGACGGGTGAAGATATCGACGGCGATCCCTTGGGCGCCAAGTTCACGGCTGAGTTCACGCACGTAGACATTCATCCCCCCGGCATCTTTTGCGCCAAGTGTTGCGATTGGGGAGGTGTGTAGGCTAATCATCGCAACACGGTCTATATTGCCAAAATCTCCTGTACCACGCCCGTTGTCGAGCACCATCGCTTTCCTCCTTGTCCTTCACGTCAGAGTGAAGGTGGTCATTCTTCCTGATAGTAGGGCTGGCTATCGGGTCAACGATAGGCAGCCGCCACCATACCCAAACGCTGAACGGGGGCGATTATTCCCGCTGCTAGCGCTGGGCGCTATTCTTGGCTGACCAGGGCTTGCTGTTCTTTCGCGGCTCTGATTCGTTGGGCCAGCAGCCAGAGTCCACCAGTGACCAGCGCGTGACCGCCCAGGACGACGGGTAGGGGGGTGTCCCGCGCCGCCGTGGTGAAATCGCGCACGAGGGGGTCACTGATCAGATCGGGGCGCAGGAGGTCGGAGGCAAACCGATCCGCTGCGGAGAGCCCCGGCGCGATCTGGGCAAAGAGTGGGCGAGTATCAAAGACGAGCGCATCGCCCAATTCGGCCAGCAGCGCGAACAGCCGTGTGGGGCCTACCTCATACAAGAGACTTGCCAGGAGCGTACGCACCTCGCCACGTGCCTGGCGCCCACTTGCCCGCATCCCGCGTTCCTCAATAAAGAGCCGCTTCAGGAACGAGACTTCCCGCTCGACCTTGCCTAGTAACCCGGTATTCAGGCGGCCCACGGCGATCAGGGTCTTGTAGGGATCGGCCATCACTGCCTCAACCTGATCAAGGGCGGGGAACGCGGGGGTATGCGTTGCCAGATAGTCGCGTAGGCGAGGAGCCAGCTGTTCCACGCGGGCCAACAAGGCGAGATCAGTGGGGGTATCAATATCGAGCGTACTGACCAGCGTTTGTTCGGTGGGTACGCGGGCCAATCCGGCGTCATGGTGCAGTCGCCAGGCCAGATCGTTGTCGGTGAGGATCGGGGCAGTGTGCAGCAGGGCTGTGGCTGGGCGAAAGGCGACCCAATCGGAGGAAAGGAGGTTGTTCGCGGCTACCTGCCCTGGTTTGTCTGCCGCCGCCGCAAGCTGAGCCAGGCCCGCTTGATCAAGAAGTGGCGCACTACCGCCACCGATGTAGACGACGGCAGTGGAGTTGAGCGCGGTCACTACTGCCTGGAGTTGGACGCCAAACTCAATAGTTTCCCCGGTTGGAACGATGATCAGGGCGGGCAACTCGGCCTGAATCGCCGCCGCCAACGCCGCATCATTGGTCACCAATGCCAGGTGCCGGAAACAGGGCAGTTGGGCAGCATCAGTCAGCAGTTGCCAGACTGCCGCCTGTTGCGCCCCAGCAACCAATTGCTCTGGCGCGCTTGCGCCGCCACGTCCGTAGAAGACGATCAGATCGGGACGCTTGTCCCCGTTCGGCATGATCCCTCCAGATCAGTCAAGGAAAATATAGCGGCAGGGCAACAGCACCGTTGCCCTGCCAGCGCGCTAGAGCCACCGGGCGGCGTTGCCACCGCTTAGACCGTTGGTTGAATCAGGCCGTAGTTTCCCTGTTTGCGCCGATAGATCACGTTGACCTGCGCGTCTTCCGCATTCACAAAGACGAAAAAATCGTGCCCAAGCAATTCCAACTGGTCAATCGCTTCTTCACTACTCATCGGTTTCAGTGGGAACTGTTTGCGCCGGACGATCTCCTGATCGCCTTGTTCTCTACCATTCTCGCCGTCAATGACGGCATCAAGCTCAGCCAGGTCAGCAGCGGCCAGTTCTGGCAGTGAGACAAACTCGGCCACCGATGGGCGGCGGCTCCGATCAGTGCGCTTGCTATGGTAGCGGCGAATCTGTCCGATCATCGTATCTACCGCCAGATCTACTGCCCGCTTCGCCTCGCCGTGCTGTTGTTCCGCCCGTAAGACGGTATGCTGATGACTCACCGTCAGCTGGGCCTTGATCTGATCACCAGACCGCTGATGTTCGTGGGCTAATTCGACCTTTGCGGTAGCAGCATCACCAATAAAGCGCGCGAGCTTCTGAACTCGTCCTTCAATAAACGCACGCAACTCATCAGTGATTTTCAGGTCTTTCCCCTTGATTTGTACTTGCATGACATCACCTCCAAATCACTGACAACGCCAACAGAACAATGATTGATCTGTTGTGGAGATCATAGCAAAAAGGATTCCTTCAGCGCAGGGATTCTCCCAGCCCGACTGTGACGTTATAGGCCGAGAATCGTTGTGGCGTGCAATGAGAGATACCCACAGTGAGCGCAGATTCGACTCACCAATGGTAATCCTGCACCCGCTTCCTCTACGCCCATCGTCAGTAAGGAATGGCCGTGTCCCACAATCCAGTGGTTGCTGTGACAGGCCGGACACGCCCCCAACGCGCCACGCTCCTCTAACCGATCGAGAATGAGCTGGCGTTGTTCGGGTGATAACGATGGTTCGGGCATCTGCTGGCTTTCCGTCATTGATGCACTCCTCAGGTTCATTCCACAATTGTCGAAAGGCTGCCGCCCGTTATGCCGTAGGCGGCAACGGTGGCGGGCTATGTTGGCGCAAGTATGCTGCCGACCAGGCAGCGGCGACTAAACCAGGGCGCAGGGGGTCTTCGTTCTCAATATCCAGTGCGCCAGTGTACCCAATATCTGCCAGGGCCGAGGTGACGGCCATCCAGTCGACATTGCCGCACCCCGGCAACCGATACCGCCACCAACCTGAGCCCCAGATCCCTTGCTGCGCCAGTCGATCATGCAGGATTTCTGTATCTTTGCCATCGACGTGAAAGATACGGTCGCCGTATCGTCGCACCACCCCCGGAATATCGGGGATTTGCAGCCAGATCAGGTGTGAGGGGTCAAAGCTCAGGCCGACATTTTTCGCTGGCACGGCCTCGAACATCAGGTCCCACAGTTCGGGTGAGTGGGCCAGGTTGCCTTCACCCCCGCCGCGCCCTGCCGTTTCAAAGGCGATCTGCACACTGCGTTCGCCAGCATAATCGGCGAGTGGGGTATAGACTTCGCGGAAGATCGCCAGATTTTCCCTCACCCGATTCGTGGGATGCCCATCACCAACGCCAGGTAAGCCGTAGAAGTGCATCCCAAAGGCGGACCCGGTAAAGGTGACGATTGTGGAGACGTGCAGCGCGGCGCAGGCGTCAATCGTTTGCCGAAACTCGGCGATGCGGGCCTCGCGCCGCGTAAGGTCGGCGGTCAGGAGATTGACCATTGGGGCTAGGGAGGAGATCGTCAGGCCATGTCGCGCCACCAGATCGAGTGTTTCGGCACCGCCATCGCGCAGAATCGCCTGGAGATCGAGATGCCCTGGAAAGGTGGCATCGCCGATCACCGGGTAATTGCTGCCAACGTTGACCTCAACGCTGTCGAAACCAAGTTCGCCCATCGCCGTGACTAATTCAGGAAACGGCTGTGGCTCAATCCCCACCAGCGACGATACCCCGATCTTCATCGATACCTCTGCTATTGTATGGCCGTTGCCACCACCTGTAGTCATGGTTCTCCCAGACTTTGCACAGAGTACCAGATCTGGCAGGAGCAGTTGACAGGCCAGCGGGGTAGTCCTAGAGTGCGTGCCAGTAGTTGACGTGGGTGTTGAGTGGGGGAGGCAGGGATGGCAGCAGAGGTACGGGCAGGGATTATCGGGTGTGGCAGTATCGCGCAAACGCACGCCGCCGCCCTGGCAGCGTTACCGAACGTCGCGCTGACTGCCTGTTGTGATATTGACCCCATGCGAGCGCAGGCGTTCGCCGCTGAACATGATATTGCCAATACGTTCGCTGATCCCCATGCTTTGCTCACCAGCGGCACCGTCGATATGGTCACGATCTGCACTCCCCATCCCACCCACGCCGCAGTGGTCATCGCCGCGGCGGAGGCAGGTGTTCACGCTCTCTGTGAAAAACCACTGACGGTTAACCTGGCCGAGGCCGATCAGATGGTTGAGGCGGCAGCGCGGGCGGGGATCAAGTTTGGCGGGATTTTCCAGCGCCGCTTCTGGCCGGCGGCCCAGCGGATTCATCACGCCCTGGCTGCTGGCGCGATTGGGCAACCGACCCTGGCGGAGTGTCAGGTGCGCATCTGGCGTCCGCGTGAATATTTCGAGCGCGATGCCTGGCGGGGGAAGTGGGCGACCGAGGGGGGCGGGGTGCTGATGAATCAGGCGATTCATGCCATCGACCTCTTTCAGTGGTATATGGGGCCCGTCACCGAAATCTTTAGCCGTTATGCCACCCTGGTGCATGGCGACTATATCGACGTGGAAGATACCGTGGTTGCCACAGTCGTCTTTGCGAATGGCGCGTTGGGGATGATCGAAGCGGCGACCACAATCCAGCCGAATATGGGCTTCAAAGTGGCGGTGCATGGCAGCAATAGTGCGACCCTCAGCGTCTGGGAGCAACCAGAAGGGGTGGTTGGCGTGAACGACCTCTGGACGGTGCTGGGTGAGGAGGAATATCACGACCTGCTGGCTCCCGACGTACAGACTGAACCTGGGTTCCCCGCCTACCATCGTTTGCAAATCGCTGACTTCGTGCAGGCGATTATTGACGATCGTGAGCCTGCCGTCACCGGGGCCGAAGCCCGGAAAGCCCTGGAGATTATCCTGGCGATCTATCAGTCGTCACGCTCCGGCCTGCCCGTGAAGTTGCCGCTTGATCGCACGGTGCCGTTACTGCCACCTAACTGAGCGTCGTGCCAGGAGGAACGCATGGATCCGCAGATTGTCGCTATCTTCTGGTGGGCGCTGCTCGCGCTCTCGCTGCTTCTGACCTTCATTGCGGTGCCGTTGCGTTCCTGGCCCCTGGCCCTGCTCGCCACCGTTTGCTCACTTGTTTTTGCCATCGCAGCCCTGGCGAGTATTGGGATCTACATTCTCATCGTGACGCTGCTGCAGGCGGTGATCACCTTTCTGCTCTATCGCCGGCAACCGCAGGGTGCAGCATAAGCGGCGTTTCAGGTACACTAGCGCGTTATGACAACGATTTGGCAGCGACTTCCCAAACCATTCTTCGTCCTCGCCCCGATGGAAGATGTGACCGACACCACCTTCCGCCGTATCGTGGCGCAGATCGGCGCGCCCGACCTGTTCTTCACTGAGTTTGTGAATGTCGGTGGGTTGGTCACACGCGGGCGGAAGAAGGTGGCGCAACGGTTTGTCCACACCCCCAGCGAACAGCCGTTGATCGCCCAGATCTGGGGCAAAGAGCCCGCGGATTTCTATACCATTGCCCAGGAACTCGCCAGCGGGGTCTTTGGCCCATTCGCCGGGATCGACCTGAATATGGGCTGCCCTGAGCATAAGGTGGTGCGGCGTGGCGAATGTGCGGGCCTGATCAACTACCCCGACCGCGCTATTGCGATTATTGAGGCGACGAAGGCGGGGGCCGGGGCATTGCCGGTATCAGTCAAGACGCGCTGTGGCACGACCACCTGGATTACCGAGCAATGGTGTGAGATTTTGCTGAATCAGGATCTTGCGGCACTGACGATTCATGGGCGCATCGCGGCTGAGAAATCGCACTTTCCCGCTCGCTGGGATGAGATCGCGAAAGTCGTGGCGCTCCGCGATCGGCTGGGTAAAACGACGCCGATTATTGGCAATGGGGATGTGAGCAGCTACCAGGATGGCTTGGAAAAAGCCGCGCAGTCTGGCGTTGATGGCTTGATGGTTGGGCGCGGGATCTTCCGCAATCTCTGGATTTTTGACCCCACCATCGACAGCAGCGCTATCCCCGTTCACCAGCGGATCGCCACGCTGATCGACCATCTGCACCTCTGGCAAGAACAGTGGGGCGACCTCAAGAACTTTGACGCGCTCAAGAAGTTCTACAAAGCCTATTTCTACGGGGTGGAAAATATGGGCGAATTCCAGCGCGAACTCTTGCAACTGCGAAGTATTGAGGAAACACTGGCGCGGTTGGCTATCGCGCAGACCCATTATCTGCACGCCGCCAACCAGTCTGCTGTGCCTAATTAAGGTGGCTCTGGCGCGCGTGATCCCCGCGTTCGGCTGGACGCGCCCATAAGTCCAACCCCAGCCAGAGAGTTCGGGAGAAGGGGAAAAACAGGATCGGCATCACAATCGCCGCCGTGATCGCGGCGTATTGAATGAAGATCCAGGGGATCTGTGGCAACGTCAAGAGTACCAGGGCGACAATCAGGACGACGGCAAATAGCTCAGCGACGATGAAATTGATCGTATAGGCCCCAAGCCAGTAGTCGCTTGATTCGCCTCGGTTGAGCACCAGATCACAGTGTGGACAACGGCGGCGCATCGTAAACCAGTTACGCATCACTCCGCGCCCACCACAGCGGGGACAACGCAAGAGCAAACCCCGCCCCAGGGTGCGCCAGAGAGATCGTCGGGTCATTGAGCGCATTGCTATTCCTCCGCTCTTATCGGGGCTCGATCATACCTTCTTATGGTACTGCATCGCTGGGGCAAAAGACAGCCTGCGGTCAGTACGGCCCAATATCGCTCGCCTGAATATTGCTGATACCAGTCGTGAATCTCCTGTGTAGTGCTTTTTTGTCCTGCGTGCAGGACCTATTTCCTATATGGGAAACCTGCTGCATGACATAGGCTGATAGAGCAGGATATTTTTCTATTGAGAGAATGAAGATTGTTTCCCACTCAGCAAGTGGTAGCGTAGAGAGCGCAAATGAAAAGCTCGCCATCCTCGCTGTATCGTTCATCGCTCGTGGTGAGCATCGTTCTGTGCAGTGTATTGCTGCAGTTCTTGCCCGCGTTCTCTCTGGTAAGGGCCAGTCCCGCTACCTATACGCTGACCCTCACCACGAGTGGTAATGGCACGGTGACAGTATCGCCGCCAGGGCCAACCTACCCCGCAGGCACGGTGGTCACGATGACGACGCAGGCAACAGGCGACCTGTTCGTTGGGTGGACCATCGATACCGTTGCCAGTGGCTGGGCGGCGACACGCACCATCACGATGGATACAGACCATACGGTCGGGGCAACGTTCGTGCCTCGACCATACTTTAGCGATCTGCCAACCTCTAACCCATACTACGACGCGATCACCCAGTTGGCGGCCAGAGAAGTGATCAAAGGGTATGCCGATGGTCGCTTTGGCGTGAATGATGTGCTGCTCCGCGCCCAAATCGCCGCACTGGTGGTGCGCGCATTCGGCTGGAGCAATACCCCCATTACTGGCACAACCCCGTTTGCCGACATCAGCAGCGTCGATCCTGAACTGCAACGGGCGATTATGATTCTCACGCAAAAGGGGATTCTCAAAGGCTATGGGAATGGCAATTTTGGTCCCACTGACAATGTGCTGCACGCCCAGGTCATCTCCATTATTGCCAGGGCGATGGTGGCAGCGGGCTATTGGCAGCCCGTCACTCAGGACAACCCAGCGATCTATCCCAATGTCCCAGCAGCGCATCGCTTCGATCTGCTCACGTATCTGAAATATGCCGGGGCGATCCCCGACCGCCCCCAGCAGCAACCCTGGGCCGATTGGGATTCGCCAGCATCACGCGGGTGGACCGCCCAGGGGCTTTGGCAGGCGGTGAATAACACCCCGCAGATGGCAAACCCCAGCCCATCGGCTAGCCCAACCCCTCGTCCCAGTGTGAGCCCTAGCCCCAGTGTTTCGCCCAGTCCGGGGACGAATCATGCGCCAGTAGCTAGCGCTGATAGCTATGGCACCAATCAGAACACCGTCCTCACCGTTGCCGCCCCTGGTGTCTTGGGCAACGACACCGACGCGGACAATACCCCACTGACTGCGGCGCTGGTCACTGGCCCCGCGCATGGCACGCTGACGCTCAACGCAGACGGCTCATTCACCTATACACCAACAACGAATTACAATGGGGCCGATAGTTTCGTCTATCGCGCCTTTGACGGCCTCGCCTATTCAGCGAATGCCACCGTCACTATCGCCGTTGGCCCAATCAACCAGCCACCATCGTTTACCAAAGGGGCCGATCAAACCGTTGCTGAAGATGCACCCGCCCAGACGGTCGTCAACTGGGCCACGGCCATTTCCCCAGGCCCATCGGCTGTTGATGTTGGGCAAACGCTCACCTTCCAGGTGACTACGCCCAATATGGCCCTCTTTGCGAGTGCGGGGCAGCCTGCGATCAGTCCCACTGGCACCCTGACCTATACGCCTGCTGCCGATGCGCATGGCATCGCCACGATTACTGTGACCCTGCACGATAATGGTGGCACCGCCAATGGGGGGATCGATACCTCTGCCCCACAAACGTTCACAATTACCGTCACCGCGGTCAATGATCCGCCAGTAGCTAACGCCGATAGTTACGGCACCAATCAGAATCTGCCCCTCATCGTCGCTGCCCCTGGCGTGCTGGGCAATGACACCGACGCCGACAATGATCCCCTGACTGCGACGCTGGTCGCTGGCCCAGCACATGGCACCCTCGTGCTGAACGCGGCTGGTTCGTTCACCTATACGCCAGCCACAAACTATAATGGAGCCGATAGCTTCACTTACTGTGCCGCTGATGGCACTGTTTGTTCGGCAAATGCCACGGTTGCTATCGCTGTTGGCGCAGTCAACCAGCCGCCGTCATTTACTAAAGGGGCCGACCAAACAGTCAATGAAAATGCTGGCGCACAAACGGTTGCTAACTGGGCTACGGCCATTTCCCCAGGCCCAGCGAATGAAAGCGGCCAAACCCTCACGTTCAGCGTGACCAATAACACGAATCCAGCCCTGTTCGCCGTAGGGCCAGCAATCAATGCCACGACTGGCACGCTGACCTATACCCCCGCAACCAGCGTCAGTAGCACTGCCACCGCCACGATCACCATCGTGCTGCAAGATAATGGCGGCACGGCGAATGGGGGGATCGATACCTCAACCGCGCAAACATTTACCATCACAGTTCAGCACATCAATATCGCGCCGCAAAAGATCGCCAGCCCAAAGGAAGCCTTTGACACGGTGGGGAATACCTCGTTCGTCTTCGGCACGAGCGGCGGGAGCGGCCCGGTCATCTTCGTCAGTGGCAACCTGCTGAGTAACTTTACCGATAGTGATGGCCCGAACCCCCTTGCGCTCGCTGGCGTTGTTGGTTGTGCTGATACTACTGCGCCGTTCGACTGTGCTACGGCGAACGGCGGAACAGTCACCCTGCTTGCTGATGGCACCTTTACGTTCTTCCCCAAAGCTGGTGATACTGCGGCCAGCGACAGCTTCCAATATCAGATCACTGACGGGACAGCACCAGTCTCCAGTACTGTCACGATCACGTTGAAGGGCCGCGTCTGGTATGTGCGAAATACTGCAACTGCTCCCGGCGACGGCACCGCCAGCAAGCCCTTTACCACGCTGGTTGCGGCCCAAACCGCTGCTCTCGCCAATGACTACATCTTTGTCTATGGTGGCGATGGCACCAACACCGGGCAGAATAACGGCATCAGCCTCAAAACGGGCCAAAAACTGTATGGAGAAGCCGCTGGTCTCACCGTCAGTGTGGGCACCGTGAATGGTGTTCCTGGGGCGATTACGCTTGTCGCCGCCAATACCCTGCATCGCCCGCTGATCGCTGGCAGCGTTACGGCGAGTGCTGTAGCGAATATCGAAGTGCGTGGCCTCAGGATTGAGAATGGCTCCAATGCAATCCAACTGGCAATCAGCGGGATTGCGGGCGATACCGTTGCCATTACTGACAATATCATCACGAGCAATACGCAGAATGGAATTTCCCTGACTGATTCGGGCAGTGCGCTCACGGTGGTCGTGACCGACAACACGATCACCGCAGCGGGGACAGGCATCAGTATCAGCGGTCCAACGGCTGGCACCACCACGATCACCAGCTTCGCCAATAATACGGTCAGTGGCGGTAGTGGCAGTGGTTCCGGCATCAATATCACGAACGCCACGTTCAATACTCCCGCAGGTGGGGCGACTGTTGGCAGTAGTGGTAGTTCGTTCAGCGGCACTGCAATGACCCTCACCAATGTACGTGGTTCGCTCGCCTTTACCAGTCTCAATCTCTTTGGCAGCAGTGGCGGCCTGAATGTGGCTGGCAACAGCACGGCCTTCCAACTCGCCGCAAATAGTGGCAGCGCCACGATTGAAGCGACTGCTGGCCCTGCTGTCGTGATCAGCACAGCGCAAGTCAACTTGCCGCTAGTGGCGTTGAGCAGCGCCACCAGTCCGACAACCGGGGTCGCCCTGGATAAGGTGAGTGGCACGTTCTCGGCAACCAGCGGCAGTAGCATCACCAATGCTACTGGGGCTGATTTCAAGGTCACCAACAGCAGTGCCGCGATCACCTATGGTGGCACCATCAGCGATACTACGGGCAATGGCCCTGGTATCGATCTCGGCACCAACACTGGCACCGTCGCCTTTACTGGTGCTCTTACTTTGAGTACTGGCACTGGTACTGCGTTCAGCGCGACTGGTGGCGGCACTGTCACCGCCACTGGCACAGGGAGTACGCTGACTACTGGTACAGGCGTCGCCTTGAATGTCGCCAATACGACGATTGGCAGTGCGGGCCTCACGTTCCAGGCGATCTCCAGTAATGGGGCAACGAGCGGTATCACGCTCAACAATACAGGCAGTAGTGGTGGGCTGACGGTCACTGGTACTGGCAGCACCGCCAATTCTGGCGGCACGATTCAGAACTCGACTGCCACCGCGATCAGCCTTACGAACACCAATAACGTCACGCTGAAGAATATGCACCTGACGAGTAGTGGCGACTTTGCCATTAGTGGTAACACCGTCAACAACTTCACGATGGACGGCATCACGATTGATGGTACGAATGGTAACGATGCCGGAGCGGGTGAAGGCAGTATCCGCTTCACTAACCTGACTGGCACAGTCGCGGTCACGAATAGCAACATCGGCGGCGCGTTGACCAATACCTTCGTGCTTCGCAATACCACTGGAGCCCTCAACATGACGATCACCAACACGGTATTTGGGCCAAATGACACCAATGAGGGGAACGATAGCCTGCAAATCGAGGGTGATCTCAGTGCGGCGATCACGCTCACGGTCACAAATAGCACCTTCAATGGCGCAAAAGGTGATTTGCTCAATGCCACCCTCACCAGTAGTGCAACTGGTAGCCTCAACGTGACCCTGACAGGGAACACCTTTGCGAATACGCACCCGGGCACTTTCCCTGGTGGTGGGGGCATCTGGCTTGGTCACGCTGCTGGCACGCTGACCTACGCGATCACCGGGAATACCTTCACGAACGGATCCCTGGCTGATACTGATTGTTACACTGGCGACCCCACCTGTAGCGGTACGATCTCGGGCAACACTAACGCTGCAATCACTACGAACCCAATTGCTTCCTACGGTAGGGATATCACGCACGCCGGGATGGGTGGCGTCGCGACCATCGCTTCGGGCGTTGGCTCTGCGGCTGGGAGTATAGACCTTCGCCAGTACCAGCGCCTCGGAGCCACAGCGGATCTTACCAACGGGAGTGGCGCAATGCTGGCATTTCTGGCGGGCCAGCATACCCTGAGAATTGGCGCAGTGTCACCCGCTGGGGGGTAGCTGGCAGAGTGCTCTGCGCGGCATGACTGATCTTGCCAACCAGCAATGACGACGAAGGAGAGACGATGGCTGAACCATTTCTTGGTGAAATCCGCCTGATGAGCTGCAATTTTCCGCCGAAAGGATGGGCGTTTTGTAACGGGCAGTTACTGCCGATCAACCAAAACCAGGGCCTTTTCAGCTTACTCGGCACCACCTTCGGTGGCAATGGCCAGGTAAACTTCGCCCTGCCAGATTGCCAGGGGCGCGTGCCAATCCACTTTGGTAGCGGCCACACCTTGGGCGAACGCGGTGGTGAGCAAGCGCACACGCTGTTGCAAGCGGAGTTGCCGACGCATACCCACCTAGTACAGGCCAGCGACCAGAATGCCACGACCACGCAGTTGACGAACAGCACTGTTCTCGCCTCTTCGAATAATCTCTATCGTCAACCAACCAACCTGACCGCGCTGCATCCCGCTACTATTGCCAATGTCGGGGGTAGCCAGGCGCATCTGAATATGCAACCGTTCCTGACGATCAATTTTTGTATCGCCTTACAGGGGATTTTCCCCAGCCAAAACTGAGGAGAAAGCAGTGGCAACACCATATATTGGCGAAATACGGATCTTTGCTGGGAACTTCGCGCCCAATGGGTGGGCATTCTGCGAAGGACAACTGCTACCAATTTCTGAAAACGAAACCTTATTTCAGCTAATCGGCACCACCTATGGTGGCGATGGGCAAAGCACCTTTGCCCTCCCCGATCTTCGCGGTCGCTTGCCGTTGCATCAAGGGAGCGGGTTCATCTTAGCCGAAACTGGCGGGGCTGAAACAGTGACCCTGACCACGAACCAGATTCCCGCGCACAGCCATCCCCTGCTTGCCTCACAAGATCAGGGGAATGAGGGGAAGGCGATCAATAAAGTGATCGGGCGGTCGGGCAGGGCAGCGTTCTTCCGCGAAGACGCACCCACGCAAGTCGCCAGCCCCGCCGCTGTCACCGCCGTTGGCGGCAGCCAACCACATGACAACTTCCAACCGTATCTCTGCGTCAACTTTATCATCTCCCTTTTTGGGATCTTTCCTTCACAAACGTAGGAGGCACTGAAGCACTATGGCTAACCCGTTCGTGGCGGAAATCCGCATCTTTCCGTTCAACTTTGCGCCCACTGGCTGGGCCTTTTGCGATGGACAAATATTGCCCATTAGCCAGAATACCGCGCTCTTTTCGTTGCTTGGCACTACCTATGGTGGCGACGGGAAGTCCACCTTCGCGCTGCCTGATCTGCAAGGACGCGCTCCTATGCACCCCGGCCAGGGGCCAGGGCTGAGCCTGCATGATCTTGGTGAAACGGGTGGCAGCGATACGGTTACTTTGCTCGAATCAGAGATCCCCAACCATAGCCATAGCCTCACTGGCACCACGAATGATGCCAATCTCAAGATCCCCACGGCGACAGTCGCCCTGGCAAAGCCAGCGAATCAGCCGATCTATGGGGCGGCAACGGCAACACCGCTCGTCGCCATGTCGCCCCAGGCGCTCGTGCCGACGGGCGGCGACCAACCGCACAATAATCTGCAGCCGTATCTCACGCTGAACTTTTGTATCGCCTTGCAGGGCGTCTTTCCGCCTCGAGGCTAAGTCCAGCAAGGAGCGCACGATGGACCACAATCCGCGTTATCTGTTGCAGCTACGCCCAGTCACTGCTGCCGATCAGCCGCTGCTCTATCAGATCTATGCCAGCACCCGCGAGGAGGAACTGGCGCGTACTGCTTGGGATGGCGCCCAGCGGGCGGCTTTCCTGACGATGCAATTCACTGCCCAACATCAGTATTACCAGGACTATTATCCGGCTGCTGCCTATCAGCTGATTCTGCTTGCTGGCGAACCAATTGGCCGACTCTACCTCAACCGTGGTGCTAGCGAGTACCGCATTATTGATATCGCCTTGCTGCCAGCATTTCGTGGACAAGGCTGGGGTAGCACGTTGCTGCGCCAGCTACAAACGGAGGCGGCGCAAGCTGGCTGCCCCATCACCATCCATGTCGAGCGGTTCAATCCAGCGCTGCGGCTCTACGAACGGTTGGGCTTTCGGCTGCGAGAAGATCAAGGGGTCTATTTGTTGTTGGGCTGGTCGGCTCATGCCGACCCTGCTTCAGGTGAAGATCGCCTCGTAGCGGAGACCTTCCTGGGTCGGTCCGAGCGGCACCAGGAAGAGCTCGAAGCTGCCAAGCGTATTGTGGGTTAGCTGATAGATCTGTTGGGGCAAGGTTGGGGCCGTGGGACCAAGAAAGAGTAAGGAAAAAGGTACTCGTTTTGTTCCCACGGGTGCATTGGCGGCATGGAGTGAGGTCACTTCAGCCAGGGTCAAAGTCAGGGGAAGATCTGGCGTTGCCTGGAGTTGAAAACGATCGCCCTGCAATGGGGCAAAGGTTTCGAGCGTGAACTGTTCAAGCATTAGTGCCTTCAATCATCAACAGCGTATTACACAGTGGCAAATCGCTGTGAATACAGTATCGCGAACAACCTGCGCGTGCAAGCGGCCACGCCCTGAGCAACGGTAAGCGTGTATTGGGTAAAGGGAGTATTTGAATGTCGCACCACCAGCCAAGTTACACCCGACGCAACCTCCTCCGCGCGGCGGGGATTCTGTCTGCCAGCGCGGCGATCTGGGGCACCCGTGCTGGAGGGGCCACTGCCCAATCGCTCGCAGCACCACTGCGGCTTGGCGTCGCCTTGCCCACGTCTGCCACTTATCCGCAACTCCAATCCAGTATACTAGCGGGGCTTCACCTCTATTTCTCCCAGTATCGCCCGCGCCCGGTGGCGCTTCGCACCACCACGGTTACGGGCACCACTGGCGCGATCCAGGCGACCGTCGCGGCGCTGCTCGCTGATGGCCCGCTCGACTGCCTGATTGGGATGGTCACGCCAACTGCCGCCGCTGCCTTGCGCCAGCAACTCGCCGCGCATGGCACCCTGTTCGTCAACGCGACGGAGGGGGCCAACCTGCCACGCACCACTGATTACAGCGCGCAGATCCTCCACTCATCGCTGGCCCATTGGCAGAGCAGTTGGGCGTTGGGGCGCTGGGCCGCTGGCAATGTGGGTAAACGGGCCATTCTCGCCACGTCACTCTACGATAGTGGCTACGATGCCTTCTACGCCTTTCAACTTGGCTTTGAGAGCCTGGGCGGCACCATTGTCAGCACGCAGGTAAGTGTGCAGTCACCGACGCAGGCTGATCTCGCCCCACTCACCACTGCCGATGCTGACTTTGTCTATGCGGCCTACAGTGGCTCAGCCGCCGCCGCGTTCATTACGGCCTATGCGGGGCTGCCCGCTGCCAGCCGCCTACCGCTCCTTGGCTCAACATTCCTCACCGATGAAGG
This sequence comes from Chloroflexia bacterium, assembly GCA_039810045.1. Lineage (GTDB taxonomy): Bacteria > Chloroflexota > Chloroflexia > Thermomicrobiales > CADCWN01 > CADCWN01. The sequence continues at coordinate 17,595 of JBDHWF010000019.1, forward strand.
GTTATTACTCGCCTTGGGGGAGCAGGCGCTGGGCATTCGCACGGTAGCAACGTGGTCGCCAACGCTCAATACTGTGGCAAATCAGGCCTTCATGGCGGCTTACCAGGAACAAACAGGTGGCTCCCCCGATATGCTGGCCGTCCTTGGCTTTGATACCGCGCGCCTGATCGACCAGTTGTATCAACAGGCAACCGCGCCCGCGCTGCACAGTGTTGGGTTACTGGCAGGGTTGGCTGCTACCGACCGCTTCAGTCCACGCGGTTCCGCCAGAATCGAACAGCCCAGCCAGGTGATCACTACGCCGCTCTACCTCCGCGAAGTACGCGCTACGCCAGTGGGTTTCGTCAACGCGATCGTCGGCGCGGTACCCGGCCCAGTCGCCATCGACCCTGCCATCGCTGACCTGGGAGCCAGCTTGAAAACTGGCTGGACAACGCCGTATTTCTGCGGCTGACAGGGATAAACAATAGCGGCAGCACCGATTGCCAGAACCTGGGTTGCTCGCTGTTGCCGAAAGGCTAATTGCCCTGATCGTGTATGTATAATTCCCACTACGACCCTGTTAGTGCAACACTACCTACGCATTAATTTTTTCTCTTTCGGGTGTGGTGCAAATGGTCAGGCAAACGAAGAAAGAAATTGCGCTATATGGGCTCCTGGCCTATACGGGTAGCTAGCTCAGCACCATCCCGCTGGCAACTGGTGCTCTCAGCCCTGATTGTCATGATCACGACTCGCGGAAATCTCTATCAGCGTGTTCGTCAGCCAGTAAGCTAACCGGCTGGTGCAGGCAATTGATTGCCCCTGATTCCACTGGGGACACTCGTTTGTGGGCACTAGTGTATCTGTATTTCGATTGGTACCCAGGTGAGGATTTCCTCCTTGATCGGGATCTTCGAATCACCTCCAGTATAGGTTTGGTCGGCGACGACGATATTTGCGCTATACGTGCCAGGAGGGCCAGCCTTGAATGGCACGGTAATAGTCGTTGAGATTCCTGGTTCAAGCGCCCCACAATACAAGACCGTACCGGTGATATTATCGTGCCGAGTGCAGGCACTGCTCCCTGCATCAACCATGCCCGTCAGGAGTTGATTGTCGATAAAGAGGGCCAGGGAGTTGATCCGCACGTTGCCACAGTATTGGTCAGGGTGATTTGCAGGCTGCTCGCCTCATCAGGCTTGAGCGTGGCTGGATTGGTTCCTGAGGCTGTTACCGTCGCCTTTGGCCTGGATGTACTTAGCCCACATCCTGTCAGAGGCATGATTACCAGGCAGGCAAGTAGCAGGCAGGCTCCACCGATCTGGACTATTCCTGGCGTCCGATTCACCTTGCTTCTCCTCGTATTCCATTTGGTAAACACTTCATCAGCGTCATGACGCTGCAATCACCGCTTTCTCGAGCAACCTGAGCGATTCCACGATTGTTAGCTGGTGAAACGCTCTATGGCAGCGTAGCAAAGGGCGTGCCTGCGGAAATTAGTGGCATAGATAGGGGAGTGCTTTTCTGGGTGACATTGCTGCCCTGAGCAGGCCAGCTTTCGCATTGTTTCGCCCCTACAGCCGCTTGTGTTGTGATTGTCCAGAGGGGGAGCTGGTGACTGCAGTCGCGCATCGCTGGCCGGCGGGCCACGAAGTCGCCCTGCGGCGACTGGGGGGAGGTGCTGCCCCGACAATCAAGCGGCAAGCTGCTGTAAATGCGGGGGCTGATGGAACCACGTTACTTCATTTTTGGCGCCAGTGGTGATAAATTCGCTAGTGCTGGTACCCCCGGAGGGAATCGAACCCCCGACGCCTTCCTTAGGACGGAAGCGCTCTATCCACTGAGCTACGGAGGCAGGAGCCGGGCCATCCGGCGCTGGTCTGCGGCGCAATAGTAACAAATCGGCGCAGGGCGTGGCAATCGAGTGGTGCAGTGAGCGAGGAATGAAAAAGCCGCAGCCCGATCAGAAGTCGGGCTGCGGCTGGTCTTTCCAAGAGGGCAGTTGGTTTAGCCGTAGCGGGCGATCAGTTTCTCCACCACTGCTTGCGTTTCGGTGGCGTTCCCCGTGTTGTGCGAGCGTAGGCGCTCGCCGAATGAGTCGCCTTCTTTCTGATAGAAGACGCCAAGATAGAGCGGTTCCTCAGTCAACGCCATCGTGATTGCGGCGGCGCGGTCGCTGGGGTCGTGGCTCTCTGGCAGTGGGGCGGTCTCATCTCGCCAGTAGTTGAAGGTGTTGACTTTATTGAACGTGGGGCAGGGGCTGTAGCAGTCAATCACGGCGAAGCCCTTATGGTTGATCCCGTCAACGATCAGCTTGGTCAGATCCTTCGGCTTGGAGGAGAAGCCCCGTGCGACATAGGTTGCCCCAGAAGCAATCGCCAGCATCAGCGGGTTGATCCCTTCCTCGTTCGACCCGCTTGGCGTGGTCTTGGATACAAAACCGACCTGAGAGGTGGGAGAGTATTGCCCCTTTGTCAGGCCGTAGACGGCGTTGTCCATGATCACGTAGCACATATCGATATTGCGGCGGCAGGCGTGGACGAAATGCCCCGCGCCAATCGCGAAGGCATCGCCATCTCCACCGAAGACGACGACTTCGAGTTCTGGGCGCGACATCTTGATCCCCGTGGCAATCGGCAAGGCTCGTCCGTGGACCCCGTGGAAGCCATAGGTGGAAACGAAGAACGGGAAGCGGCTGGAGCAGCCAATCCCCGAAACGACGACGACATCTTTGGTGTCGTATCCTTGCTCGGCCAGGGCTTTGTAGGTGGCGTTGAGTACCCCGAAGTCACCGCAGCCTGGACACCAGGTGACTTTTACCTCGCTCTTGAAATCTTCTGCTTTTCGGGCTACAGCTGTTGCTGTCATGGTTATCCCCCTGATTTGTAACGGCGTGGCAACGCAGCGCCAACGCCGGATTATTGGTTGACTAATCGGCGGCGACGGCCTCGGTCTTCCCCACAACGGCCTCGCAGATCTCCGCGACGGTGAAGGGCATCCCGGTATAGACATTGACGCGCTCATACGTACCGGGGAGGCGGGCCGCCAGCAGGTCGGCAAATTGCCCCTGATAGTTGACCTCTGCGACCAGCACCCGCTTCTTGCCTGCGATGAATGGGGTGAGCTGGTCTTTCGGCAACGGCCAGAGCATCTTAGGGGCCAGTAGGTCGACTGCGATTCCTTGCTCGCGCAACCGATCAACGGCCTCGGTGCAGGTGCCTGCCGTTGAGCCCCAGGTGATAATGCCGATTTCTGCATCGGGGTCGCCGTAGCGGTACGCGGGTGGCGCATCGTTCACGGCGGCGGTCAGCTTGCGGAACCGCTTTTCGGTCATCGTCTTGTGTGTGCCAGTGTCATAGCGCACACGACCGTATTCATTATGCTCCAGGCCCGTTGCAACGTATTCGCCGCCCGCTTCACCAGGGATCGCCATTGGACTAACCCCAGTGGGGCTATCAAGGTTATAGCGCTTGTAGCGGCCACCTTCGTCGCGGAACTGATAGAAGTCGCCGTTGCCGTTGCCTGCGTCCGCCTGATCGCCGATGGAGGCGAGCGTCTGGCGATTGATCACGGTCACGGTAGAAAGGTCGGGGCGGGGGATCGCTTCAGAGCGCGTTCCCAGTGCGGTATCGGAGAGGAAGATCACGGGCAGTTGGTATTGTTCAGCCAGATTGAAGGCGTTGATAGTCTGGTAGAACGCATCTTCCACTGAAGTACAGGCGAGGACGATGCGCGGTATTTCGCCATGTCCACCAAAGACCGAGAGGTAGAGATCGCCCTGCTCGTGCCGGGTCGGCATCCCGGTTGAGGGGCCTGCGCGCTGTACATCAATCAGCACTGTTGGCACTTCGGCCATCAGCGCGAGGCCCAGTAGCTCACTCATCAGGCTGACGCCGGGGCCAGAGGTGGGGGTCATCGCTTTGACGCCGGCATACCCAGCGCCAACGACCATCCCCATCGCCGCCAGTTCGTCCTCCGCCTGGATCACAACCCCGCCGACTTTCGGTAGCTCTGCTGCCATGAACTCCAGGACATCGGAGGCTGGGGTGATCGGGTAGCCGAAGACGTGCCGACAACCCGCCACCAGGGAGCCTAGCCCTACTGCCTGTGAGCCAGTGATCACGATTGTTTCGGGCCGCTGGCTGCCATCAGTGGCGAGGTGGTATTGCTCGTAGCCTGGGACGTGTTCTTTCACATAGTCGATGCCCGCCTGGAGGGCGGCGATATTCTTATTGACGATCTCTTCGCCTTTACGCCCAAATCGTTCCTGCAAGAGACGCTGGCCGTGCTCAATGGGCAGCCCAAAGAGTGCCCCAACAGCCCCAACGGCTACGACGTTTTTCCCAAGGGCGAATTTCAGTTGCGTTTTGGCAATATCAGTAAGTGGCAGCGCGACCCGCTGGAAGCCATCCCCTTCGGGTGGGGTGAATTCTGCTGAGTCGAAGATCAGCAGGCCATCTGGTTTGAGGACTTTGATGCCGCTGATGTAGGCTTCTTCATTAAAGGCCAGGAGGATATCGAGTTCATCGCCCTGTGAGTGTAAGGGCGCATTCGCCAAGCGAATCTGATATTCGTAGAGGCCCCCCTTGATCTCTGCTGGTGGAACCCGGCTGGTAAGCACATAGTACCCCGCCCGTGCTGCCACCTGTACCGCCAGGTCCCCGGTGCTCTGGACGCCTTCGCCAGCTTCACCGCCAATACGGATTACGAAGTCGTTTTTGCCACTCGCCATGACTCCCCTTTATCTCCTATTCTCTATCAGGAGCAATGCTGAACAGAGCTAGCACTGCCCTGTTCGCGGCGTTACTCCTCTATCACCAATACCAATTGTCCTGCATAACGACAACCGAAAATTGCATCCCTACCTATTGTATTCAATCATAACACAGCCCAGCGGCCTACGAGTGTTTTCCCGATAACGTACCGGCAAAAATTTCAGGTACTATCGATTGCCCCGACCAAGACATTTGTGGGATTGCGTTATTTGCAGACCCCTTGTATTCTACAACGACGCTACTGAGGGTTGATCGTGGGGGAGCGATCATGATCAGCGGACTACCAGAAAAACCTAGCAGGCTATCCGATCAGCTGTGCCTGATGCCGCAGATGGGGCATACAGGCATAGAACTTGCTTAGGCGTATTGAGTGTGGGGGTGTAATGAACGAGGCCACCAGCGCGACCGATGCGGGCCAGGACCAGAAGCTCAATATCGCGATCTACGCCGGGACCTTTGATCCACTCCACCTTGGGCATCGCGATGTTGCCCAGCGGGCGGCTGAACTATTTGACCAACTCATCTTCGCGGTTTTCACTGGTAGTGGCAGTAAGAAACCAGTCTTTACTGGTGAGGAACGGGTGGAGTTGGCCCGCGTGGCGCTGGCGGATATCCCTAATGTGACGGTTGAAGGATTCCGCGAACTCACCGTAGGCTTTGCCAAACGACGCGGGGCGCGGGCTTTGGTCAAAGGGGTGCGGACAGTGGCTGATTTCGAGTTTGAGCTACAACAGGCCCACATGAATCGGGCACTGGTGCCTGAAATTGAGTCAGTCTTTTTAATGACGAATCCCCAGTATGTATTCTATAGTTCCAGTCTAATTAAGGAAGTTGCGCTGGCTGGCGGCGATATCAGTGAGATGGTGCCGACCGAAGTTGCTGTGGCATTGCAGCGCCGTAGAGAAGAACGTGAGTAAGAATAATGGCAGCAATCGCCAATTCAGCCTATCAGCCTAGGGAACAACGGAGCGGAGGCGGAGCGATGGATATTATGTACCTGGTTGATCAATTAGAGGCATTGGTCAACTCAAGCCGCCGCGTGCCGTTGAGTTCACGGGTGATGCTGGAAGAAGAAGATCTGTTGGCGGTGATCGAAAAACTGCGTGAAGCGGTGCCTGATGAAATTAAGCAGGCGCGCAAGGTTTTGCAAGAGCGCGACGAGATTTTGAAGTCAGCGCAGGGCGAAGCCGAAAGATTAGTGACCATGGCCCGGGAACGCGCCGAGTACCTGATCAACCAGGAAGGGGTTCTCTACCTGGCGAAGGAACGTGGCGAGCAGGTGCTGAGTGATGCCCAGCGCGATGCCCAACAGACCCGCGACGAAATCGAGCAATATGCCGTGGACACCCTTTCGATGCTGGAACAGCAATTGACGAGTCAGGTGCAGCAAGTGCGTAACGGGCTGCAAGCCTTGAATGGGAACCGCAGGTCGTATTAGTCGTCTGCCACTACGTCCGATTGCTTGCGCCGCGCTGCAATCTGCCTTGACGGTAAGGCGCTCCAAACGCTATACTCACTCTTCTGTGTGACGGCCCAGTTCGCTGGGCCGTTGGTTCGTCTGCATACGGCATTTGAACCAGCACAGAGGATAATGCAGTAACCAGGAACATTAACGATGAATGAGAAACAGTTACGGGTACAGGATGATGCCCAAATCCACGTTGCCCAATTCCTACAAGAAGGGGTTGGCGCGACCCGGCAGGCAGCGATCACGCTGGACACGCTGCCGTTGGATGATGGGCTCGTCGCCCATGATCTGATTGCTACGCTGAAGCTGACCAGGATTCCCACCGGGATTCTGGCGGCTGGCGAGGTAACCGCCCAGGTCATGTTGCAGTGCATCCGCTGCCTGGAGGATGCGCCAACAATGGTTGTCGCCGAGTTTAGCGATGAGTTTCGCCCCTCGGTCGATATTCTTACCGGGGCGGTGCTGGATCTGGATGATGCTGAGGACGACGAGGAGTTCTTCACCATCACGAGCCTGCATCTGCTTGACCTGCGCGAGGCGCTACGGCAGGCGTTGGTGCTGAACTTACCGATGGCCCCACTCTGCCGCGAGGATTGCCCAGGCTTGCCAGAGGCAAACCAGACGACTGGGGACGTTGATGAGCGGCTAGCGATTCTTGGGAATCTATTAGGCCGTACTTCGGAGCAATGAACTGCGTTCGGCGCCGGACGTAATACGCAGTGATGACGCAACTGGCGACAGGAAATAACCAGTTGCCACAGTGAAAAGGGAGGTCGCCAGACTATGGGAGCATTACCAAAGCAACGTGTCACCCGTGCTAAGCAGGGGATGCGCCGCACGACCCATGCCGTGAAGATGCCGCAGTTGATGACCTGCCCGCGGTGTCGGGAAAAGAAGGTTTGTCACGAGGTTTGCCCTAGCTGTGGCTATTACAACGGCACTCAGGTATTCGAGATCGAAGACAAGTCGCAGCGCAGAGGGCGACAATAAGCACTGCACTGAGCAAGGCAACGCAACAGGGCGGCTACCACGAATGGTAGCTGCCCTGTTCTGCGTACGCCAATGGAAATCGGCCCACTGCACTGGTCAGGTGCGCTGGCCTAATGTGTGCGCCTGACTAACAGCGCCAGATACTCTTCCAGGCCAGTTGTCGCGACACCTTGCGCGGTCAATTGAGCCAGAGCGGTGCGGGTGGCGTCGTGATAGTAATCAGCCCGCTGTTGGCAATAGGCGCTGATCTCGTACTGATCAAGGAGGGTGATAATCGCCGTGACACTCTCCTCTGCGAGCGGTGCAGGCGCGGCGTAGAGGCGGCGTAATTCGGCCTGGACTGCTGGTGGGGCCTGTTCGTCCAGCGCGATAATTGGCAGGCTCTGCTTGCGGCGGCGAATATCGTCGGCGACAGGTTTGCCCGTAACGGCCTGTTCGCCCCAGATACCCAGGATATCATCGTGAATCTGAAAGGCAAGGCCGATATTCCGCCCAAAGTCGCCACAGGCGGCAACCACTGCCGGATCTGCCCCGGCGATCAGCGCCCCAGCGCGGGCGGCATACTCGATAATCGCGGCGGTCTTCCCGGCAATCATCGCCAGATAGCGCGTTTCGCCGCCGGACCATTCACCTTCGTGGCAGAGATCGAGATGCTGTCCTTCAACGATCCGCAACGTCATCTGGTCGAATTCGCGGGCGAGTTGCAGGACTAACGCTGGCGGTACATTCGCAGGTGGATCACTGAGGGCATAGAGCGCCTCATGCGCGAGCGCAAAGAGGGCGTCGCCAACATTGATCGCGGTGGCTGTCCCCCAACGTTTCCAGATCGTTTGCCGATGGTGGCGGTAGGCACTGGCATCTTGCACGTCGTCATGCACCAGGGTGAAATTGTGGAGTAGCTCAATCGCTGCCATCGCCGGCATGGCGATCGTGGGGTCGCCACCACAGGCGCTGACGGTGCGTAGTAGGAGCAGTGGGCGCAGGCGTTTGCCCGTTGGCACGTTTGTTGGGGCAAATGTTTCGTCAGCCCAGCCAAGATGATAGCGTAGCATACCGTAGAACTGCTGGAGATCAGCAGCCCCAGGGCCGGTTATTGGCACGGCATCAAGCGGCTGCCGCATCGCCGCATCAAGCAGCGGGAGGCTGGCGGTGAGGGATTGTGCGGTATCGCTGATCGGGCTACTTGTCATGTTGCCTCTTTCTGTTCGTCGGTCTCTGCTCCTGCTATGATAGCCGCAATATGCGTCCATCGCTAATCTGGTTTCGGCTGGAATCTCCAGCAGGTTCCAGCGTTATTAATTGTACGCAATACTATTCTTCCGCGTGCAACTGCTGGCGTAGAGATTGCGTAGATCAACAAGAGTATTGACTACTGGTGGCGCGCCTTGCTGCCACGCACCGATATAGGAGTACCGCGATGTTCTTTAGTATGCAATACCTGCTCTTTGTCTTTGTCCCTGGTCTGTTGCTGATGGGCTTCGCGCAGTGGAAGCTCCGCAGTACCTATAGCAAATATAGCCGCATCGCCAATGCCCGCGGGCTTACCGGCGCGCAGGCGGCGCAGGCGGTTATGCGGAATGCTGGAATTGTCGATGTGGGCATCGAACCAATCGCTGGCGAATTGACCGACCACTTCGACCCGCGGTCCAAAGTGTTGCGCCTCTCGGAAGGTGTCTATAACAGTCAATCGCTGGCGGCGATTGGGGTCGCGGCCCATGAAGCGGGGCACGCTGTACAGCAACACGTCGGCTACGCACCGATGGCCCTCCGCAGTGGCCTCGTCCCGATCGCCAATATCGGCTCTGGGATTGCGCCCTACGTCATTTTGGCGGGGTTATGGTTGCAGATCACTGGCCTGGCCTGGGTGGGACTGATTCTCTTTGCTGGCGCAACGCTCTTTGCGCTGGTGACGCTGCCCGTCGAATATAACGCCAGCGCGCGCGCCCGTCAGTTGCTGGCTGAGTCCGGGCTGATCACCCGTGAGGAATATGGCGATGTGCAGAATATGCTCAACGCCGCCGCCCTGACATATGTGGCTGGCTTCGCTGCCTCGGCTCTGCAACTGCTCTACTACCTGATGCTGGTCACTGGGATGGGTGGCCGCCGTCGCGAATAACGCGCGCATTACCCGGTTCACGCAAGATCAGAACGCCAGCCGCAGAGATGTTGCTGGCGTTCTTGCGTGCAAAGAATGTAGTGTGGCTGGGGGAATTGTTGGCTGATCCCCTATACTTTCCGCATGAATGCGTTTGCGCTGTCGCCTGCGGGTGACGATTACGATCGCTTTGCCCCATTCTACGATCTGGAGTTTGCGGACTTTGCTGATGATTGGCCGCTCTATCAGGCGTTTGCCGAACATTGCGCGGGTGCAATTCTCGAACTTGGTTGTGGTACGGGGCGCTTAGTGGTGCCACTGGCCGAGGCTGGCTACGCCGTGACGGGGGTCGATTGCTCCGCCGCGATGCTGGCGCGGGCGCAGGCGGCAGTTGCTGCCGCTGGTGTCACGGCCCAGGTACGCCTGGTGCAGGATGATATGCGGTCGCTGGCAGCGGTGGGCGATGCCCGATTCCGGCTGATCTTCAGCGCGATCAACTCATTCCTCCATTTGGGCAACCAGGTAGACCAACTCGCGGCGTTGACCGCTGCGTGGCAACACCTGGAGCCAGGGGGCTTGCTAATTCTCGATATTTTTCCGCCCCATCCAGATATTCTCAATGAGTACGATGGGCGCTTAATTCATGCGGGGGCCTTCACTGACCCGATGACGGGTGAGCGGATCGACAAGTTTTCCACGACAATTCTTGACTCTGCCGAGCAGCGGATGGACACCACCTTTTTCTACGAGCGGTTGCGGGCTGGGGGCCAGGTCGAGCGGATTGCCGCCCCGTTTACGTTCCGCTATCTGGGGCGGTTTGAGTTGCAACTGCTGTTGGAGCGGGCGGGCTTTGTCGAGGTCAACTTCTATGGCACTTACGACTTACTGCCGTTCGCCGCTGAGAGCGAGCGGATGATCGCGATCGCCATGCGCCCCGATGAAGCGTAAGTGCAACGGCCCACGTTCACGCAGAACGTAGGCCGTTGCGGTGTGCTAGCGCGTACCGTTAGTTGCTGGCTGCTAGTTCGTTTGGTTGCCGCCCTTCGGCCACTTCCACAACATACTCAATAATGCGTCCGGGGATATTCACGCCAGTCGGCGCGATCGAATTGCGAAACTCCATCGTGTAGTTCACTTCGATCACCGTGAAACTGTCGCCCATTTCAATCAGGTCGATGGCGACCACGCCACCACCCACAGCGCGGGCAGCGGCACGGCAAACGCGGTCGAGTTCTGGTGTCACCGGGCAGTTGTCCGAGATACCGCCGCGCGCAGTGTTCGTGATCCAGTGCTTGCTATAGCGATAGATAGCGCAGATCGTTTCACCGCCAACGACAAAGGCGCGAATATCGCGGTCGGGCTTATCGATATATTCCTGAATATAGTAGGTCGAGTGATGGAATGAACCGAGTACCTCTTTATGTTCGAGAATCGCTTCGGCAGCTTCGCGGTCGTTAATCTTCGAGAGGAGACGGCCCCAGGAGCCGATGGGCGGCTTGAGGATGACCGGGTAGCCGATTTCTTCGATGGCTCGCAAGGCCGATTCTGGCGTGAAGGCCACCGTCGTTTGTGGTGTTGGCACACCTTCGCGCACCAGGGCGGTTGAGGTCAGGAGCTTATTGCCGCAGACCTCCGCGACATCGAACCTGTTGACAGTGGGAATCCCCCAATCGTTGAAGATGCGCAGGGCGTGCAGGGCGCGGGTGTGGTTGATGGAGCGTTCGAGGATCACATCGTACGCGGTCAAGGGCTGATCCAGGCGAAGGATCAGGTCGGGGTCGTCGATACGGGACCAGGAGATCCCGCGTTGATCGAGTTCAGCAAAGAGTAGCTTTTCCTCAACGCGTACGCGCGAAAGGAGGACACCAACGTGCATCGTCTTATCCTTCTGCGTTGTTGCGCGCCTCTGCGGCGCTGCCCGTAAGTACCGTATTGATAATCTCCACCGCCTGATCAACCTCAGCCTCGGTGAGGAGGAGTGAGGGGAGTAACCGTAAGGTGGTGGCCCCTGCTGAGAGGCAGATCAGGCCGTGTTCCTGCAAGCCCCGCATATATTTCGTGGCCCGTTCGCGCAGTTCCACCCCGATCATCAAACCGCGTCCGCGCACATCGCGCACCTTCGGATGGTTGAGCGCCCGTAACTGTTCGAGCAGGTAGCTGCCAACGCGGGTCGCCTGGGCAAAGCGGTCTTCGTCGCGCAGGGCGCGTAAGGTGGCTTCGCCCGCAGCACAGGCCAGGGGGTTGCCACCGAAGGTGGAGCCGTGGCTTCCGGCGGGAATCCCTGCCGCTACTGCTTCTGTCACCAGGGTGACAGCGAGCGGGAAGCCGTTGGCGATCCCCTTCGAGACGCAGAGAATGTCGGGCGTCACGTTGTATTGCTGGCAGGCAAAGAGGCTCCCCGTGCGGAAGGCACTTTGGATCTCGTCGAAGATGAGCAGCGCACCAGAACGGCGGGCGATTTCCAGCGCAGCGGCGAGGTAATCGTCACTGGCCGCGTAAATCCCGCCTTCCCCCTGCACTGGTTCCAGAATAATCGCCGAGGTCTGCTCGGTCACTGCCGCGCCGAGGGCGTCGATATCGTCGTAGGCGACATGGCTGAACCCTTCCATCAGCGGCAGGAATGGATCGCGGTATTTCTTCTCCGCCGTTGCGTTCAAGGCCCCCAGCGTCCGCCCGTGATAGCCGCGTTTGGCGGCGACCACATCAGTACGGCCTGTGGCAACCCGGGCGAACTTCAGTGCGGCCTCCACCGACTCTGCGCCGGAACTACTGAGAAAGGCATGACTGAGGGCTGCTGGGGCCATCTCGCTGAGGATCGCCAGGAACCGCGCCCGGGCGTCGTTGTAGAAACTGCTGTGGCAGTTCGTCAGGAGATCAACCTGGGCCTTGATCGCTTCGTTGACGGTCGGGTGGGCGTGACCGAGGATATTGACCCCGTAATTGCTGTAGAGATCGAGATATTCTTTGCCAGTGCTATCCCAGAGTTTGGTCCCCTGCCCCCGCACCAGGGCGATCTCGCGCTTTGCGTAGAGGTTGATCAGGTGGGCATCTTCAATAGCCGTAATTTCGGGTAATGCAACGATGCTCGACATTCGGCTTCCTCTCTGCGGGTGTCCTGCCCGCTCATGGCGACTGTACCGACATGAGGGATTAGGGTGATCAGGCGGTGATCGTTGTGCCTGCCCCCTCCAGGGCGCGACTGATCGGCTGGTCGATGCGGGCGTCAGCGAAGATCACGCGGCCCACGCCTCGCTCAATCGCATCCTGCGCTGCACTGACCTTCTTTTTCATCCGGCCCTGCGCCATCGCGTCGGCCTCGGCCATATTCGCCAGACTGATTGAGGTAACCAGGCTTGCTTCATCTTGCACGTCGGCAAGCAGGCCCGGAGTATTGGAGAAGATCAGTAACTGGTCGGCTTCGAGGGCGACTGCCAGTTCGGTCGCCAGTTTATCGCCATCAACGTTGATCGCTTCGCCTTCGTGGCTGAGGGCGGGCGGCGTGAGGACAGGCAGATACCCCGCACTGAGCAGCAACGAAAGGAGGGTCGGATCAACCGTTTCGATCGAGCCAGCGTAATCGCCGCGCAGCATCTTTGGTTTCCCGTCTTCGATCACGCGAATCGCGGGTTTACGGCGGCCAGTCGCGATCTTGCCGTCAATCGCGCTGAGGCCCACGGCATTGACGCCACGGCGTTGCAAGCCTTCGACGAGCGTTTTGTTGATCTTGCCACAATAGACCATCAACATCACTTCGAGCGTTTCGCGGTCGGTGAAGCGGCTCGATTGGCCGTTTTGTGAAGTGACGTGGCGTGGTTCCAGACCCAGTTGTTTCGATACACGGTCGAACTCGGCATTGCCCCCGTGAATAAAGACAAATGGCTCTTCAACCTTCGCCAGATCATCAAGAAATGCTTCGTAGTTGAGGCCCGCGCTGCCCCCTAATTTGATCACAATCATTGGTCTTTCCTCCCTCGCAGCGGGGGCAGACGATCGCGCCGATTGCCACCCGCATACTGCATACGCTTTAGATTGGGTGTAGACCGGGGAATCCCAGCCCCGCAGTTTCGGGGAAGCCACAGCGAATGTTCATCGCCTGCACGCCCATCCCTGAGGCCCCCTTCATCAGGTTGTCCAGGGCGGCGATCACGACGACACGCGGGGTGCCAGAAAGTTCGTCAATCTCGAAGCCCACGTCGCAGTAGTTGGTGCCAGCCAGAATCTTCGATTCTGGATAGCGATGGAGGCCCGAAGACTCTTTCACCAGCCGCATAAATGGCTCATCCTTATAGGCAGGGCGATAGATTCGCCAGAGGTCTTTATCGGTCAGGCGGTCTTTCAGGAAAACGTGCGAGGTGGTGACGATCCCACGTACTGATTCGACCGAAGTGACACTGAGCGCGACCTGTGGGGTCTGACCGTCGAAGGTGCATTCTTGGATGATCTCGGCACTGTGGCGATGCCCAGTGGGTTTGAACGAGCGGATCACGCCGCTTCGTTCGGGGTGATGGCTGGCGGGGCCACTTTCCCCACCAGCGCCCGATGAGCCAACTTTCGACTCGATCACCGTGGGCATGGCAAGGTCAACAATCCCAGCGCGGAACAGCGGGTAGAGGCCGAGAATCGCGGTCGTTGCGGTGCAGCCTGCGCCGCTGATGAAGTCGGCAGTGGCGATCTCTTCTCGGTGCAACTCAGGCAGCCCATAGACAAAGTTGCCGAGCAGGTCGGGGTGGGTATGCTCGTGGCTGTACCAGATCGGGTAATCTTGCGGATTGTTCAGGCGGTAGTCGGCACTGAGGTCGATAATAATCTGCGCCTTATCGCGCAACGCTGGCACACTCTCCATACTCATTCCGTGTGGCAGGCAGAGAAAGAGGATGTCGCACGGTTCGAGGTTGTCGCGGGAGGTGTATTTCAGTTGGGTGCGTTTTCGCAGGTTTGGGTGCGTCGTGTGGACAAATTTCCCTGCCTGCCGTTCGGAGGTGGCCTGCTTGATCTCGACGTGCGGGTGATCCAGCAGGAGCCGGAGTAATTCGCCCCCGGTGTAGCCAGACGCCCCAATGATGGAAACTGTGGTCATCGTCTTCCTCCCTCTCTGTTGCCTCGCGGTGGTGTTCAGGCCAGCGCGGTTGATTGCTGCTTCTGCCGCGCCTCAATTTTCTTGATCAAGTAGTCGATAATCTCGCCAGGAATATCGGCGTCGGTCGTTTCGCGTAAGCCGTGGAACTCGGCCCCAACGTTGATCTCGATCACCTTCAGCCCTTCATCAGTCTCGACCAGATCGACTCCCATGATCTCGCCCCGGACGGCGCGGGCAGCCCGCAACGCCAGGTCTTCGATCTCTGGGGTAACTTCGCAATGGGTTGAGGTTGAACCACGGGCCGTATTGGTGATCCAGTGTTTGGCATTGCGATAGGAGGCGGCCACCACGCGGTCGCCGACGATAAAGGCGCGAATGTCGCGGCCCGGCTTCTCGATATATTCCTGGATATAGAAAATTGAGTGGTGATAGGAACCAAGGCTGGCCTTGTGTTCGAGGACTGCTTCGGCAGCGGCGCGACCATTCACTTTCGCCAGCAGGCGGCCCCAGGAGCCAGTATTGGGTTTCAGCACCACGGGATATCCCAGTTGCTCAATCGCCGCTAACGCAGACTCCGGGGTGTAGGCGATCAGGGTGCGTAAGGTTGGCACATTATGCTCGATAAAGGCCATGTTGGTGTGGAACTTGTTATCGCAGAGGGTGGTCGTCTCGAAGCTGTTGACGGTGGGGATCCCCCAGCTTTGCAGCAGCCGCAACGTATATTCGGCCCGCGAGTGTACCAGGCTACGATCCAGCACCAGGTCAACTTCAGGGAACCGCCGTTCGCCCAGATCAAACCAGATCTCGCGGTCGAAGATGCGCTCCACTATGAGGTCGCGTTTTGCCGCCGCCGCCAGAATTGCTTTTTCCTCCGTCCGCAGATGCGAGACGAGCATCGCCAGTTTCACTAGTAGCCTCCGCGAATGATCGGCTGATTGCCCAGGATAGCGGTCTGACCAGCCGTTACTATCAGGGCAGATCGCTTATTCTGCAAGATTGGTCAGTGCCTCTGTCAGGATGGTGATCGCCTGCAAATACTCAGTCAGTACAATCCGCTCATTGGGGGTATGGTCGAGTTTCGAGTCGCCAGGGCCGTAAGCGACAATCGGACAGCCCCACACTGGCCCGACGATATTCATATCTGCCGTGCCCGTTTTGACCTTGAAGCGCGGTTTGCCCCCAGCATTCCGAATAGCAGGGAGAAAGGCCCGCACGATCGGTGAGGTGCGTTCACTGCGGAAGGCGGGCAATGCCTCGGCCACCCGCACGGCGGCGGTTGCTTCAATCTCGGCGGCAGCCTCATCGGTGGTCGTTTCGACCACTGCGAGATCGTGGAGAATCGGCGTGAGGGTCGGCCCATCAAGGTCGAGCGGCAGGCGAAAGCCCATCCGCAATTCAACTTGCTCGTGCAACCCATCGGTCGTCGAACTTAGCCCCCGCAACTTTGGCTCAATGCGGTCAAAGACTGCGGTGCGGTCGGCGTTGAACTGTGTGGCGTAGGCCGTAACCCGATTCCAGAAATCAACTGCTACCTGGGGCGCGGTCGCGACTGGGGCGGCGGAGTGTGCGCCCGACTGGTGCAGGGTATAGGTGGCAGACATACTGCCTTTATAGCCTAATACCACACTGTCCCAGCCACTCGGTTCGCCAATCACCGTGAAATCTGGCCGATAGTGGTTGACTGCGTAGTAGGCTCCGGCAGAGTCTGCTTCTTCCCCAACCGCCCCGATGATCGTGATCCGAATTCCCGCAGTCGCGGCGCGGGTAGCGGCGGCGACAAAGGTGGCGAGTGGCCCCTTCGCGTCGACTGCTCCCCGCCCATAGAGGAGATCATCGACAATTCTGACGGGGATTGCCCCCGGCACCGTGTCGATATGCCCCAGTAGGACGACCTCACGCGGGCCGCTGCCGATCTGGCCGATCGCATTGCCAGCGGGATCGATCGTGGCGGTGAAGCCGCGCGCAGCCATCGTGGCGCATAGCCATTCGACCGCGGCGCGTTCTTGCCCCGACAGGCTGGGGATCGCCACCAGATCACGGAGTAGGGCGATATCAGTGGTGGTATCGTGTTGTCCAGCTTCAGTCAGTGCCATTGGTCAATTGTCCCTGGCCGATGGCCGTTGATTTGCTGGCAACAGCAAGGATATAGTCGGCAATTGGGCCGGCGATCTCAATCCCCGCAGTTTCAAATGGGCGGAAGGCGTTGATCGTATCCACTTCGTTGATCAGCAAACCACGGGGGCTTTCCAGCAGATCGACTTCGAGAATGCCCCCACCAAAGGCGCGGGCCGCTTGGTGCGCGAGCTGGCTGATCTCCGGCGTAAGTGGACAGGAAACGTGTGGTGCGCGGCGGTCGCGGCTAGTGACCCAATCGTTCGACTGGCGGTATTCAGCGGCGAGTGGCTGATCACCAACGACGAGCACACGAATGTCGCGCTCAGGCTTCGTGATGAACTCTTGTAGAAAGTAGACATGGTGCCGATCGGTGCCGAGCATCGCCTTATGTTCTAACACCGCTTCGGCTGCTTCGCGATCTTCGATCAAGGCGAGCAATTGGGTATCGCCATCGACCAATGGCTTGATCACCACTGGATAGCCCAGCCGTTCAATCGCGGCGAGCGCGGCGTCAGTACTCAGGGCAACCTCTACGCGGGGTGTTGGCAGGTTCGCCTCGGACAGGCGCAGCATTTGCAGCACCTTGTTGCCACAAAGATCGACGGTGGCGGGGCGGTTGACCGTTGGTACGCCCAGGTGTTCCAGCAGACGCAGGGCTGTTTGCGCCAGGGTATAATCCTGGCACCGTTCAACCACCAGATCAAGCGACTGATATCCCTGACTATGAATGTTGAAGGCGACCGTGCTTTCTGGCAGCGGTATCACCGCTGCCCCACGAGCGGTCAGCGCTTCCGTCAGGCGGCGTTCTTCAATACGCAGGCGCGTGTGTAAGATCCCGATCCTCATCGTTTCTCCCAGGAAGCAGCGGCTGGGGCTGGCGTTGGGCCAGCCCCAGCACGCTTGATCGCTTACTCGCCCCAGTCCTCTTCTTCTTCGGGGGCAAGGTCGAGTTGCAGTGGATCGGTGCTGATCACTTCGAGTTCGGCACTGCACTCGGGGCACTGCACAATCTCGCCCTTCTCCACATTCTCCAGGGCCAACTCAGCTTCACACTCTGGACAGATCCCGGTCAATGTTGCGGCCATCGAACATTCCTCCTTGTATCGTGCGCCCTATTTGGGCGGCTACTCCCTATTTCCCAGGTGTGGGCGAGAACTGGCGGCCCACACAGAAAGTGTACTACTTACGCTTTGGCGAGTAACTCCTGTCGCACTGCCGCAAAATTGGCTGCTTGGGCGGCGACAGTCTCCCGCTCGGTGGCGATCTCAGCGCGGATTTCCGCGAGGCCCAGGTTGCCCGCCGCTCCGATATGGCGGCGTTGCCGTAGCTGCTCGTGGGGGTCCATCGGGGCCAGGTCATCAAGCTGTGAGGCAATCAGGCGATAGGCATCGCGGAACGGCATCTCCTGGCTAGTGACCAGGGCATAGGCGTGGTCTGTTGCAAAGAGTTGCGGTGAACAGGCCGCCTGCATCTGTTCCTGGCGTGGCTCCAGGCCCGGTAAGAAGACCGTAACGACTTGCAGTGAGGCGACGGTGGTGTCGATAGCCCGCATGAACGCGCTCTTGGTTTCGCCAAAATCGGTGTTATATCCAGATGGTAAGCCTGTCACGGTTTCCAGCAGTTGCTGCTGATAGGCCAGCACGGTGCGGGCTTTGCCGCGCAAGATCTCCATTGCGTCCAGGTTGTGCTTCTGCGGCATGATGCTGCTGCCCGTCGTCAGTTCGGGGGCGACGCGGAAGAAATCGTATTCCGAGGTGGTGAACAGCAGAATATCTTGCGCCAGCCGTGAGAGATCGATCATGATCTGCGCCAGCGCTTGCACCACCATCCCCTCAAACTTGCCGCGCCCGGCTTGGGCGTAGAGGACGTTGCGCTGCACTTTGCGGAAGCCGAGTAGGTCGGAGACATACTGGCGGTCAATATCGAAGGGAACGCCATAGGAAGCGGCTGAACCGAGTGGGCATTGATCGCTGATTTCGTAGGCGCGGTGCAGTAGTTGGAGATCGTCGAGCAACGCTTCGGCAAAACTGGCAGCCCAGAGGCCAACCGACGATAACATCGCCCGCTGCATATGGGTATAACCGGGCATCGGAATCGCTTGGCCTTGTTCGGCATAGTTGGTGAGTGCTTCAATCGTGTCGAGCAGATTCCCCATCAGATCCGTCAGCGCGGTGCGCGTGTAGAGCCGCAGATCGACCAACACCTGATCGTTCCGTGAGCGGGCAGTATGAATCCGCTTTCCGGCTTCACCAACGGTGGTGACTAGATGGTTCTCAATCTTGGTATGCACATCTTCGTCCGCTGTAGTCACGTTGAAATTGCCCGCCTCAGCCAGCGCGATGATCTGTGTTAGCTCGTTGGTCAGGGTCGTGACTTCTTCGGCAGTCAGCAGGCCGATCTTGCCGAGCATCCGGGCGTGGGCGATCGAGCCGAGAACATCGGCTTCAACCAGTCGGTTATCAAAAGCCACATCCCCAGTAAGGTATTCCTCGATCAGCGGGTGCGTGGTATAGCCTTTCTGCCAGAGTTTCGTTGGGGTGGTATTGCTCACGGCCTCTCCTCTCGTGCTGTACGCGAACGTTAGTGTCCAGCCGGACGCTGTGCCCCGACCGCTGACCAGCGCATCCGGGCGGCGCGTTTGGCAAGGACTTCGTAGGGCAGGCCCCGCAAGTGGGCGACTGAGCCACTCAGTTGCTGATTGAACGACGTTGCGGTGATCGACCGAATCTCGGGGGCGAACAAGCCGCTGTTCGACGTGCGCTTGATGATCTCGATATTGCCCTTGTAGAGGGTAATCGTATAGTCACCGTTCACCACCCCTTGCGATTGGGCGATGAACGCATCGAGATCAGCCCGTAGGGGGTGGAACCACTCGCCGTTGTAGACGAGCGTGGCCCACCGTTGGTCGACCATCTTCTTGAAGGCCAGTTCGTCTTTGGTCAGGCACATCCCTTCGAGGTCGTGATGCAGCCGGAGAATTATCGTAGCGGCGGGAGCTTCGTAGATCTCCCGCGACTTCAGATCCATAATGCCGTCTTCCCAGACATCGAGTTTGCCGATTCCGTGCCGGCCGCCCAGCGTATTGAGTTGGGCCAGAATCTCGCGCAGCGAGAGCCGCTGCCCATCAATGGCGACTGGCACCCCTTCCTCAAAGCGAATTTCCAGCGTCACGGCTTCGTCGGGGGCCGCTTGGGGTGGGGTGTACCAGAGCCAGGCATCGTCGGCGATTGCCGTGTCGAGTTCCAGGCCGCCGGAGACGATCGACCGACACCACATCGTCGTATCGTCACCACCGAGCAGGTTTTCGGTGACAGGGATTCCCCAATGGGCGCACAGGGCTGCTTCTTCGCCACGGGTCAGGTCAAAGTCGCGCACTGGCACCAGATGGAGCAGGCCCGGAGCGAACAGGGCGAAGACATTGTGCATCCGAAACTGGTCGTTCCCCTTGCCAGTCGAGCCTTCCATGATCGCATCGCAGCCCAGTTCCACCGCCTTCTGCGCGATCACTGCGGCGATCAGTTGGCGGGCCAATGACGTGGAACAGGGGTAGCCGTTGTAATCAACGTTGGCGCGAATCGCCTTCTTCAGCCAGATATTGCAGAACTCGTCCTGCACATCGAGGATCGTTAGCGACAGACCGAGCTGCGCGGCTTTTTCGCTGACTGCCTGCAGTTCGGCAGCATCTTGCCCGATATTGACGAGGAGGGGGGTGATTTGCGCTGCGCCATATTTCTTCTGCGCCAGCAACGCACAGAGGGCTGAATCCAACCCACCAGAAAAGGCGAGGGCGAGGTTACGAATTTGTGGCACAGTGGTGGTTTCGATCTTCCGCAGCGCGGTTGCCAGCGGTTCTGTTGTCATTGTTTTTCCTCCGCGTCTGATGGGCTCCTGGCGCATCAACCGAACAAAAAGCCCCCATCCCTGATTGACCAGGGACGGGGGCTTGTCACTCCCGCGGTACCACCCTGCTTGCCGCAATAACGATTGCGACCGCTTTCTGACCCCTGTTTACATGGGGGGAACCATTCAGTCTACTTGTATCGTCTATCGCCGATACTTTCTTCGACCGACCGCTCATGGGCTCGTTCGCGCCCGAATCCATCTGCCCAGGCTTCCACCATCCCTGAGTCGCTCTTGGCCTTCGGTAGTTGCGCTACTATTCCCACTCGACGCGGGCAGAATCAACCATCAAAAACTATAGTCTCGCAGGGGCTCAGTGTCAAGACTCCCAGGGCTGGCTTCGTGATTATCTCACGAGTGGTGAGCTAAGTCGCTTGACTGCTGTCTGCCAACTCGTGCTGCCCGCGAATCGCCGCCAGGGCATCAGCCGCCTCTTTGCTCACCAACCACCACATAAATCTTTCGATAAGAAGCTGAATGGCGAACGAGCAAACTGCTCGTTCGCCATTCGGGGTATGCCTGAGCGCTGGATTTACTGCTTCCTGGCAGACTTAGCGCCGACTGCGGCGGCGATTGCTGATGAAGAGCCAGAGGCCCGCCACGATCAGGAGAATCGGCCAGTATTGCAGCAGGAAGATTACGGCGTGCCCGGTCAGGGCGAATGTGCCAAGGACGGCGAGGAAGGCGGCCACACTCAGCAGGATCGTTCCAGGAATGCGCGCCCAGTTGAACGAGGTGCTATAGGGGAATTGCAGCCGATCCAGGACGG
>JBDHWF010000020.1:0-35636 GCA_039810045.1 Chloroflexia bacterium
TTGGTAATAGGGTCATCTGGGCGGGAATGTTCAGGGCGGCCAGGGCAGCCAGCAGATCGGCTGGCGCCGTTTCGCGTGGATAAGGCACCTGATGGATCTGCTCCCACAAGTCAGTAATCGGCGCATCCATCGGCACTGCCCGCATAATCAGCAAACATTGGCGCAATGTATGGGCATCGAGCTTCTGCAAAAACGGGCCAATGTCCAAAATTGGCATGACCACGTTCGAGCAAAGCACGATATCGGCTGGTGGTACATCCGCATCTTCCCAGGTTGACTCAACCAGCTGCAGCCTACCTTCAGCCAGATCAGCGTTCGCGATATTCTCGCGAAACCGTGCGATCAGCCCATTTGCAGGTTCAACTGCAGTGACGCTGCGGGCAACAGTAGCGAGCGGAATGGCGAAACGGCCCCACCCCGCCCCGACATCAAGCACTGTGGTTTCTGGGCCAACCATCGCGGTAACCTGATCAAGCAAGGGAAAGCGTAAGGTCGGATCAACCCGCAGTTGGCTACCGAGCATCTTTGCCCGGTTCTCCCAATAATCACCGGGATCGCCATGAATCTCACGGATCTGGTCAATGACTGTTTCGCGCCGCGCATTAATAAACTGCCAGCGGGCAATTGGATCGTCAACCATTGCCACGAGTGTTGGTTCTTTTGCCACACCTTGCCCAGTTGTATTCATACTACTGGCTCCAATGTTACCGTCAATCCATATGTGCCAAGGCGTTCTGCATAGAGTTCGGCTTCTTCCTTGCCACAGACAATCACGATAGCGCGTCCCGTCGAATGGGCCTCATACATCAAGGTAATCGCCCGAAAGAGGGTCATAGCTGGGATCGAGCGGCAGAGGGCAAGCACCACCTCATCCATCGAATGAATATCATCGTTGTGGAGAATGACCTGATACGGTGGAAACCGACTGGTTAAAAATGCCGCATCAAAGTCAGTATCGATAGCAGGCGTTGTTGGGGCTGCCGTAGAACCACTCATCTACATACTCTACCACTGTGGAAGAATACCTGTTATCCCACCAGTGCTGCCACTTCAGCTACTTCTGCCGCTGTCAGTTCCCAGTCAGCGGCGTTGGCATTGGCCGTGACCTGTTCTGGCGTCGTCACGCCAGCGATCACCGTCGAAACCTCTGGCTGCGAGGCAAGCCAGGCGATCGCCAGATCGCCGCTCGTTTTGCCCCGCGCCTCGGCCCAGGCGACTAGTCGATCAACAACGGCTTGATCATTCCCCGCCAACTGCCGAGCGAAAAAACCACTCGCTTCCTGGTCGGTGCCACGCGCGCCGCTGGGCCGTGCGCCATCCTGATACTTACCAGTGAGAATCCCACCGGCCAGGGGGCTGTACGGCACGACCCCCACGCCAAAGGCGCGACAGGCTGGCAGTAGTTCTGCTTCAATCGCCCGGTCAAGCAGGCTATACCGTGGCTGCACCGAGACAAATGAGGCATAACCACGCTTGTCGCTGATCCAAAGCGATTGGGTCAGTTGCCAGGCCGTAAAGTTCGAGCAGCCGATATAGCGCACCTTGCCCGCTCGGACGAGATCATCAAGGGCCCGCATCGTCTCTTCAAGTGGTGTTTCGGGATCCCAACGGTGTACCTGGAGCAGATCGAGATAGTCAGTGCCTAGCCGCTGCAAGCACGCGTCGACCCCAGCAATGATGTGCGCGCGCGATAGCCCCTGATCATTGGGTCCATCGCCCACCTTGATAGCAACTTTGCTGGCGATCAGCCCCTTGTCGCGGCGATCAGCCAGAGCTTTACCGAGATGGTCTTCGGACAGCCCATTGGTATACGCATCGGCAGTATCGAAGAAATTGATCCCCAGATCGATCGCATGATGGACAATCTGGGCGGTACCAGCAGCATCAACATAGCGCCCAAAGGTATTACCACCCAGACCAATTGCCGAAACTTTCAGGCCAGAGTTACCGAGCCGTTTGTAGCGCATTATCGCTCCTCTTGATTATCAGCTTGCCAAAGCAAGAATTGACGTGCTGAGCTATTGTACAGCACGATCGCCAGATAGGCGCACACGGAGCCAGCTACGGTATACTGCCCGCCATTATAGCCACGACGATTAACGAGAAGGAGCAGCTATGCGCGACGAATCACGGACATTTTTGCAGCGCCTGCTGGAAGCAGCTGGGCCATCGAATTATGAACGCGAAGCAGCACGAATCTGGCGGGCCGAAGCGGAACAATTCTGCGCCAGTGTTACCACCGACGTTAATGGCAACACGATCGCCCGCTTACAGAACAAGCGCACCAAAGATGCCCCCAAGGTTCTTCTCTGCGGACATATCGATGAGATTGGGCTGATTATCACTCACATTAATGATGATGGCACACTGGCCTTTCGGGGTATCGGGGGCTGGGATCCACAGGTGCTGGTTGGTCAACGGATGCGCCTCGCCACCCGCGAAGGTGTGGTCACTGGTGTTATTGGCCGCAAGGCGATTCACCTACTCCGTGGCGATGACCGTGACCGCGCCGTGAAGCTCGACGATCTCTGGATCGATATTGGTGCGAGTAACAAAGACGACGCAGCAAAGCGCGTGCGCGTTGGTGACGCCGCCGTGATTGATGTCCAGCCAATTATGCTGAATGACGACCTGATTGCTTCGCGCGCGCTGGATAACCGTTGCTGCGCCTTCATTGCCCTGGAAGCGCTGCGTCTGCTCAGCACAGAAAAGGCGTTGCACTGCGATGTCTACGCCGCCGCAACGGTGCAGGAGGAGATCACCTTCCGGGGGGCGCATACGGTCGCCGCCACGATCAAGCCAGACGTGGCGATCGCGCTCGATGTCACCCACTCCAGCGACCGCCCTGGCGTCTCGCCGCAAGAGGTGGGCGCACATGGTTGTGGCAGCGGTGCGGCGATCACCCGTGGCAGTGTCGCAAATGATCTGCTGGTTGATTTACTGATTGAGACCGCTGAACGGGAAAAACTTCCGTACACGCTCGAAGCTGCGGGCGGGCGGAGTGGCACCGACGCCGATGCGCTGGTGGTCAATGGCGTGGGGATGGCTGGCGGGGTCGTTTCGGTGCCCTGTCGCTATATGCACTCGCCAGTCGAAGTGGTCAGCCTGCGCGACCTGGAAACGTGCGCCAAATTACTCGCTGCCACCATTCGCTCCATCGGCCCAGAGACTGACTTTGTTCCCCGCTAAGCCAATCGCCACGCTGGCAACTGCCCTGCCACAACTACTCCTGGCAGGGCAGTCAATACTCACTGAGGCGGCGATTCCTGGGGCCAGCGTCGCGATTATTCGCCCCGCCGAGCCACCACTGGCCTTCACCATTGGTACTCGCGATCTGGCTGGAAAGGAACCACTGCAAAGCCACGACCGCTTCCTGATCTACAGCATTACCAAGCTGCTACTGGCGGCAACTACCCTGCGCCTCTGCAATAGCGGGCAACTCGCACTCGATCAGGCCGTTACGGCGATCATACCAACGGTGGCACTGCCACAGACGATCACGATCCGGCACCTCCTTAGACATACTGGTGGCTTGCCCGACTATGGAGCCTTGCCTGAATATCAGGCGGCCCTCCGCGCCAACCCAGCGATGCCGTGGACTGATGAGCAATTCCTGACCATAACGTTAGCGCACGGTCTGCGCTTCGCCCCAGACACTAACTGGGCCTACTCAAATATCGGCTTTCTCCTAATCCGGCAGATCCTGACCAGCGTGACGGGGCAACCGCTCAGCGCGATCATCGACCAGCACTGGTGTCGCCCGCTTGGTTTGCAGCAAACCGCTGTCTACAGCCGCCTGGAGGAGGCAGGAATGCTCATCCCTGGCTGGAGCCAGCAACTTGATCCCGCTGGCCCACTGATAAATATCGCCCCGCGCTATCACCCCGGCTGGGTATCGCACGGCGTCGTTGCCTCGACCGCCGCAGATGTCGCGCAAATAGTTGCCGGCATCATCGCGGGGCCACTCCTGCCGCCAGCAACCCGGGCAGCGTTGTTGACCCCTACAATCTTGCCATTCACACACCCCCACATCCAGCAACCAGGCTATGGGCTCGGCACAATGTTCGACCTGGCCTCGCCGTATGGGCGCATGGTTGGACACGAAGGCGCTGGCCCTGGCTATGCGGCAGCGGCCTATCATCTCACCGATCTTGCGGGAATCCCAACCACTATCGTTGCCCTGCTCAACCGCGACCACGATGACGCCGCGCTCCGTATGGTGCTGGCACTCGCCGCCATACTCGCCACAGGCGCGGCTACACCCGCCAGCGAATCGGGGTAAAATGAGGCAGTTTCACGCCATCAGGGGCAGATGAAAGCCAAAGAGGGTCAGGAGGAAATGATGGGGCATTTTGAGGGGCTGAAAGAGATCTGCGAGATTACCGGGCCAATCGGCTATCCAGACGACATGAACGCCTACCTGCAAAAGCTCTGGAAGCCACTGGGCAAAGTGGAGACAACCCCAGTTGGCAACGTGGTCGCCCATATCGGCGGCAAAGGCCCGAAGATCCTCCTCGATGCCCACTCCGACGAGATCGGCTATGTCGTTCGCTCCATTACCAGCGACGGCTTTCTCTGGATCACCACCGCCCAGCGACTATTGCAACCACACCTGAATATCTACAGCCTGCTAATGCTCGGTCAGCCCGCGATGATTGTGGGGCGCGGCGGCAAGAAGGTCGAAGGAATCTTCGCCACCGCTACCGGCCACGTCACCACCACCGAACAGCGTAGCAAGAAAGACCACGACTACAACGACCTCTTTGTCGATATTGGCGCACGCAGTCGTGACGAAGCGCTCTCCTGGGGTGTCACGGTGGGCAGTCTGGCGATCTGGAATCCCCCCACGCGCCGGATGGGTGCTGACGGCCAGTTTATCTATGGCAAAGCAATTGACGCTCGGATGGGCCTCTATATCGCGACCGAAGTCGCACGACGGGTGAACAAGCGCAAACTACGCTACGACCTCTACCTTGGCTCGTCGATCCAGGAAGAAAACGGCCTGCTGGGGGCCACCTCACTCGCGCGATATACCGACTTCGCCCAGGCTATCTCGATTGAGGTGGGACTGGCGGGCGATATTCCGCTGGTCAACGAACGTGAAATGCCCATTGCCCTGGGCAAAGGCCCAGTGTTGGTCTACCGCGATGGTTCGGTTCACCACGACCGCCATATCACCGAACAATTGGCCGATCTCGCCGAAGCCAAAGGAATTCCTTATCAGTTTGGGGCCTACCTCCAATTCGGGAACAATGCCAGCCAGTTCGTCGCTGCGGGCATCCGCTCGGTGATGATTACGCCGCCAACGCGCTATACCCATAGCCCATTCGAGATGATCCATCAAGACGATGTGGAGAACGCAATCAGGCTGTTAGTGGTCTATCTCGAACAATAATCCTTTACCCCGTAGCCAGACGCGTTCACTTTTTACAAACCGTGCGCCCGCTGTTCATTGGCGAGTACAATACCCTCTTGGCACGCCGCTGCCGCATGCTGCTGCTGGCGTGCCAGAGGGTATGGTGATGCTCGTGCTGTAGAACCACAGCACAGCCGCTACCAATGATTGATGAAAGGGTGTTTCATGTCCCAGACCAGATCACAGACAGTGCTTGTCACCGGGGGCGCAGGATTTTTAGGGATTAATTTGCTGCGCTATCTGCACGAGCGCGGCTATGACCTTGTATCACTCGATATTGCCGACTTCGATTACGCCGATATGCGCGATAAAGTGTTCGTCGTCAAAGGCGATATCCGCGACCGCGCCGCTGTTGAGCGCGCGATGAAAGGGGTCGATCTCGTCGTTCACGGCGCTGCCGCCCTGCCGCTCTATTCTGAAGACGATATTTACACAACCGATGTCGTAGGCACCCGCCTGATCCTCGACGTCGCCAAACAGCAGGGAGTCAAGCGGGCGGTCCATATCTCCTCCACCGCCGTCTATGGGATCCCCGATCATCACCCACTGGTTGAAGACGACCAACTTGATGGTGTTGGGCCGTATGGGAAGGCGAAGATTGCGGCGGAGGAAGTGTGCCTGGAGTTTCGCAAGCAAGGGATGATCGTGCCGATCATTCGGCCCAAGTCATTCGTTGGCCCCGAACGACTCGGCGTCTTTGCCCTGTTCTATGACTGGGCCTTGGATGGGCGCAACTTCCCAATGATTGGCAATGGCAAGAACCGCTACCAATTCCTTGATGTCGAAGACCTCTGCGAAGCGATCCACCTCTGCCTCACCCTACCACCTGAACAGGCCAACGACACTTTCAATATCGGCGCAGAAGCATTCACGACTATGGGCGAAGATTATCAGGCCGTCCTCGATCAGGCGGGATTTGGGAAGCGAATCATCGGGTTTCCCGCAGAACCAGCGATCTGGGGGCTACGTTTTCTCGAGATGCTGCACGTTTCGCCGCTCTACAAGTGGGTCTACGAAACGGCATCGAAAGATTCATTTGTCTCCATTGACAAAGCCAAGCAACAACTCGGCTACCAGCCGAAATATTCCAATAAAGATGCCCTGCTCCGAAACTTTGCCTGGTATATCGAACACCGCGACCAGTTCAGCGACCAGTCTGGTGTTTCCCACCGCGTTCCCTGGAAGCAAGGCGCATTAGGGATTCTGAAGCAGGCATTCTAGCACTGCTGGCAGCAGGTTCCGAACGAGCCGTATTTAGCGCTTGTTCGGAACCTGCTATGTTGCGCTGCGGAGCCAAAGAGATCGATCACCGCTAGGTCACGGTGATCGTTGTCGTGCTGAAAAAACAACTGCGAACAAGTAGTCGGTTGAGCGTGGCTTAATCTGCCGTTTCGCTTGCCTCAAAGTTGATCGGATATCCGGCGAAACGACACTCTCGGTGAATCTGCTCATGCGCAGGCCCAGCCCAGCGACAGCGGGCGCAATGGCTCTCACCGTAGAAATAGTCAAAGAGGGGCTGGTTCATGATGGTCAGGTGGCGATCAAGCGCGAGGCGCTTGTATTCCTCGCGCACCGCCGCGTCAAGGGCGCGGGGCAAACACTGGGGATATTGCAGCTGATGGCGTTCACCAGTGAGCGGATCTTCCAGCGTCAGCAGTTCTACTTCGGCACCATCAAGCAGTGCCGTGGTCTGCTCAGTGAGTCTCAGGACACCCCAATCAACCCCAGCCATCGCCGAGAGGTATTGCAGGAGGCGGGCTTTGTCGATGGTCCGTGTCGCCAACCGTTCAAGCAACGGACGCACCCGCTGCACAACATCCTGGGTCGCCCGATACATCTCCGACCCCTCCCATACACCTTACCGATTACTGGGTGGTCTCCGCTGATTTCCCCAGCGCTTGCTGCTTCAGTTCATACAACTTTGTCAACGCTTCAAGCGGCGACAGGGCTTCAACCTCTAACCGACGCAATTCTTCGACCAAGGGGTCTGGCACCCCAAAGAGGGAAAGCTGAAATTGTGGCGGTGGTACAGGCGCAGGGCGTCGTCCCTTACTGCGCTCAGCGGTCCGCCCGCCACCACTTTCCAGGTCGGCGAGGATCTCACCCGCCCGCCGCACAACCGCCCGCGGCATCCCCGCGAGGCTGGCAACGTGAATCCCGTATGACCGATCGGCACCACCAGGAACGACCCGCCGTAAGAAAACAACGCGGTCGCCTTCTTCCAGCACATCCATCCGCTCGTTCTGGACTCTGGGCAGGAGATCAGCCAGTGCAGTCAGCTCGTGATAGTGGGTAGCAAAGAGCGTGCGGCAACCAAGCCGGGGCGTATTGTGGATATATTCAGTCACGGCCCGCGCAATCGAAAGACCATCATACGTGCTGGTGCCGCGACCGATTTCGTCCAGCACAATCAGACTGCGGCGGGTGGCCGAGTTAAGAATTGCCGCCAGTTCCAGCATCTCCACCATGAACGTACTCTGCCCCGCCGAAAGATCGTCCTGCGCGCCGATGCGGGTGAAGATCCGATCCACCAGGCCGATCTCAGCGCGGTCTGCCGGAACGAATGCGCCAATCTGTGCCAGCAGGACGATCAGCGCGACCTGCCGTAGATAGGTTCTTTCCCCCGCCATATTCGGCCCAGTAATCAGGACGAGTTGGTGTGCGGTAGTGTCGAGGTGGGTGTCATTCGGCACAAACCCTTCACTCGCCAGGGTCAGCGAAACTTCGACTGTCGGATGTCGCCCGCCAGCAATCGCAATCACTGCATCGTCGGCATCATTCAGAAGTGGGCGCACATAACGCCGCTCAACGGCCACTGTTGCCAACGCCGCAAAGAGATCGAGGTGCGCCAGCGCATCGGCGGCGCGCATCACGGCGGGCGCGGCGCTGGCAACGCCCTGCACCAGTTCGCGATAGATCGCCCCTTCCAGCGCCGTGATCCGTTCCTCCGCCCCGCTAACGAGCGTTTCGTATTCTTTCAGTTCGGGGGTGATATACCGCTCCGCCCCCACCAGCGTCTGCTTACGAATATATTCGGGGGGGATCGCGTCGCGGTGGGCGTGGCTGATTTCCAGGTAATAGCCAAAGACCTTGTTGTACCCCACCTTCAGCGCGCGAATCCCTGTGCGCTCGCGTTCCGTGCGTTCCAGGCCCGCGATATACGTTTTCGCCTCGTGCGCCTGCTGCCGTAACTGATCGAGATCGGGCGCAAAACCAGCGCGAATCGCGGGTACTTCGGGGTTCAGGTTCACGGGAGGATCATCGACCAGTGCCGCGGCGATCATTGCCACCAGTTCGCCCAACCGCGCCGCTCGTAATGGGGGCAACCAGGCCGCTAATGGCGCCGCCGCCTCACCATTTTCCGTGGCGGCAATGGCTGCCAGTAGCTCTGGAATCCGCCCCAGCGAACGCCCCAGAGTAGCAAGGTCACGCGGCGTCGCCGCCCCGGAGACAGCCCGATTGATCAATCGCTCAAGATCGCCAACGCCACTAAGTAATGGCGTCAGTCGCGCTCGTAGGAGCGCATCGCGCACACACAGATCAACGGCCTCTTGCCGCGCCAGTAAGGGAGCCAACGTTACTAATGGTTGCCCCAGCCACCGCCGCAACAACCGCCCGCCCATCGGGGTCTTGGTCCGATCGATCGTTGCCAGCAGCGAACCACCACGCCCGCCCCTGGTTCCTTCGGTCAATTCCAGATTGCGTCGAGTCGCAGCGTCCAGCGGCATATAGGCATCGGTCGAATAGCCATGCAGTTCGGTGATCTGCGCCAGGTTGTTCAGTTGAGTCGCCGCCAGATAGTGCAATAACGCTCCTGCCGCCCGAATCGCAAACGGCTGACCGGCAATCCCAAAACCGTCGAGCGCGCCAACCGCGAAATGGTCGCGCAACAGCGCTTCGGCGTCATCTGTTCGCCAGGAGCGCGGCTCGGTGCGACTGGTATACGCTCCCGCTGGCAACCAGCCAGGGGGATCTTCTTCCTGCTGTCCCTCGGGCTCAGCGGGCAGCAAGATCTCGGCTGGGGCCAGCCGCAGCAATTCTTGCTCAATCGTTTCAGCCAGCGCTTCATTGTCGCCACGGCTGATCTGAGTCGCGGCAAACTCACCAGTCGTAATATCAGCGTAGGCGATTCCCGCCCGTGTGCCTTCGGCTACCACAGCCACCAGATAGTTATTCGCATGGCCGGGCAACATCGTTGGTTCAACGACAGTACCAGGAGTTACCACGCGGGTAACCCGCCGCTCAACCAATTCACGCCCTCTTGTGGGCGCACCAACCTGTTCGCAAACAGCGACTTTATAGCCAGCGGCAATCAATTTGGCGATATGGGCTTCTGCAGAATGATAGGGCACACCAGCCAGCGGCAGCTTCTGCCCCCGCCCCATCTCCCGCGAGGTCAGCGTAATATCGAGTACCTGGGCCGCAATCCTGGCGTCATCCTCGAAGGTTTCGTAGAAATCGCCCAGGCGGAAAAAAAGCAATACATCCGGGTACTGCCGCTTGATCGCCAGGTACTGCTGTCGAATCGGTGTGGTCATCCGCGTTGTGCCTTAGCGCGAGGGTATACGTACACTTGCCACAAAGGGATTATAGGGGCAACTCTGCTTTGCTTCAACTGGGATGGATTGGATGATTTACTCAGTGATTATGTCAATTTACCCCAGTGGGTTGAGCCTGGCGAGATCGCCACTATCGCCCTGGCAATCACGCCAGATTCTTGGTGATGGCAGGGTTCTTGCCTTGCTCCACTGTAGGAAGGGTGATACCCTAGGAAGGTCGGTACATCGTTGGTACTGACTGTTGGACAACGACACCATAACGTTGTGGAGGTAAGGAAATGGCTTACGAACTCGCACCACTACCATATCCAAACAATGCACTGGAACCACACATTGATGCCCAGACGATGGAAATCCATCACGACAAGCATCATGCCACCTACGTGACCAATCTTAATAATGCGCTGAAAGATTTGCCTGAATTGGCGAAACTGGACATTGATGAATTGATCGCGCATCTGGACAAGGTGCCAGAAGCAGCCCGCACCGCCGTCCGCAACAATGGTGGCGGCCATGCCAACCACACCTTGTTCTGGTCTGTACTCGGGCCAAATGGTGGTGGGGAACCAAGTGGCGATCTGGCGAAAGCGATCGATAGTGCCTTTGGCTCGTTTGAGAACTTTAAGAAAGAACTGACGACCGCTGGCACAGGCCGCTTCGGGAGTGGCTGGGCCTGGCTGGTTGCGGCCCCCGATGGCAAGCTCAGCATTGTCAGCACCCCGAACCAGGATAGTCCCCTGATGGAAGGCAAAACTCCCATCTTCGGCATCGACGTTTGGGAACACGCCTACTATCTGAAGTATCAGAACAAGCGGCCAGATTACCTCGCCGCAATCTTCAATGTGATCAACTGGGACGCCGTTGCTAAGCGGTACGCCGACGCCCAGAAGTAAGCACCATTCAGCGCTAAATAGTGAATCCGCAAAGGGGCAGCCAATTGGCTGCCCCTTGCTCAATATTGCCAGTGCCGCCTTTCTGGATCGCAAAAACAGTGGCATCGACCTTGCGCTACTGCGGCTTGTAAGCAACTCTACGCTTACTTTGAAGCGCGAGTAATGATGCTGAAAAGGAGAGGTAGATGACTGAGCAACTTTATGTACGCGATGTGATGGTTGAACTCACCCAGGCGATTCGCGATACCCAGACATTGATTGCTGCCCGCCAGCGTATGCAGGGCGATATGCGCGTCAAATCATTGATTGTTGTTGACGAGAATAATCACCCGCTTGGAGCTATTCGCTACAACGATATGAGCCAGGCCGAAGCACAGGGCACCGTCGCCGATTTCCTGGTAAGCAATATCCCCACTGTCAGCCCCGATGATGCACTGGAAAGTGTGACCGGGATTATGTCGGAATATGATGTTGACCGACTCGCTGTTGTTGATAGCAGTGGCGCAATTGTTGGCGAGCTTCCCCGTGAGGCGCTAACGTTAAGCGAGACGACTGGTACTGCCTCGGGAATCCCGCTTGATGACCTTGTTGATCGGGATACCCCAGTGTATCAGGTGACCCCAGATATGGCGGTAGTCGGGCGTAATGGCCACAAGATTGGGAAGGTCCGCGAAGTGCTCTCCGATGCGGCTACTGGCGCACTCACGCACGTCATTGTCCATACTGGCCTGATCTTCGATCACAACAAGTCAGTGCCGGCTGACCTGGTCGAAGGTGTGAGCGGCGATGAGGTGATGCTGAAGGTCGAGAAGAGCGAAATTGACGCGCTGCCCGACCTGGAAGAAATCTCCTAACTCTCCGCAAAAACTCAAAGCAAACCGCGAAGCGGGGTGGGCCTTGATCAAGGCCCACCCCGCTTCCAGTCTCTGGATCCTTAGAGGTGTGAAGCGTAGGCCTCGTTATAGAGGATCTCCCGCGACCATTCACCGGGCGGCTGCGCGTGTAACAGCCAATAAGTCTCAGCAATGCGCTCGGCATCAAAGAGCGACCCCTCACGCATTTCGCCCAGAATCGTCACCGTAGCCGCATGAATGCCTTGTGGTTCAACTTCAGCCGCCAGATTCAGCGCCAAGCTACGCAACGCCGCCTTGCCGATCCCCAGCGAGGCCATCGGTGCATAGGTATTCATCGCAAACCCGCCACCAGTCAGAATAATCGTCCCTTCACCGCGTTCGCGCATTGTGGGCAGCACCTCACGCGCACAGGCGAGCGCACTGACGACACTCACGGTCAAGTCACCCAGCAATTGCTCGTTGGTGAGTTGTGAGGGCACACCATGCGTGAAGGCACTCGCGTTATAAACCAGCACATCTGGCGCGCTCAATTCAGTGCTGATCCGCGAGAATAACGCCGGAATCTCGGCCAAATTGGCGAGGTCAGCCTGATACGCCGCTGCTGTATCGCCCTCAGCGTGCAATTCCGCGATATAGCCTTGCAACGCTTCAAGCCGCCTGGCCACCAGCGCGATCTGAAATCCCTCACGCGCAAAACGTCGGGCTACCGCCATACCCAAGCGCGGCCCGGCTCCGACGATTACACATGTTTGCCCGTCCACGCGCCGCGCCCTTTCCTATATCCACCAACTCTCCAAGCAGAATCCCGTTATCGCCCATTTTAGCAGCAACGTGCCGTGACGCCAGCCTTTAGCGCCCGCCCATATCGGGCAATGCACCCTGTGGGCCAACCAACAGTTCGACCAGTAAGGCTTTCTGCACATGCAGCCGATTCTCGGTTTGGTCGAAAACGATTGACTGTGGGCCATCAACCACCTCAGTCGAAACTTCTTGTTCGCGCAGCACTGGTAAGCAATGCATGAACACAGCGTCGGGATGCGTCGAATCCATCAGGCCATCAGTCACGCGATACGGCTCCAGGTCATCGACAGGCATTGTCTCGGGATCGCCCATATTCCGCCAGACATCGGTGTAGACAATATCGGCAAAGCGCACCCCTACATAGGTGTCGTGTTCCACCACGACCGTTGCCCCGCTCGCCGCCGCGTGGCGTTCAGCTCGCGCCAGGATTTCAGGATTCGGCATTCTGGTTGGCGGGCAAACAACGCGCACATTCAGGCCCAGCATCGCGCCGGAAAGCATCAGGGAGTGGCACATATTATTCGCCCCGCCCACAAATGCCAGGGTCTGCCCTGCCCAGCCGCCAAACTTCTCACGAATCGTCAGCATATCACAGAGAGCCTGGCAGGGATGCAAGAGGTCAGAGAGGCCATTGATCGTTGGCAAACCACCCAGGCTGAGTTTGTCCAGCGATTGCTGTTCCATCACGCGCGCCATAATTGCATCGACATAGCGGGCCAGCACGTAGCTCGTGTCTTCAATGGTCTCCCCGCGCCCAAGTTGCAGATCGCGGGCGGAGAGAAAGAGCGCATGGCCGCCAAGTTGCGCCACCCCAGCCTCGAACGATACACGGGTGCGAAGTGACACTTTCTCAAACAGCAGGGCGACAGTCTTGCCCCGCAAGAGGTGGTCATGCAAAATGCCCTGCTGACGTTCTGACTTCAGGTGGGCCGCATGGTCGAGAACCTGGATCAGCTCAGCCGGAGTAAAGTCGTCATCAGCGATGAAATTGCGCCCTTTCAGCGATTGTGCTACGGCCATTGTTCTCCTCATTCGTGATCCCCCAGGATCAATATTGGCGCGGCGAGCAACGTTGCCCGCCGCAGCAAGTGCCGCGATTACGTTATTCGCCAGTATGGAAAACCCGATCTCCAGCATCCCCAAGGCCGGGACAGATATACCCCTGGGCATTCAGTTCACGGTCAAGCGCCCCAACATAGATCTGCACGTCAGGGTGAGCCTCAGCCAACCGCTGCACGCCATATGGCGCGGCCACGATCCCGATATAGGTGATCTGCTCAGCCCCCACCTCTTTCACCAGTTCTACGGCGCTGACTGCCGAGCCACCAGTCGCCAGCATCGGATCGACGACAATACAATGGGCGGCCTGCCCACTCCGCATCGTGCGATTATAGTAAGGTACTGGTCGTAACGTTTCCTCATCGCGATAGAGGCCAAGGTGCCAGACTCGCGCCTCAGGTAACAGGCGCAGTAACGGCTCAACCATCGCCAGCCCCGCCCGCATAATCGGCACAATAGCAATCGGTTGGGCCACCTTGACCCCAGCCATCCGCTCTAAAGGCGTCGTAATCAACGCTTCGGTCAGCGGCAAGTGTGCTAGTGCTTCATAGCCAATCAGCGTGGTCAGCGTATTGAGCAGTTCGCGAAAACGGGCAGGTGGGGTCTCCACTGCCCGCAGTAACGTCAGTTGCACCGCAATCAGCGGATGGGTCGCGACATGGAGTTGCGGCTGCTGCAGGGCCTCCTCGCGGGTTGGCTGGCTGCGACTGGCCATTGGCTGTGGACGTGCGCCTTCAACCACCGTACTGTCTCCTCACCATCCGCTCAACCAGACAAGAAGCACGCCAAGATCCCCCAGAAGGCGTGTAGTATACACTACCAATACCGTCACTACTCTGTGGAAGCAGTGGAACGAAACGGTAGTGAAGCGCGTTTTTCTGACAACGTGCTTCTGGCGAAACGAAAAGGGGTGGCAATGCACTGGCGAAACAAGCGCTCACAAGGCGCACTCTCCTCCTGGTTAAGTCTCACGCTGCTGACGACCGTGTTGATCGCGTGCAGTGGCGCAGCCGCCCCACCCGTGACCAACCCACCAACGGCCACCACGCGCAGCACCCAAACACTGCCAGCCAGTAGCCCCAGCAATGCTAGTCAGGGCGCAAGCATTCCGCCACGCACTGGCACCGTCGCCACCCCCACGGTAATTGCGGCTGGCACCCGCACGACACTCTCACCGACCACTGGCACACCAGCGCCAGCGGCGGCAGGGCCACCTCGCTCGCAACCAATCATGGTGCCAACGGGATCAAGCCAAACGACTGCGACCACACAACGCAGCCTCACATTACCAGCAGGTTTCCAGATCAACCTCTACGCTATGGGCCTGGGGAGTGCGCGAATGATGATCTGGAGTCCCGAAGGGGCGATGGTTCTCAGTGATCAGGGGGGTGGTCGCGTCTTTATTCTGCCCGACCAAAACCGCGATGGCGTCGCTGATGAGCAAATCATCTTTGCGCAGGGGTTACGCCGCCCCCACGGCCTCGCTTTCCGTGACGGCTATCTCTACATTGCCCTGGAGAATCAGGTCATCCGCCTGCGCTGGCAGGGGGGCGCTGCCGCGCAGGGTAATCCAGAAGTGATCATTCCTGACCTACCCACTGGGGGCCACGGTACCCGCACGATTGGCTTTGGGCCAGATGGCAAACTCTACCTCGCGGTTGGTTCAAGCTGCAATTCCTGTGTGGAGCAAGACGAGCGCCGTGCGGCCATCTTCCAATATAACCCCGACGGTAGCGGCGGACGCCTCTATGCGCGTGGTCTCCGCAACGCCGTGGGGTTTGTCTGGGGGCCAAACAGTAACAATCTTTGGGCAACCAACAATGGTCGGGATAATCTGGGCGATGATCTCCCGCCCGAAACCCTGAACCTCGTTGGTGAGGGGAACGACTTTGGCTGGCCTTATTGCCACAACGGGCAGATTCCCGACCCGCAATTGGCGAGCCGTGGCTCTTGCGATCAGGTGACGAAGCCCGCAGTAGAGTTCCAGGCCCATTCAGCCCCCCTTGGCCTCGCCTTCTATACGGGGCAAACATTCCCCGCTGACTATCATGGTGATCTCTTTATCGCGTTTCATGGCTCCTGGAATCGCACCGTGCCAACTGGCTACAAAGTCGTGCGCGTGCAGTTCCAGAACGGTCAACCAACTGGCACCGTCACCGACTTCATCACCGATTGGCTCCCAAGCGGTAGCCGCACAGCCTGGGGGCGCCCGGTCGACCTGAGTACCGGCCCTGATGGAAGCCTCTACCTCACCGATGATGCATTAGGGGTAGTCTATCGGATCAGCTATTCAGGGCGTTGAGTCAACGGTAACAGCAGTGACGACCAGCACTATAGTGACCACTGCGTCCTATACGGAGCCGGAACCATATGACTGGTGGGGTATTGGGCTCGATCGCGCCACCCCACTGTCGATTGTTGATCTCCTGCGCCAGGGAAGCCTTGACCTCACCACAGCAGCCACTCTCTGGCTGCTGTTAACCGCCCGCGCCTCGATCATTGTGGTAGCCAGTGAGGCTGGGGTAGGGAAAACAACGACACTCAGCGCGATCAGCGATTTTCTCCCAACAGCAATCGCGCGCATCTACCTGCGCGGCTGGAGCGAGCGCTTTGTCTGGGCCACAACAGCGAATCCCGCTACAAGCTACCTGCTCTGTAACGAGATCAGTCAGCATCTGCCAGGCTACCTCTGGGGCAGCCAGGTCTCCAGGCTCTTTGCCACCGTCGCGCAAGGCTTTTCCTTTGGCGCGACGCTCCACGCTGCCTCCGCCGAAGAAACCCTCCAGGTGCTGGCTGGCCCACCACTGCAGATCACACCTGACCACCTCGCCCGCATCGATTGCATTCTCACGCTGGCGGCTACACCAACCGAGGATGGTCTGCACCGTCATTTGCACACACTGACTATCTTCACCACTCATCCCGCCCAGGGCGACGGTCAGCCGCTGCTGCTCGCCCAGTGGGACGCGCAGCAGCGAGCCGTCATCCCCTGCCCTATCCCGCCAGCGCTAGCCCAGCGGTGTGGCTATACGCCAGCCGACTTTGCCACGCAACAGGCGCACCGTGCCGGCTTTCTCGCCACCCTCTGCGCTGGCCCGGTTCAGCGTCGGGGCATGGTACGGCAAGCCCTCGCCAGCTATGTCCCGACGACCAAGGGCTGAAACCCAGTCGCGCACAGCATTGGTCGACACGGTGTACAATCCACTCAAACGAGCAATGAACAAGTGCGGAAAGGGGAAAGGATGTCCACGGAGCAAGATCCAGCGTGGCCCACGCTACAGCAGGCAATCGCCCAGGCTGAGCAGACCGGGGGACTGGTTGGCGTAGCTATTCGCGCGCCGAACGGTGCCAGCTTCGGCCACCGCGATACCAGACAGTTTCGGGCGGCCAGCACCGTCAAAGTACCCCTGATGATCACCCTGTTACAACAGGTAGAACAGGGTATGTTCAGCTTGGATGATCCCTTTACGATCACCGCTGCCGATAAATCAGCTGGGAGCGGCGTGATCCTCCACCTGCACGATGGCCTGATCCTGACCTATCACGATTTGCTCTACCTGATGATCAGTATCAGCGACAACACCGCCACGAATATCTTGATCGACCGGGCAGGGATGGCCGAGGTCAACGCCACCATGCAGGCAATCGGGATGACCAACTCGACGCTTGGCCGCAAGATGCGCGGTCAGCCCTCCCAGGATAGCGCCGCCGAGAACTGGGCGACCCCTCGCGACTACATCACGGCAATCGACACCGCCATTGCCGGAACCGTGCTCAACGCGCAATCGCGGGCGACCGCCCGCCAGATGCTGGAGTGGCAACAAAATCCACGCCGAATTGCCCGCTACCTACCAACGCTACCAGACCTGACCTGGGGCTCCAAAACGGGGTCACTCACTGGTGTATCGAATGATGTCGGCTTCATCAGTGCCGCAACTGGCACAATGCTGCTCAGTATTTTCACCGAGAACCTGGCATCACCGCACATTGCTGAGCAAACGATCGGTTTAATCAGCCGCGCGGCCATCATCGATACTGGGCTGCTAGCACCACTGCCGTCTGAATAAACTCGCCAGAATGCGGCAACAAGCGGCGTTTCGGGGTATGATCGCTGCTGATCTGCGTAATCATTGGTCATGAGTAGAGAAAAAGGAGCAAGCGCAAATGGGTGACACGGCGAAATATATTATCTCTGAAGCCCCTGACCGTAACCTTGCGCTCGAATTAGTACGTGTCACAGAAACCGCTGCCCTAGCCGCCTCGCAGTGGGTGGGGCGGGGCGATAAAAACGCTGCCGATGGTGCGGCAGTGGCGGCGATGCGCCACGTCCTTGGCAGTATCGAGATGGATGGGGTGGTGGTCATTGGCGAAGGGGAAAAGGACGAAGCCCCGATGCTCTACATTGGCGAGGAAGTTGGCAACGGCCAACCACCACAAGTAGATATCGCCGTTGATCCCATTGATGGGACCACCCTGACCTCACGCGGCATGAACAACGCGATTGCTGTCGTAGCCCTGGCCCAACGCGGTTCACTCTACAGTGCCCCACCAGGTATCTACTACATGGAAAAGCTGGCGGTTGGCCCGGAGGCTGCCGACGTGATCGATATTCGCAAAAGCGTGACAGAGAATCTGGCAGCGGTGGCAAAAGCAAAGGCGATGGAAGTACGTGATCTGACCGCTATTGTTCTCGACCGACCACGACACGATGCAATTGTGCAGGAGATTCGGCAAACTGGAGCCAGAATTAAGTTTATCAGTGATGGCGATGTCGCCGGAGCCTTACAGGCAGCCAGTAGCCGTGGTGGTGATATTCTGATCGGCACTGGTGGTGCGCCAGAGGCAGTCATTGCCGCGTGCGCCCTACGGTGCATGGGCGGCGTCATGCAGTGTCGCCTCTGGCCGCGCAATGACGAAGAACGCGCCCAGGCAGTTGCGAACGGAGTTGACCTGGAACAGGTACTCCACACCGAAGATTTGGCGCGAGGCAACGATCTGTTCTTCTCCGCCACCGGGATCACTGATGGAGAACTACTTGACGGGGTGAAGTTTGGGAGCAACTACGCCACGACACAATCATTAGTGATGCGCTCCCGCTCTGGTACGATTCGGCGGATCGAATCGCGCCACCGCCTCGACTGGATTCGCCAGCACCTACAATTCAGCGTGGACTAATCGCTACTCATCACAGTAGCCAGGCCCGCCTGTAGTATGCCACAGGCGGGCCTACTTCTGCCCTGTACAATGCCACCCAAGGCTGCATCACAGCGGATGATCGAGTGATCAAGCGTTGACAGCAGAAAGTCTTGGGTGGTATTCTGGCGAACGTACTGTACGTTCGTTGCTGATGCCAACGACGTAGTGCTGGTACAGCCGACGAATGGCGCAGAAGGGATCCAACGGTTGGACCAACCAGGCCGGGGAAAAGACCAGGGAACGACGGCGCTGCGCGAACCAGATCGCCCAGTTGCCACAACCGTTGTCTCGCCATTGCGGCGCACCCCGCGTGGCCGCCATCCCGGCACTGGCCGTGGGGCAACCGCCCCACAGGTACCACGTCTGCTCACGCGCATTCTGCCCCATCTCCTCGTCATCCTGATTGTAGCGGTGGTGATTGCCGGGCAAGGGTTTGTTGACCCCAGGCTACAAAGCGGGCCACAGTTTGAGGATGACCACGTTGACCTCAGTGTGCCCCTGAACCCACCAACCACCGTGACTGCCCCGCCAATTACCGAGCCAGAAGCTGGCTCAGCCTCGTTTATTCGCCCCCCTTTGCCGATCACAGCCAGCCAACTGCGTATCACCACCTACACCACCAGGGCCAACGAAACCCCAGCCCAGGTAGCAGCAAAGTTTGGTCTGAAACCACCCACGATCCTCTGGGCAAATGGCCTACAAGACCCAGAGAAACCGCTCACCGCTGGCACGAAACTACGGATTCCGCCCGCAGATGGGATGTTGCATCAGATCCAGGCGAATGACACTCTTGCCACCATTGCAGCCAAATACAACGTCGCCACCACAGCAATCACCGACTATCGCACAAACAATGTCAATGATCCCGCCGACCTGATCCCCAGTCACTATGTGCTAGTCATTGGTGGACAGATCCCCAGACGCGAACAGATTCAGTCCTATGTAGTACGTAATGGCGATACGCTTTGGTCGATTGCCGAACGGTTCGGGCTGCAACCAAGCACGATTGTCTGGGCGAACAGCTTAACCAATGCTGATGTCTTGGCAATCGGGCAACCGCTGATCATTCCCCCAGTCAATGGCACGATCCACCACATCAGCGCAGGCGAAACCATCGAAGGGGTAGCCGAACGCTACGGTGTGAAACCCACCGATATTGTCGCCTTTGCGCCAAATGGACTTGGTGGGGGCAGCACGCTGGTGCCGGGAAATGACATTATCATCCCTGGTGGAACCCCACCCGCCCCGCCGCCGCCATTACTGGCTGAAGCGCCACCGGCCCCTGAGCCTGCAGCACCTGCCGCACCAGCACCAGCACCAGCAGCGCCTGCGCCCGCAGCCAACGCTAGCGCCGCAGTTGGCTCATTCATCTGGCCGGCTACAGGCGCGCTCACCACCTACTTTGGTGATAATCCCGCATACTACGGCCCGGGTGGGCATAATGGTCTCGACATTGCCAACAGTCTCGGCACCCCGCTCCTCGCTGCTGATGGCGGTGTCGTCATCTACGCGGCCTGGCGCGGTGGCCTTGGCAACGCCGTTGGTGTTGATCATGAGAACGGTTTTGTCACCTGGTACGGCCATGCCTCGTCGTTTGCGGTGGGCGTGGGGCAACGAGTTTCCCAGGGGCAAGTTGTGGCCTATATGGGGTCTACTGGCAATTCGACTGGTTCGCACATCCATTTCATTATCGTCCGCAATGGCGTCTATGTAGACCCACTCGCGTATCTGCCACGCTAACGTCAGCAGCAATTGATCGCCGTGATATTGCGTGCTGCGGCCTAAATCAGGCCGAGATTAGGGCGCGCATCAAGTCGGAGGTCGGCCAGTCGCCCGTGAGCAAGCCGATAGGCAGCGGCAGCGGCGATCATTGCGGCATTATCAGTGCAAAGGGCGAGCGGGGGATACCGTAGGGGCAGGTCGAGACACTGACCAAGACGCTCACGCAGCAAGCCATTGGCGGCGACACCACCAGCCAGCAGCACCATTGTTGCACCATATTGTTGCGCCGCCCGCACAGTCTTCTCCACCAGTGGCTCAACGATCGCTTCCTGATAGGCCGCCGCGAGATCCGCTACGGGTAAGGTCGGGCCGAATTTTGGTGGCGTATAGAGCGGGAACGGCGCGGCAGCAGTCGGCTTTTTCCCTTTCGCTGCCCCCTTACGACCACGGGTTGGTTCGGTCAGTTGGTGCTTTTCGGTTGCCCGCAACAACGCCGTTTTCACCCCGCTATAGCTAAAATCGAGCGAGTCACCCAGGCGGGCACGCGGGAGGCGATACCGTTCGGCGTGGCCCTGGGCTGCCGCCTGCTGAATTGCTGGGCCGCCAGGATACCCTAAGCCCAGAATCCGCGCCCCTTTATCAAAGGCCTCGCCAGCGGCATCATCGGTCGTACGACCCAGGAGCCGATAGTGACCATGCCCCAGCATCAGCACCAATTCGGTATGCCCGCCAGAAACGATCAGGCAGACGAGCGGAAATGATGGCGGCGCAGTCTGCCGATCTTCCCCAGGCTGCAAGAGCCAGTTGGCGTAGATATGCCCTTCCAGGTGATTGACGGGAATCAAGGGCAACCGCTGCGACCAGGCCACCGCCTTCGCCCAATTGACCCCCACCAGCAACGCCCCGGCCAGCCCTGGCCCCTCGGTCACGGCCAGCGCATCAATATCGGCTAGCGTCAAGCCTGCCTCAGCCAAGGCCTGCTCAACCACTGGCTGAATCGCGGTGATATGCCCCCGCGAGGCCAGTTCTGGCACTACGCCGCCATAAGCACGATGCAAGTCGATCTGCGAAGCGATTGTGTTGGTCAACAACAGGCGACCGTCACGCACAATCGCTGCTGCGGTCTCATCACACGACGTTTCGATAGCCAGGATAATGGGCATTACGCTTACTCCAGTTCAGGCCCGCTGATCTTCCGCCCGATTCGGCATTTCGCCATGTGGCGAATCATGCCAGCGAGCAAGTTTCAGGTCGAGTTTCGCCCGCAATTCCTGCAAGGTCGCCTGCATCGCGGGGGTATCCAGGGCGGGCGACCACATAATATGGGCATCCTCGCCATTATCACTGTAATAGCGCTTGCGAATACCCTGGCGGGTGAGGCCATATTTCTCATACAGGGCTTGCGCGCTGGTATTCGACACCCGCACTTCCAGCGTCACCCATCGGCAATGACGCCGGATCGCTTCATCGAGCAGATTCAGGAACAGCATTTCGCCCAGGGATCGCCCGCGCTGGTTGGGCTGCACACCAATCGTCGTAATGTGCGCCTCATCGAGCATATTCCACAACCCGCCAAAGCCGAGAATGGGCGGCTTGACTGGGTTGGTGCGGCGCACAAATGGCAGGCGATAGAAGCTGCCCCGCTGCTGTTCTGCGGGTGCTGCTGGCTCTGCTGGACGCCAACGCGCCACTACGTAGTAATTGTGCATGGGATCACGCAACTCACGCCGATAGGTATGCGGCGGCCAGGGGTTGGAAAAACATTGCTGCTCCACCTGCCCGACTTCTTGAATATCGTCTTGATCCATCGCCTCAATTACGAATGGCACCACACGCCTCGCTCAATTGCCACTATCGATCAACAGCACGCTTGTCCGCCTCCTCAGGTGGTGGCGCATGAAGATAGACTGGTTCTAACACTGCCACATCGTCCTGCTCGCCCCGCTGCCATCGCGTCCAGCCCAATTCCGCCAGGGCGACGACCCGTGGCACTGGCGCGTGCAGCACAGGAAAGATTGCTGCCGGAGCCTGTTCGCCCCAGGTCTGTAGCACAGTGGGGGGC
Source organism: Chloroflexia bacterium (assembly GCA_039810045.1). GTDB lineage: Bacteria > Chloroflexota > Chloroflexia > Thermomicrobiales > CADCWN01 > CADCWN01. The sequence goes on from JBDHWF010000020.1 coordinate 22,563, forward strand.
AATTCACCACAAACCAGAGTCACGGTCGTGATCTGCGCGGCTAACTCATCCAGCGTAGTATTGGCATAGTCGCTCAATCGCTGCAACTGCCCACGTGGCCAAGCATAGACCGCGCTGACATACCGCCCCCGACCAGCACTGATCACCGCGCGAACAGGGTGCTGGCGATCACCATACGGATAGGCAATCGCATCAAGTGTCGGAATCCCCAACAACGGCAGCCCCAGCGAGAAGGTCAACCCTTTCGCCACGCTCAGGCCCACCCGCAGGCCGTTAAACGTGCCGGGGCCCGTAGCGATCGCAATCGCCCCAAGATCAGGGGGGTGCAGCGCCATCAGATCAAGGAGGCGCGCAATCTCTGGCATCAGCGTCGTCGTTTGCGTCCGCCCGGCCTGCCACGACGTTTCCGCCACCAGGCCCGTTGGCCCATACAGCGCGACGCCAGCGGTCTGTGTCGAGGTATCAATAGCGAGCAGCAACGTCTTTTCGGTGGCTCTAGTCTTCAACACCAAACGCCTCCGCCCGAATTGCCGCCAGCAGGTCATCATAGCGGCGACCACTGGCCGCCACGGTCAGCCGCCGTTTCGACTCACTGACTGGCTCCAACACAATCAGCAGATGCTCAAAAGCGGCGATGTCTGGCCCCAGGCGATCCGGCCACTCAATCGCACAGATCCCAGTAGGGTCGTCCAGAAACTCATCAAGCCCTACCGAAGCAACCTCGGCCTCGGTGTTCAGGCGATAGAGGTCGATATGATAGAGCCGCACCTGTTCGCCGCTGGCATCGCGTCCTGGATGCTCATTCACCAACGCAAAACTGGGGCTAGTGACACGCTCGGTCACACTCAGGCCAGCAGCCAGCCCCTGCACCAGCGCCGTTTTGCCTGCGCCAAACGGCCCCGCCAGCAAGAACAGATCTCCCGCCTGAGCGTGCTGACCAAGCCGCCAGCCAAAGCGACGGCTCTGCTCTGGACTATGGCTGATGAAATCGAGCGGCGTTTTCCGCTTTGGCCCGCTCCGCACCCGTTCCCCAGCCATCCCCCTTCATCCTCGTATCCCCACAGCCCAAATATGCAATAGCAATAGTACCAGATAGGCCGCCTTCATCGGGTCAGTGAGGACCCAAAGATTATGTCGAATGCCGCTCGGCGTCGCGATCCACCACCGGCAGGGGGCTACGCGCCTCGATCACACCCAGTTCGCTGATGCAGCTATGCACTGACGCATTGGCGCAAGGGCTACTGCGCTTGCCCATCAGGAGCAAGATGTTATCCTTGCCCCCTGAAGTGAGGGATTGCCATTAATTCCGCTACTTTGCAAAAGACCAGCAAGAAAGGAAATGCCGGGATGGGCAACCAGCAGCCAGTTGTGGCCGATGATCTCTATCGCCTCCGCTTTGTCGGCGACCCACGCCTCTCCCCAGATGGTACCCAGGTCGCGTTTGTTGTCACCACTGCCGATCGCGACACGAATGACTATCGTTCACAGATCTGGCTCGTGGCCCTGGAGGGTGGCACGCCGCGCCCGCTCACGGCGGGCCGCTACAAAGATAGTAGCCCGCGCTGGTCACCCGATGGGCAACGACTCGTCTTTATCTCGGATCGCGAACCCCAAACCTCACCGCCCGATACGGAAAAGGGCGCAAAGCCACGCCCGCAACTCTGGCTACTCGACCTTGCTGGGGGCGAAGCCCAGCAGGTGACAGCGGTACGCCAGGGAGCCAGCGAACCTGCCTGGTCGCCCGATGGCCGCCAACTGGTTTTCACGTCGCAAACAGGCGGACAGGATGACGAACCGCTCGACCCAGCACAGTCAGCCAGTGAACGCGCAAAGGAACGCGCTGAGCGTGTCCGCGAAATCACCACCCTGAAATACAAGTTCGATGGTCTGGGCTATCTCGACAACAAACGCCGCCAACTGTTCACTGTGTCCGTGCCGAACGCTGGGGCAGCCCCAGCCACCGCGCAACAACTGACTGATGGGCAATGGAATAATAGCCAGCCAACCTGGTCGCCTGATGGCACCCAGATCGCCTTCATCTCCTATCGCGAGCCAGACGAAGATAGTACCTTCCGCTCGGATATCTGGACGCTGACGATTGCCGACAAACAGAGCCGCAAACTGACCGCCAGTGGTGGCGCATCAACGATGCCAGCGTGGTCGCCAGACGGCCAACAGATCGCCTATGTCGGACACCAGGAAGGCGAAGGAACCGCCGCAATGTCCCGCCTCTGGACAGTAGCCGCCGATGGCACTGCACCGCCGATCTGCCAGAGTGCCTCGTTCGACCGTGACCTCGGCAACGGCACGCTCAGCGACCAAACGCTGCCCGGTGGGGCGGATGGGCCAGCCTGGGCCGCCGACGGCCAGAGTATTCTGGCGTTGGTGACGAATCGCGGCATGACCGAACTGCGCCGCTTCGGACTCACGGGCGCTCAGCCAACGGCAGTGATCGCTGGGGAGCGGGTCATTACCGCATTTGCCCTGGGCGTCAGTGGCGCGATTGTCTTCGCCGCTTCCACACCCATCGCACCGACCGAATTGTTTCTCCACCAGCCCGATGGCGACGACCTTGCGCTCACGGCGTGCAACGGCCAGTTACTGCAAGAACGTCATCTGATCGCGCCAACGCGCCTGCATTATCAAGGGGCCGCAGGGGACGAGATCGATGGATGGCTCTTTCAGCCAGCGGGCGACCCACCCGCTGACGGCTGGCCGCTGATCGTGGAGATTCATGGGGGGCCACACGCGCAATATGGTGCAGCATTCTTCCACGAGTTTCAGTGCCTGCTGGGGCAGGGCTACGCGATCTTCTGCTGCAACCCACATGGGAGTAGTGGATGCGGTGATCAATTTGCCAAGGCGATCCTCCGTAACTGGGGGGAGATCGCGATGGATGATCTGCTCGCGGGGCTGGATCTGGTGCTGGAGCAAGGAGCGTACAACGCCAACCGCCTGGGGATCACTGGTGGCTCCTATGGCGGCTTCCTGACGAACTGGATCACCAGCCACACCACCTGCTTCGCTGCCGCAGTTACCCAACGATCCTATTGCAACCCCGTCGCCTACTTTGGTGTAGACGATATTGGGGCCATCAGCGATGTAGCCGAACTTGGTGGTCACCCTTGGGAAGTCCTTGATGCGTACATGGCCCTCGCACCACTGATGCACGTTCAGAACGTCACCACGCCTACCCTGATCGAGCATCAGGCGGAAGATTACCGTTGCCCGCTCAGTCAGGCCGAACAATGGTATGCCGCCCTGAAGAAGCGCGGGGTTCCCACCAAGCTCCTGATCTACCCGAACGAAAGTCATGGGATGTCGCGCACTGGCAAACCACGTCACCGTATCGAACGGCTGACGCACAATGGCGCCTGGTTCCAGCAGTGGCTAGGCGACGCAGCCAACGCAGAAGCCATAGACTAAACGCAGTATCAGGAAGCTGGCTTGTCGTCAATCGACTGATCATTATCGAGATCAGCAGCGGCGGGAATCTCAGCAGGTGGAGCTTCGTCAGGGGCCACGGCGGGTGCCGACCGCAGGGTGAAGGCGGGCCAGAGCATCAGGCCCAGCGACAGCACAGTGAGCAACACAACAGTGGTCAACGCGAGCGACAACATGGCACACTCTCTTGAGCGAAGGCAGAACCAATACCAGACAGTATCCCTGGCTGGACACGAAAAATGCAAGGAGGAGTATGGCAACATTTATCCTGGTCCATGGCGCTTGGCTGGGCGGCTGGGTGTGGGGGCGAGTCGCTCCCGATCTACGCACACGCGGGCATACCGTCTACACCCCCACGCTGACAGGCCTCGGCGCACGCGACCACCTGCTCGACACCGATGTTGACCGCGAACTCCACGCGACCGACCTGTGCAAGCTGCTGGAATACGAAGGGATCGAGCGGACGATCCTGGTAGGACACGGCTACGGTGGGGCAGTGGTTCAGCGGGTTGCCGCCCGGATGCCAGAGCGAGTAGGCCGCCTGATCTTCCTCGATCCCTGTCTCTCGCGCAGCAACGAAAGTATCCTCACGACGCTGGGAACTGCGGCTGAATCGCTGCACGCCCGCGCCGACGATGCTGACGGTGTGCCAGTCTATAGCCCAGATACAGGCTTAGTGCTGAATGGGCTGGTTCACCGCGACGCCGACTGGGTGGATGACCGCCTGGCCCCAATGCCGATTGCACCCTATCACCAAGCGCTTGACCTTGAGTCGTTTTTCGCGCTCGCTGTACCGACCCTTGCGGTGCGCCTTTCACGCGGGGATCGGCTGGCGGAAGCGGGTCTTGCATTGCTGGCTGAGATCGGCGTACCAACCGAGGAGATAGAGGGAAACTATCTGGTAATGATCGCCAAGCCAGAGCCAACGGCTGAATTGCTCGACAACTTTGCCCGCCAACCAGCGAGTAATTTCTTGCGTCCCTGAGTTGTTGGTGAGTACTTTTGGCGACAACGGCATCATTCCAACGAGTGCAATCGGGCCAGACCATCAAGGATCAGGTTCAGGCCAAACAACAGTTCGTCGGCGTACTCATATCCTGGCTGGAGAATATACTCGTTCGTAATTTCGCTGAGGTAGGGATACTGGTCAGCAGAAAACTGCTCCAAAAGGGCTTCGGCTACTCCAACAGCCTCTTCGCTCGTGTTAAACGGCAGATTGAGTTGCTCCAGCGCAAAGCCATAGATATAGCTATCCAGGAGGGAATAGGCGTGGGCAGCCAGGGCAACTGAAAAACCAGCCCGGCGAAAACAGCCAAGCACTGCATTATGGTGGCGTAGCGTTGCCTGTCCCGGGGTATTTCGTGACCCCAGCAGCCCCAAGGCCCAGGGATGGGCGATCAAGGTGTCGCGCATAGCAATTGCGCGCTGCCGCATCGCCTCCTGCCAGCCAAGCTCATCTGGTGGCATGCCCACCTCACGAAAGACCAGGTCAACCATTCCATCGAACAGGTCGTCCTTATTGGCGATATGGTTGTAGAGGGACATCGCTTCAACCGCCAGCGAGCGGCCCAGTTTACGCATACTGAGCGCTGCCAGCCCTTCAGTGTCAGCCAGCATGACAGCAGCCTGCACGATCCGCGCCCTCGTCAGTGGCAAGCGTGGCTCCCCACGGCTAGCAGATGACACGCCAATGACCTCCTGCACTCTTCCAGATAAGCCCGCTACCACTATCGAGCATACCAACCAAGCCAGAATACCCAGCAACCAAGGGAACCATTCCGCTACTTACACCGTAAATATACCAGATGCCGAAACTTACGGCGTAAGTACTGCGAGAAGGAGTGTCCGATGAAAGCAATTGTGCAGACTGCGTATGGGCCATCCACGCTGCTTCACCTGAAAGAGATCGAGCGGCCATCAATCGGCAACGATGAAATCCTGATCCAGGTTCAGGCCACGGGCCTCCATATGGGTGACTGGCACCTGATGACAGGCTTGCCCTACCTGGTACGACTCATGGGCTTCGGGCTACGCCACCCCAAGCAACCCGTGCGCGGCCTGGACACGGCGGGAACGGTCGTGGCAGTTGGTCAAAACGTCAGCCAATTTCGCCCAGGAGATGCGGTCTTTGGTGAAGGCACTGGTGCCTGTGCCGAGTACGCTGCTGGTCGCGCCGAGCGTTTTGTCCACAAGCCCGTCAACGTGAGTTTCACCCAGGCAGCAGTCGTATCGACCTCTGCCTGTACCGCCCTGCAAGCGCTGCGCGACTGTGGGAAAGTGCAGCCAGGGCAACACGTCTTGCTGATCGGAGCTTCTGGTGGTGTTGGCCTGTTCGCCACCCAACTTGCCAAACTCTTTGGGGCGACGGTCACGGGCCTGTGTAGCGCAGCGAAAGCCGACCTGGTACGTGCTGCGGGTGCCGACCAGCTCCTCGATTACACCGTTGGCGATTTCACCCAGAGTGGGCAGCAATACGACCTGATCCTTGACATGGGTGGTACCCACTCGATTACCGCACTCCAGCGCTGCCTCAGTCGCGATGGCACGCTCGTCCTTATTGGCGGCGAAAAAGGTGGGGCATTCTTTGGCGTCGTTGGGCGGATGGCCCAGGCCGCTGCCCGATCACCCTTCAGCCGGCAGCACCTGCGCCCGATCAGTTCTGTCGTCAAAGGTGGCGATCTACAGTACTTACAGGAACTGCTCACCGCTGAGAAACTTACCCCGATCATCGACAGAACGTATCCGCTGGAAGAAACGCCTGCCGCGTTTCAGCACCTGACTTCTGGGCGCAGTCGTGGGAAAATCGCGATCACCATGCAATGAGAATTGACGAAATAGCCGCACTCTGTTACCATATCCTGCCGAAGGGCCTGTGCGGCTTCGCTTGATGCGTCACGCCGTACCGGCCATCTTGTTCGCATAGTACAAAGTGTTACGCAATCGAGCGATTGGGAAGGGTAAAAGACGGTGTACGCTGTCGTCGAGACTGGAAGCAAACAATATCGCGTGCAGGTTGGGCAGACCATCGACGTGGAACTCCTGCCAGTTGAGGCTGGTAGCGAAGTCGAACTGGACCAGGTATTGCTCGTTGGTGGCGATGGTACCGAATTACAGGTTGGCACCCCAACGGTGAGTGGCGCAAAGGTCATCGCCACAGTCACCGAGCATCATCGGGGCGAGAAGTTGATTATCTTCAAGATGAAGGCCAAGAAACGGTATCGCCGCAAGACTGGGCATCGCCAGGAACTGTCGCGGATCACGATCAAAGATATTGTCTTCTAACTGGCTTTCAGGGCGCAGCCAGGAATAATTACGGCGCGGGCAGCGTTAGCACTGGTATCGCCCGTATAGTCAGAAACGCGGAGGTAGACAATGGCTCATAAGAAAGGTGTTGGTAGCTCTCGGAACGGGCGCGATAGCAACCCCAAGATGCGCGGCGTCAAACGGTTTGGTGGCGAATTCGTCCAACCCGGCTCAATCATCGTGCGCCAGTGTGGCACGAAATTCCACCCCGGCAACAATGTTGGCATTGGGCGCGACTACACGATCTATGCCCTGATCGAAGGGCAAGTGAAGTTTGAGGCCTTCGCCCGCAACCGCAAACGAATCAGCGTTTACCCCGCGGCAACGGCAGAAGTAGCCACTACTTCCGAAGCTGCGGACTAATTTCGTCAGCGGCCCAAGTTTGGGCAAAGAACAGCAATAAAGGAACACAACGGTGAAGGAAGGAATCCACCCCCAATATCAGCAGGCGACAGTCCACTGCGCTTGCGGCAATACCTGGACGACACGATCAACTCGACCAACGGTCAACATTGACGTCTGTTCAGTCTGCCACCCGTTCTACACTGGTGAGCAGCGTATTGTGGACACTGCTGGGCAAGTCGAGCGGTTCAATCGCCGCGTCGAGAACGCCCAAAGCACCCCACGCCGCAAGAAGGTCGAGCGCCGCGAGGAGAAACTGGAACAGCGGCGACGACTGGAGTCAATGCGGGCCAGTGAAGAAGAAGTCGAGATGGCGATCACTGATGCCCCACCACGGCGGAGGCCAGACACTGCTGCGGCAATGGTTGCCGCTATGTCTGGCGCAGACGAGGCGGCTGACGAAGCCGCCACCGAAACTGCTCCCGCCACCGACCAGGACAACAACGCCTAGTCGACGACCCCAATCGCGCTAAGTGCGGTCTGCCCCCGGAGATCCTCCGGGGGCAGACCTTTTTTATAGGTGTCGAGCAATAGTGGGCCGTGTGCCAACGGCTCCCGCCGCCCGCAGCGAGGCGAGCAATTGCGTCAATGTCGCCTCATAGTTCAGGTCAGTACCCTGCACCATAAAGAATGAGACGGTGCAGACCGTTTGTCCAAACTGACGCAAATAGAACGTGCCATTCCCTGGCTGTCCAATCTGCCCGGTAAAATCAATCCGCAGGCTATCTGTGCCTTTCGTCGCCTTCGTCTGCTGATACCCCCCAATTTTGGGCATCTCTGCCGAGATATACGGCACGGCGACATCGTCGAGCGTATCGCCAGGATCAGCGGCAAGCGCTGTTAGCGTCAGCGTGACCCTACCCGCAACCCCACTAAACGCCCCCGGCCCAGTCTGCGTAAACCCAGTGGGCAATGTCACCGCGCAGAGATTGCGCGCATCTGTACCAGTCGTCGTTGGCTGTGGGGGTGGCGGCGGGGGTAAGGTCGCGGTTGGTGGTGGGGGCGGCGGCGGTGGCACCGCCGTAGGCAGTGCCGTTGGCGCAAGCGTTGGTACTGCGGTTGGTGGGACAGTAGCAGTGGGGGCAGTGGTCGCCGTTGGTGGTGGAATGGTCGCGGTTGGCGGCGGGGTCAGCGTTGGGGCGGGCGTGGAGGTTGCACTGGCCGTCGCCGTTGGGACAACCGTAGCGGTAGGCGCAAGCGTTGGTGTTGCTGCCACCGTCGCTGTTGCCGCAACGGTTGGCGAGGCCGTTAGGGCGATTGCGGTGACGGTTGATACAGATAACACAGTTGGCGTTGCCGCCATGCTCAACGGTGAACAGGCCGCCAGTGCGCTGAGAATGGCGACACTCAGCGCCAAGAAACACCAGGATTGTAGCCGTTTGCGCAAAAAACACCTCCATCCAGATCGTCGGCAAATGCTGCACTACTTCGCGTACGCTACCAGATGGCCCCTGCCTCCGACAACCTCTGCACCTGTCGATTACCAGCGAATACGGTATCCTTAGGATACAAGCGTCACTGGTAAGGAGCAGGTAGATGACCCCCAAACGATACTGGCAACGACGCAGCGCAGTACTGCTCAGTCTGCTGCTACTCTGGCTGAGTTGCGCGCTACCAACCGTCGCCGCCGAAGACGATCGGCTGACGCCACCGACGCGCACTGCTGAGCCACCAACCGCATCACAGCCGCCACCAACAGGCGCGCTCCCAGCGGACACCCGCTATATCGGGCAGACCGGGCATTACCTGCGCGGGCCATTCTTGCGCTACTGGCTCGACAATGGCGGTGCAGCGCGATTCGGCTACCCGATCAGTGAGGAATACGCCACCTACAAGATGATTGGCGGTCAGCATACGCTTCAGCTATTTGACAATGCCCGCTTTGAGTATGACGCCCCTGATCACGGCCCCGCTCGGCTCACCCTGACGCAACTGGGCCGTGATGCGCTCGGCGACCAGACATTCCCTCCACTGCCAGCACCACCAACTGGCCCGAATCTTCGCTACTTCCCCGAAACGGGGCACAGCATTGTTGGCAACTACCTCGCTACCTGGCAGGCAGCAGGTGGTCTCAGCTTCCTGGGTTATCCCCTGAGTGAGCAAATACCAATGGCCCAGGGGTCACTCCAGCATTTTGAGCGTGGGCGACTGGAAGTGGGCGCGGCGGGTTATGTAGAGATCGCGCCAGTCGGCGCAGAGCTACTCACCGGGCGTGGTTGGGCGCAACCCGAACGACTCAGCCTGAATGTCAGCACCACCACGCCCGGGCAGGGAACGACCATCATCGCGACCCTGACTGCTGACCAACCGCTCACCGTCCTCAACGCCCAATATGGCCCGCATCCCGTCAACTTTGCTAGCACCGCCAATCGCTTCACCGCACTGATCGGGATCGGGCCAGATGAGTCAGTGGGGCTGCACACCCTGACCGTGACCGCCCAGATCGGTGCGCCAGCAAACCTGATCAGGCCAGTGTCCGTCGACCTCAATGTGCAGGAAACCCCGTTTCCGCACGATCGGGTCTACCTGCCTCCCGACCAAAACGACCTGCTCGATCCCGCTGTCGCCGCCCGCGAAGCAGCGATTGTCAATCCGCTCTATGAGACATTCACTGCTGCCGTGCGGTGGTCTGGCCCCTTCCTGCTGCCTGCCACCGGGCCAATCACCACCGAGTTTGGGGAAATGCGGGCCTACAACGATGGGCCATACAGTTCCTGGCACAATGGCCTCGATATTGGCGCACCAGAGGGCGCGCCAATCATCGCGCCTGCCCCAGGGCGTGTTCTCTACACTGGCACCCTGCCGATTCGCGGCAATTTCACGATGATCGACCACGGACGCGGCGTCTTCACCTGCTACTTTCACCAATCGGCGATTCTGGTGCAGGCAGGGCAGGAAGTGAACACAGGCGATCTGCTTGGGCGGGTCGGTACGACGGGCCTTTCAACTGGCGCTCATCTGCATTGGGAAGTGCGGATCGGCAGTACACCAGTCAGCCCCTGGCAGTGGGTTCAGGGCTTACCGCCGATTGAGTAACCTTGATCAGGCGGGTGGTATCTCGGCACTGGTAGCAGCGACCAGCGCTGCCGAGTCATTGACGACCGCTGCCGCCCAGGCCTGGACATCGGCGCAATAATGCGCGGCACTATCCAGGCGCACATCAGCGATAGTGCGCGTCCAGGCAACATCCTCCACGCCTGCGAGTTTCGGGCCCCGCGTGATACTGAACGTCCGCTCACCACTCGCCAGCGCCTGCGCCATCGCCGCTCGTGCTGCCTGCGGCGTCAGGCCAGCGACAAAACGCGCCAGCAGTTCATGGGTGAATAGCCAGCCTTCCCGCGAGTAGCGGTTATGCTGCAAGTAGTAGGCCGGCACCGATAGCTGATGGACGGCATAGCAAGCGGGATCTGCCCCTTCGTGCGCCTGACCAGTCCAAAACTGATCCTCGCAGGTCAGGCCATCACGGGTTGAAGTGCCGCAATACGGGCAACGTTCAGCAACCATCTGTCCCTCTTTTTCTGCCCCTGCCGTTATTGATACGCCTGAGCCTGAATCGTGTAGAGTTCGGCATATTGCCCACCACGGGCCATCAATTCCTCATGGCTGCCCACCTCGGCCAGTCGCGCACCATCCAGCACCACGATCAGGTCAGCCATCCGCACCGTGCTGAACCGGTGCGAAACCAGAATCGTAATCCCCCCACGTTCGCCAGCGTCAAGCGCAGCGGCGTAGCGAGCAAAGAGGTCATGTTCCGTTTCCGCATCGAGCGCGGCGGTTGGCTCATCCAACACCAATACGAGCGGCTGTTGGCGCATAAAGCCCCGCGCCAACGCCAGCCGCTGCCACTGCCCAAAGCTCAGGTCACGGCCACCCGGCCAGGTCGGGCCAAGTTGCGTATCCAGCCCTTCTTCCAGGCGCGTGATCACCGCATCAGCGCCACCCCGCGTGACTGCGTCGTGTACAGCACCATCATCGGCAGCACGGGGAAGATCGCCGAGGCCCACCGTCGTACGGGCGGCAAACTCAAAGCGTGAGAAATCTTGAAACGCCCCCGCCAATCTGGTGCGCCATTCCGCTGCTGGAAAGCGATCCAATGGTTGCCCATCGACCAGAATCTGCCCAGCAGTGGGCTGATAGAACTGGCAGAGCAATTTCACCAGCGTTGATTTACCCGCGCCATTCTCCCCCACAATCGCCACCACTGCGCCAGCAGGCAGGTGCAAGTTGATCTGATCCAGCACCAAGCGGTCGGTGCCTGGATAGGCGAACGAGAGATCAACGCAGCGAATCCCATCCACTAATCGCTCAGGCACTGATAGATCGGCGCGTTCAGTCATCGCCGCAGCATATTGCTCGAGCCAGACTAACCGCTTGGAGCCGTCGAGCCAGACCCCCCGCAAGAAGCCAATCTCCCCAACAGTCGCCCCAATGTAGACGGAGAGTTGCGCCCCAGCCGCCAGAATCAACAACACCTGCCCAACCGAGCCATGCAGGCCATTCGCCACAAAGACCACCGCCGCGACATACGCCCCACCAAAGATCGCCCAGGCAACCGCGTGCCACGCCGCGCTTGCCCAACGTACCCTGGCGATCGGCTGATACCAGCGTTCCCACTCTGCCCGTCGTCGCCGCACCAGTTCAGGGCCGATCCCCGTAACGCGCACTTCTTTCCCAGCGCTCGCCGTTGTTGCCACGGTGAACAGATGCTCGGCCATACGCTGGTATGGGGCACTCCTTTCCTCAGTCGCCCGCTCCACTGCTGGACGCCACGATGAGCTCAAGACTGTTGGCAGCGCGAAGACAGCCAACAGCGCCAGCGCGGGATGAATCGAAACGAGCAGCCCAATCGTGACGGCCAGCCGGAGAATCCAGCTACAGGTAGAAAAGAGCGACATATACATATGGTCGAGAACAAAGATCTGATTCCGCAACACCGCCAGCCGATCCAGGTAATCGTGGCGTTCGTGATGCTCAATCGTCGAGACTGAGGCGAGCAAGCTGGCAACGTGCGATTCCAGCGCAATCGTCACCTTATCCCGAAAGCGTCGCTCGATCCGCGTACTCAGCGTGCGGAGGAGCCAGGTTCCCGTTGTCGCCGCCGCCATCGCGAGAAGGGCGAGGAAGACACCTTGTCGCTGCTGGGCCAGAAGATTATCGGCCAGGATTTTCAGCAACAGCGCAAAGAGCGCGTCAGGCACCCCCGCAATCAGCTTGACCAGAAAAGCGACCAACAGTAACCCCGGCTCATGGGCATAGCCAATCTTGCAGAGCCGCCACATCGCCGCCAGAGCCGGTGGAGTGGGGATCTCGCGCTGCGTGGGTGAGTCGGCCCGGATACTTTCAGCTGAGGCGCTCATACTCTACCCCTGCTTCATCAGTGGTCGCCGTGAAGCGACTCGCCTGTAGTTCAAACATTTCGCGGTAACGGCCACCTTGCGCCATCAGTGCATCGTGGCTTCCAAGCTCAATCACGCGGCCCGCTTCCAGCACCGCGATCTGGTCGGCGTGGCGCACAGTGGAGAAGCGATGTGAGATCAGAATCGTCGTGACATTTCGACTGGCCTGTAACACCCGTTCAAAGATCGCCGCCTCGCCGCGCACATCGAGCGCCGCCGTTGGCTCATCAAGCAAAACCAACCCTGCGCCCTGCCGAATTGCGCAGAGCGCCCGCGCCAACGCCACCCGTTGCCATTGCCCCCCAGAGAGGTCGGTGCCGCCAGCATAACCTTTGGCAAGCGGCGTATCGAGGTCAGCCAACTGCGCCGCCCCTGCATCAGCCAGTGCCGCCCGAATCATCTCCTCTGGTGCGCCGTGCGGGGCGACATTCTCACGCAAAGAGAGGTCGAAGCGAATAAAATCCTGAAAAACTGCGGTGATTTGTTTGCGCCAAGCCGCCAGATCAAGATCGCGCAGATCGACCCCATC
>JBDHWF010000021.1:0-35444 GCA_039810045.1 Chloroflexia bacterium
CCGCGCGACAATCTCAGCATTACCAAAGTCGCAGCAGGCACTGTCGCCGGGATCATCGACCGCATCGAACCCGCCGCGACGATTGTTCGTACCATCAGTGCCGATGCCGAGCGCATTTTGCGCGAGCGGCCAGGGCAACTCCTGGGGTGATCCGACGCTAACACGACCAGCCTTTGCCAGAGGACTACCAATTATGGTAGTCCTCCTTGTTGGTCATGCAGGCAAGGCGATACAGCAAGATATGGTAGAGTCACGACAGCTGAACAAGCCATACATAATGGAAGGAGAAGGAGCGTGACAGCAGGGCAGCGCCCGAATATTCTGTTCATTTGTACCGATCAGCAACGCTATGACACGCTGGGCTGCTACGGCAACGCGCAGATCCAGACGCCACACCTCGACCAACTGGCGCAGGAAGGCGTGCTGTTCGAGCAGTGCTACGTACAAAGCCCCGTCTGCGCGCCTTCGCGGGCCAGTCTGATCACGGGGCTGTACCCCCACAATCACGGCCTCTGGGCCAATGGGGTCACGCTCCCCGACCGCCATGCCCTTGTCACGACGGCCTTAGCCGCTGGTGACTACGACTGCGCGATGGTCGGCAAACAGCACCTGGCCGCCTGTTTCCAGGGTCGCACCGAGCCACGCCAGGAAGATGATGGCTACCGTGTCTTTAAGTGGGCGCACGATCCGTCGCACGGCTCGCCAGAGAACGCCTATCACCGCTGGCTAGCAGCGCACCACCCCGATCTCTACGCGGCAGCCAGCGCGCAGGGAACAGGACGCCAGGGCCACGTCGCGAAACTCTGGGATACGATGCCAACCGAGGCCCATTACAGCCATTGGGTTGGCGAGGAAGGGATCGCTTTTTTGCGCGAAGCACCCCAGCGCGATCAGCCGTTCTTCCTCTGGCTCAATTTCTTTGACCCACATCACCCGTTCACGGCACCCCAGGAATACCTTGACCGCTACAACGCGCAAACGCTGCCCCGCCCACTCGTTGGCCCACGCGGGCTAGCCGACCGCCCGCCGATCCTGACGGCAGCCTCGCACGCCAGCTACGCCGGACACGCCCGTGGCTTCACGGAGCATTCGGCAGAGGAAATCCAGGAGATCATCGCCGCCTACTACGCGATGGTTAGTCTGATCGACGATGAGGTGGGGCGGCTCCTGGCTGAACTTGATCAGCAAGGGTTGGCCGAAGATACGCTGGTGATCTTCACCAGTGACCACGGTGAAATGCTGGGTGATCATCAGCTGCTGCTGAAAGGCCCGCTGCTCTACGAAGCTGCCGTGCGCGTGCCGTTGATCATGCGCTGGCCTGGGCAGTTACCAGCGGGTGTCCGTCGCCCAGAACTCGTCCAGTGGCTGGATCTAACAGCCACCTTCCTCGATGCCGCCAGCTTGCCACCGTTGCCACGCCAACAAGGGCAGAGCCTACTGCCGCTGGCCCGTGGCGATCTTGGGGCGACCGAGCGCGGCTGGGCACTCTGCGAATACCGCGATAGCGGCCACCCCTATGATCCGCCGGTACACGTCACCATGCTGCGCTACGACCGCTACAAGCTGATCGTGCATCATGGCGCACCCGCGACCAGCCGCCAGCGCAGCGGCGAACTGTACGATCTGGCAGCCGACCCGCAGGAGTTGCAGAACCGCTGGGATGACCCAGCCTACGCCGCTGTGCGCCTGGAATTGCAAGAACGACTGCTTGATACGCTGGTAGCGACCGAAGATCGCGCGCAGCCACGCGAAGCCGATTGGTAAAACGCTACCAGCCGTCTGTTGGCGGCTGGTAGCAAGCAACGACACAACATATTGATACTATGCCGTCGTCTGCGCTTATTATTCCTGGGCAAAGTGCGGGATCACTTCGTCAATAAACAGGCGAATCCCCGCCGTGTCCGGAAAGTCCGCGAAGCGCAGTTGCAGGTGGGAAACGCCCAACTCGCCCCAGGCCGTGATCTGCTCAATGATCTCTGCTGGCGTACCGATCAGCGATGCCGCTGGTTCAACGAAGAACGGGCTGGCATTAGCGAGCTGCTCCGCCTCCGCCCGGGTTGGCGCAATCGCGATGCACTCGCACTGCCAGGATTTCGCAATGGTGTCAGCATCACGGCCTACCGCAGCACAGTGATCCCGCAACACCGTGATCTTGTGGGCATAGACCTCGCGGGTGCCGCCCGCGTTCCACCAGTCGGCCTGTTGCGCGACTACTCGTAGCGTCAGTTGTTCGCCACCTCCCCCAATCATCACTGGTGGCAACGGGTCGGGCTTGGGGTTGAGCTGGGCCTGATTGAGGTGGTAATGCCGACCGTCATAGGTGACGGCATCTTCCGTCCAGAGCCGTCGGGCGATCTCGACAGTCTCGGCCAGTTGCTGAATTCGCACAGCGGGGCGCGGAAAGTCATAGCCATAAGCGCGATATTCGTCCTCTTTCCACCCCGCCCCAATGCCAAAGATGACTTTCCCAGGGAGGAGCGCGCAGAGGTTCGCCACCATCTTTGCGAGTAACGCCGGATTACGGTACGACTGGCAGAGGACGATCGTGCCCCAGTGCAGTTGTGGATAGCGCGCCGCCAGAAAGGTCAGCGTCGTCCAGCATTCGATCACCGGGACTTCCACCGCCTGCCAACGCGCCCAGGGCAGGAAATGATCAGTCACCCAGGCAGTCGTGAAATGTCCCTGCACGAGATCGAGCGTCTCCGTCGCCTGCTGCATCATCGTTGCAAAGTCACTGCCATCTGCGGGGAACTCTGGCACTTTCCAGCCAAAGGTCATCGTTGCACTCATTGGTATCCTCCACATCGCTCAACCAGACAGCGCCATTCGTCAGCACTGCTACGCAGGATACCAGGAAGCCGTGCCCTGGCAAACCGAATGAACGGCCAGGGACGTGATCCTCGTGTTAAACCAACACTAACAGGAAATTAACCTCGCACTTACAGGGCGTTAATCCCCCATTGCTACCGTTTAGGTGGCAACCACTGAACCATTTACCCGTGAAAAAGAGAGAAGGAGAACAATGGCACGAGTACAGCATCGACTCGCGCAGATAGGGCGTGCAATCGTTGGTTTGCTGATCCTGGCAACCACTGCCTGCGGCACAGCAGCCACGCCTACCGCACAGTCGCCAGCAACAGGAGTCGGGGCCACGCCTGTACAGACGGCCAAGTTTCCTCCGCCGATCCCTGCTGGTACTACGGTGAATATCACCTTTGCCAACTATAACCTTGCCACGGCTGGCCTGGGCAAAGAAGCCACCGAAGAACTGATCAGCGGCTTTATGGCGGCACACCCCAATATCAAGGTTGAAGGGCGGGCGATCAGTTCCAACGATATTGCCGCCAAGATCCAGGCCGAGGTTGTCGCAGGCAACGCCCCCGATGTCGTGCAGGGAGTCTTCGCTGACCTCGACTTCATCGTGCGCGATCTGCGGGCAGTAGCGGTGCAAGATATTGTGCCAGCAGATGAAATCGCCGCCTGGCAGGGCGGTGAATATCCGATGAGTCCAAATGGCTTGAAACTCGGAGAACTGGACGGCAAGATCTACGGCGTGCCATACACCTTCAGTACCCCCACCCTCTTTTACAACGCCGACCTCTTCACCGCTGCTGGCCTTGATCCCAACAAGCCGCCAACGACCTGGGCAGAAGTGAAGGAACAAGCGCTCCAACTGAAGCAGCGCACGGGCAAGGAAGGGGTTGCCATCGAGTGTCTCGGCCAGTTCGACTGGTGCTGGCAAGGGCTGGTGCGCTCCAACGGTGGGCGGGTATTGAGTGAAGATCGCCGCACCGCCACATTTGCCAGCGCGGAATCTATCGGGGCGGCAACGATGTGGCAAGACCTCGTGCAGAGTGGCGCCCACCCGAAACTCTCCATCAGTGACACGGGGCCAGCATTCCAGGCTGGCAACCTGGGGATGATTCTGACCACCAGTGCAAGGCAGGCGTCATTCCTCTCCTCAGCCAAAGGGAAGTTCACTCTACGGGCTGGCAAAATGCCTGCATTTGCCGGAAAACCAGTTGTCCCAACGAATTCTGGCAGTGGGTTATTCATTCTCTCGCAAGACCCACTGAAGCAGCGAGCGTCCTGGGAGCTGATGAAGTACATCACCAGCGAGCAGGGCTACACGATTATCACCAGCAAAATCGGCTACCTGCCACTGCGCACAGGCATTGTCAACGACGACCGCTACCTGAAAGCATACGTTGCCGCTAATCCCCTGGTCCAACCGAATATTGAACAACTCCAGGTACTCCAACCGTGGGTGGCCTGGCCTGGCAGTAACTATCGGCAGGCCACCGATGTAATGATGAAAGCCCTTGAAGAAGTCGTCTACAACAATGCTCCCGCTGAACCAACCCTCAAAGCGGCACAGGAACGAGCACAAGGGCTGCTCCCGCGTCGCTAGTAACCATCACAGTTGAGATCACCTGCCGCAGCGCAACGAAGGAGGAAAAGCCATGCAACTGACGATTCTCGGTAATGCCCCCGTTCCCGGCCCTGACGGCGCAGGGTCTGGTTATCTGGTGGAAACGGAGACAACGGCTGTGCTGCTCGATTGCGGCCCAGGCGTCGTTGGTAAACTCGCGGCACAGCGGGCAGTCGCCTCGCTGCCCGCAATCATCATCTCCCACACCCACCTTGACCATATCTACGACCTACCGATTTTCTTCCTGAAACGCTCACTTGAACAACGCAGCGGTAAAACACAACTGGTTGATTCAACGCGATCGCCTGAATTACAAGTCTACTTACCGCCTGGTGGCGTGGCGGAAATCGAGCGCGTTCTGGCAGGTTTTGGCATTGTCCAGAGTGCCGATAGCGCCAATTCCTACCTCAATGGTGTGGTATTGAACGAATATGATCCCCAGGCACCGCTGACCGTTGGTGATCTGACAATCAACTTTGTCGGCCCAACACGGCACGCTCCTGGCGATTGCTATGCGATGCGGATTACCGACACCACCGGGGCATTACTCGCCTATTCGGGTGACACTTCTCCCGACCCGCTCGTGGTGCAAATCGCTGCCGATGCCGATTGCTTCCTCTGTGAGGCTACGTTGATCGATGCCGCAAGTCTGCCCGGACAGGAAGCACGACACATGACCGCCCGCGCCGCTGGAACCTATGCTACCGAGGGGTGCAGCAAGGCACTGCTCCTTACCCACCTGCTTGACTTCACGCCTGAATGGATCGCCCAGCTAGAAGCTGCCGCCCGCGAAACATTCGCTGGGCCAGTTGGTGTAGCGCAGGTCGGACAGAAACTACTGGTCAGTCCCAGCCCTGTGGCAGCGGCTGACTGATTGCCTAGAAATAAACCCTGGCTGGGATTGATCTGGCCATGCCAGGAATACGAACAGAAAGGGAACAGCCGATGACAACCGAGCAACCAACGCGCCATCTCCAGCTCGCAGGCACCTACAACCTGCGCGATACTGGCGGCTATGCCACCGACCACGATAGCGAAATTCGCTGGCGAACCCTGCTGCGCGGTGATAGCCTGCATCGGCTCACCACAGCGGGTCAGGCAGAACTGATCGCGGCGGGATTACGCACGGTGATCGATCTGCGGCATGATACTGAACTGGTGGAATCGCCCAATGTCTTCGCCACTTCCGAGACTGTGCGTTATTTGAACCTACCGCTGATTGAGAATACAGCGCGAGAGGCCGAGAACACACAGCCGCGCACGCTGGCCCGCATTTATGAGGGAATCATCAGCGATTCGCAGGCGCGCATCCGCCAGATTTTCGCCACCCTGGCTGAGCCAGCAGCCTTCCCAGCCCTGATTCATTGCACCGCAGGCAAAGACCGCACGGGCATTATCATCGCCCTGCTACTGGGTACTGCGGGGGTACCTACGGCTACCATTGCCGCAGATTATGCCCTCACCGAGCAATATCTGGTTGGCGAATGGATGGAGGAACGGAAGCAGATCATTGCTGCCAGTGGGGGCAATTGGGAACAGTTTTCTACCTTGCTCAGCAGCCCTGAAGAACTGATGCTGCAAACCCTCGCTGCTATTGAGTCACACTACGGCGGAATCGTACCGTACCTACTGACGATTGGCGTACCACAGGAACAGCTCGACGCGGTGCGAACCGCCCTGACCGCCGAACAGCCAGCGGCAATCGCCACAAACGGTCAGCAGGAAGCGATCAGCAGCACGACCTTCGTCCACCTGACTGATCTGCATATCCAGCCAACCGAAACCGACCGCTTCCTGGGAATCGATACAATGGCGACATTGCGCGATACGCTCGATCTATTACGGGAACGGGGCATTCTTCCCGGCGCAACGATTGTCATCAGCGGCGACCTCGCCAACAACGGTGAACCAGAAAGTTACGCCCGCCTGCGCACCGTGCTTGATGAATTGCGCGAAACAGGAAGCACTGTCCACCTCGCGCTGGGCAATCACGATAATCGTGAGCACTTTCTGGCGGAAATCGACGGGCAGGCGCATGGCAATCGTCCCCAGAAGTACCACTATACCGCGATGCTGGGCGATCTGCGGCTGATCGTGCTGGATACCAACGAAGTTGGCACCCACGATGGCGTCCTGGGTGCGGAGCAACTGGCTTGGCTAGAAAAGGAACTGGCATCTGCGGCCCCAGGCGGCACCGTGCTGGTTATCCATCACCCCCCAACCAGTGCGCCAATGCCCGCGCTGGAGGGGCACATGGTCAAAGAGAGCGACCGCCTGCGCGAAATTATCAACGGCACCGATGTAATCGGGATCCTCAGTGGGCATACCCACGTCACCGTGGCCGAACTGGTTGGCAGTGTGCCGTGCGTCACAGCGCCAGGAACTGCGTTCATGCTCGATATCACCTCGACCGAAGGGATGCGCTTCTGCGATGGTGGGGGAATCAACCTCGTCACAATCACGAATAACGTGATGACGGTCAAACCACTACCATTACCGCGCTCACAGAAATTTCTCTATCACTACCGCCCAGGTGATCCAATCGGGCAACTGGCCCAGGCTACCGCAGCGGCAGACTAAGCCAACAGCTAGCGGGAGGTGTCAAATGGATCAGAGTATTGAGCGGGCCAGCACACGACCAGATAGTGCCACCGCCAGCGGTGCCGCAGTGCGGGAAGGGTGGTGGAGCCGCTTACGGCGCGCTTATTGGTGGCAGGCCTACCTCTACCTACTTCCAGCCTTCATCGTGATCGCGATCTGGATCTACTGGCCAGTCATCACGACCCTGCAATTGAGCTTTTATGAGTGGAATCTGCTGGAAACAACCCCGAAGATCTGGATCGGACTAGAGAACTATCAGCAAATTCTGACGCTACCAGAACTGGGGCTCGCACTCCGCAATACTGGCCTGTACATGGTGGGAATGTTGCCATTCTCCGTAGTGCTGCCGCTGCTGATTGCCCTACTTATTCAGGGGGTTGTTGGCCGCGCCCGCACAATCTATCGCACGATGATCTTCGCTCCAATGCTAATGGCCCCAGTGGTCGTCGCGACAATCTGGAGCTGGATTATGAACCCGGTCGGTGGGCTACTCAATCGCACCATCCAGGCACTGGGTGGCCCTGGCAATATCTACTGGTTCCGCGATGGAACCCTGGCCATGCTCGCAATCATCGTAATTACTGGCTGGAAGTTACTTGGCTTCAGCACCCTGATCTTTTCCGCCGGGCTGGCCAGCATCAACGCCGAGTATAACGATGCGGCTAGCGTTGACGGCGCAACTGGCTGGCAGCAAATTCGCCACATTACGCTGCCCCTGATGTCGCCAACAATCCTGTTCATGCTGATGTTGAATGTTCTTTTTTCCTCCCAATGGACCTTCCCACTGATCAACGTGTTGACGCAGGGAGGGCCACGCGATGCCACCACCAATATCTATTATCTGCTCTGGCAGTTCGGCTTCAAGAACTTCAACATTGGCTTATCAACAGCGGCATCGGTGATCTTCTTTACGGTGTTCGGGCTGCTGGCGCTCGCGTTTGTCTGGCTCTCGGATCGCCTGTCATTCTACGATTCCTAGGAGGCCACCATGCTTACTCGGGTTACCTCGCGGCTACGACTTGAACAGGTTAGCGCGCACGGAGTGTTGTTAATCCTGGCCTTCTTCAGCCTTTTCCCGATCTACTGGATGTTTGTTACAGCGGTACGGCCCGCCAACGAAGTCTTCGGTGGTAGCCTCTTTCCTACCACAACCAGCCTGGAAAACTTTTCCTACGTCTGGAATCGTACCCCAATGGCGAAGATGCTCACCAACACCTTTCTAATGGCGTTAGCGAACACCGTCGGTCAACTCTTCACCAGTATCCTTGCGGCATATGCATTCGCCCGCTGGCGATTTCCTGGCGATCGCGTACTGTTCCTGATCTTTATCGGCACCTGGCTGATTCCATTCCAGGTCACAATGATTCCAAACTACGTATTGGTAGCGCGCTTGGGCTGGTTGAACAGCCTCGCGGGGCTGGTTGTCCCGCAACTGGCCGCTGCGTTTGCCATCGTCCTGTTGCGTGGTTATATGAAGGGGTTTCCAGTCGCCGTCCTTGATGCGGCAAGAATCGATGGAGCCTCAAGCTGGCGCACGCTGTGGTCAATCATGGTGCCAAACCTGCGTGCGCCACTCTCGGCGCTGGGGATTCTGCTCTTTATCTCGCACTGGAACGAATACTTCTGGCCGCTGCTGGTGACGAATAAGGTCGAGAACACCGTGATCCAGGTTGGTTTGCAATTCTTCCTGACCCAGGAAGGCAACCAGTGGGGGCCGCTGATGGCCGCATCAACCCTGGCCAGCCTACCGATCTTTGCGATCTATATCGTCCTGCAACGGCAGGTAATCGATGCCTTCGTTCGCTCAGGGATTCGCTAACGCTTCCCCTTCAGCGCAACGGTTCAGGCGATGATCGTCTGGGCCGTTGGAATTCCTCCCTAATCGAGCCGCACAATCGCCGCGACTGGCCCACCCCCAGGCGGTCCCTGGTGACGGCTGCCTGACGAAACATAGATCGCCGTATCCCCAATCACCGAAGCGATTACCGCGCCAACCGCCGCCCGAATGTGACGATGGGCGGGCACAGCGGAGTCTTCCAGCATGACGTGACGCCGCCCACGAATCCGCCCACGCGGGTCGGGGCTGGCTTTCGCAAAGACAGCGACAATCTGGGTCAGTTGTTCAGCGCTGGGCAGGGTGGCGAACTGTAAGCCAGCGCTCCGCAACGCCTCCCGCACTCCTTCGGCATCAATCGCGTCACGCATCACCCCATGCCCAATCGTGAATGAGCCAGCCCCGGCAACACTGGTGCCAAAGACCAGCACCTGGGGCCGAATGATCTCTGCGCCGGACGACGCCGACGCGAGGTTCGAATAGAGCTGCTCATCACGGCCAATCACCTCATCAGTCACCTGGTCTGCGGTCAACTCACCCGCAACCAGCGCCGTCGCAAACGTGGCCGCAGCGGTGGAAAACTCCCCACTCTGTTGGAGGTTCGTCGTCACCAACTCCCGACCCGCCGCGTGCGCTTCCGCGAGCTGCGCCATCGTCAGCGCGGGATTCTTCGTCTGGACAAAGTGCAGATCGCGGGGGTCGCTCAGGCCAGCATCGGCCATCGCAGCGCGAATCGCCACCATCATCTTCCGAATCTGACCCTGCCGCCCGATCTCCTCCGGCAAGATCGGTTCAGCAAAGGCACGCCCAATTACCAGCCTGCGCTGCTGACCATCGCCCTGCACCGTATCATCACGGGTAAAGACGACCACATGGGGGCTGATCACGCCATCGGTGCCAACCGACCAGACCATCGGAATCTGCCGCTCAACCTCCTCTGGCGTGCAGTGCAGATACGGCGCAAGCAGGCGGGTGGTCGTCCCAGTCGCCAACCGTCGCGCAAAGCCATCGCCTTCGGTCTTCCCCTGCAACGCCACAATCAGGTCAGCTCGAATCTCGCCAGAGTCCAGCAACGCCTTCAGTTCCGACAGATCGTCTGGCGCGCGCATCGCCAGCTTCCATACCCCAACCTTCATCTCGCCCCCTGCACTAGCCTCTACCAGCCTGCTTGATTACCACGATCAGAACATTCCGCGATCCTCATACTGTTGATCCGGGATCTTGTCAATCAACCCTGCTGACTATGCCGCTGTCGCGCTCTACCCCTGATCCTACAACCGTCGATCACTGCTGTGCCGTTCCTGTGCAGGCGTTATACTACTGCTCAGGATCTCGCGTTACTTATCTGATGAACTTACCCTGGAGCATACCTTGGTGAATCCAGAAACCCAACCGCGCACCGCAGCCAACCGAGCCCAAGAACACTCCTCAACCACTGCTACCACAATGCCCCTACTGCCACGCTTCCCATCGTGGGTAATCTGGTTACTGATCGTCGCTGCCTATCTGCTGGCAACGGTCGTGATGACCTGGCCGTATGCGGCCCACCTGAGCGATTCAATCCCCCCACAGTGGGACCCCCCACTGCAAATCTGGGTGATGCGCTGGGTGCAGCACGCGCTCCACACTAACCCCAGCCACCTCTACGATGCCAACATCTTCTATCCGCTCAGTCAGACCCTCGCCTACACCGACTCCAACGTACCCGCCGCCCTGATCGGCAGCCCGATCTTCATCCTTACTGGCAACGCCATTCTCACCTATAACCTGCTGTTGCTTGGCACGTTCGTGCTGGCGGGCTGCGGCTGCTGCGCCCTGGTCAGCCATATTACGGGCAATCGTGCTGTAGGCTTTCTGGCTGGCCTTGTCTACGCCTTTCTCCCGTATCGCTACGATCATATCTGGCATCTCAACCAGTTGTCACACGCCTGGACGCCGTGGGCGGTTCTCGCGCTCTTGCTGCTGATCGCCCGCCCTGGCTGGCGTACTGCGCTCGCCTTTGGGGCACTGACTGGGATTCAAGTTGTCAGCAGTTTCTACGTTGGTTTTCAGTTACTCTTTGCGCTGGGGATTCTGCTGATAGTGCTGCTGATCGCCGACCACCGCGCCCGCACACTGCGCTTTGGCGCGTGGTTTGCCGTCGCCGTGGTGATTGGCGCAGCGATCATTTTGCCCCTCGCCCTCCCCTACCTCCAGGTGCGCGAAGACCAGGGATTGGTGCGCGCGCTGGACGAGGCAACCTATGCCGGAGCGATGCCCGGTTCCTACCTCAAAGTGCCGATGAAAAATCGCGTCTGGGGCTGGCTGAACGATGAGCATATCCTCGCTGGTGAAGATACGCTCTTTGTCGGGGGGATCGCCACGCTGGGGGCATTGCTCGGCATCGGCTTTGGCCTGCGGCGCAAGCCTGCGCTGACGATTGGCCTATTGCTGATCGCGCTGATCGGCTTCATCATCTCGCTCGGGCCAGTCTGGAACGCCCGTGATGGCGGCACGACGCCGCTACCTTACCAGTTCCTCTTTGACCACTTCCCATTCTTTGGAGCGATGCGCGTACCCGCCCGCTTCGGGGTGCTGGTCAACTTTGCCGTGGTAGTGCTGGCTGGAATCGGCGCAGCGTACGCCTATGAATATCTGCGCCCACGCCTACAATGGCCCTGGCTGAATGGCGCGATCATCACTGCCGCGCTCGCCTGCCTGATCTTACTGGAACTGAACGCCACGCCGATCCGCGTTGAATCGTTTCAGGCGTATGCAAAAAGCGATGTTGGTGCATGGCTAGCGCAGCAGCCTGACGATGGCGTAGTCCTCTATCTGCCCCAGCCGATTCCGAACCAGTACGCCAATGCGAAATATATGCTCGAATCAACCCAACATTGGCACCCCCTCGTCTATGGCTATTCAGGGTTCGTACCCGCCCGACAACAGGAGTTTGTCAGCTTATTCGTGGGCGATCTTCCCCGGAGCGATGGCACGGTGGCGAACAACGTCAGCTTTGTCAATGCCGAAAATGCGGGACTGCTGAATGATCTCGGCGTGCGCTACCTGGTCGTTGAGGAATCTGGCTACAAACGCGAAGATTGGAACGCAGTGCTGGCCCAACTGGCCGCCGCCCACGATACCCTGGAACCTGTAGCAGCGTTCACGGGTAGCCGCCGTGTCTATCAGGTGCGGGAGACCACGCCACCAGCCGTCGCCGTTACCCTAACTGCGCCCACTGTGGCGGTGCATGGCACCTACTGGGAACCGACGATCTTCCTGAACAACCCCAGCAACCGCCCCGCGCTGATCGCCCCCACGCTCTTTCAGCCGGTGACGCTGACCATTCGCTGGCGTGATTCCAGCGGCAAAGAGGTGCGCCACGACGAACAACCACTCACCTTGCCGCTCGTTGCACCACCGGGAGAATCGGCCATCCGGCTGCAACCAGACCAACCAGAGCCACCGGGCGACTACACCGTGCAGATCGTGATCAGTGGCGGTTTATGACACCCCGCCACAAGCCGACCCCAATGCGCCACCACTCGCCTTCGCTGGAGTTGCGGGCCTGCCAGAACAGGCGAAGCCCGGTGAGCAAATAGCCGTGACCCTGACCTGGCAGGCGCTCGGTCAGCCAACGGAGGAATATACGGCCTTTGCCCAACTGATCGGGCCAGATGGCAAAGTCTGGGGCCAGCAAGACGCGCCCGCTGGTTGGACTGGGCACCACACGAACACCTGGCTCCCTGGTGAGCAGGTCGAGCAGCGGCTGACGCTGACAGTCGACCCAGCCGCCCCACCTGGCGCGTATCGGCTGCTGGTTGGCCTCTACCGCCACACCGCCACTGGGGTTGAGCGAATTGTGGTGCGCTACCCCGCTGGTGATCAGCCGGAGTTCTGGGCGGGCAACCTCACGATCGCCCCTGGGCCGTGATCCAATCAGATCGCATGAAACACCACCACCCATTCATCCGTACTAGCCGATAGACTGCGCGCTTTGCAAGCGTAGAGCGTTATCAGCGGCACCAGGGGCATCGCAGAAATCGTCGCAAAGGGGGACTTCAATGAAGCAGCCAGTTGATCCGTTCACCCGCTCGGTTGATACTGATCCCGATCCATTGGGCCATCAGCGGATGTTAAATGTATCAAAAGATAATTACCTGCCAACTGGCCCAACCACAATCTCGATGGCGAGCAAGGTCAAGGGGGTATTGATCGTTGTGGCGATCTGTATTGGCATGATTCTCTTCTTCCTGGCAATCAGTGCGCTGACGTAGTGTCAATCGGTAAGCGCCGAGCGCCAGAGGAAGCCTGGAAACAAGATCGCCTTGGCGCAGCAATACGCGGGGAGAATCCGCTCGTCATCGCCCGAATGCCGAGTGGTTTTGCGGTCATCGGCGATAGCCAGTTCCTACCGGGATATTGCCTATTATTAGGCGTGCCCAAGGTCCGCGACCTAACCGATCTCCCACTGGACGCTCGCCTCGCCTTTCTCCGCGATATGAGTTTGCTTGGGGAAGCGATCACCCTGGTTTGCCAGCCATACCGCCTCAATTATGAAATCTTTGGCAACACTGATCCGTTCCTCCATGCCCACCTGTTGCCAAGATACAGCTGGGAGCCTGCTGCCGCACTTCAGCGCCCAGCCTATCTTTACGCCCAGGAAGCGCGCAATGCCCCAGCACACCAGTTTTCCGAAGCAGTACACGGAGCGATGAAACGGCAAATTGCTGCAACATTGCAGCAGTTCATGATCACCGCAGGAATAACCATTCCTGATCACGACCAATAAGCCTTGGCAGCAGCCTACCCCCACTGTGTTCTGGCTGATCAGCCCCACGCACCGCCCGTGGTACACTGTTCCACCAGAATACGGGGTTGATTGCCCGCCAGTGCCACCTACGGTTTGCCGTTAGCAGGGGTGCTGCCGCAGGCGGGCCTGAGAGATAAGGGGAACGGCCAGCAATGTCAGCACCCACCAGCGCAGTGATCACGACGCCAGAGCGGATCCTTGTTTCGGTCGCCTGGCCCTACGCCAACGGCCCGTTCCATGTCGGCCACGTCAGCGGCGTCTACCTCCCCGCCGATATTTTTGCGCGGTTCTCGCGGGCACGTGGCGCGGAAGTGCTGATGGTCAGCGGCAGTGATTGTCACGGTGCGCCAATCACGATTCGGGCCGAGCGTGAAAGCGTTACTCCGCTGGAGATCGTCGACCGCTATCATGCCTCGTTTCTGCACACCTTCGAGCAACTGGGCATCGAGTTTGACCTCTTTACCAAGACCTACACTGAAAATCACTACGCCGTCACTCAGGATATTTTTCTGCGCCTGCTGGAAGCAGGCTACCTCTACCGCGAACGGATGACTGGCTCCTACAGCGAAACGCTGCAACGATTCTTACCTGATCGCTATGTGGAGGGCACCTGCCCGATCTGCGGCTTTGCCCGCGCACGGGGTGACCAATGTGACAATTGTGGCACCTTGCTCGACCCGGAGCAGTTAGGTAGCCCCTACAGTGTGCTGGACCACGAACCGATCAGCTTCCGCGAAACCGAGCATTTCTTCCTCGACCTCGGCAAACTGGAACCCGCGCTACGCGCATGGCTCGATGGCGAAGATCGCTCTCACTGGCGGGCGAACACCGTCGCCTTCACCCGCAACTGGCTGCGCGAAGGCTTGCACGGGCGGGCGATCACCCGCGACCTCGACTGGGGCGTGCCTGTCCCAGTGGATGACGAAGAGTTCGCCCACAAGCGCATCTATGTCTGGTTCGATGCCGTGATCGGCTACCTCTCCGCCAGCAAAGAATGGGCCGCCCTGACGGGCGAGCCAACCGCCTGGGAACGTTGGTGGGATGCGACTGACCCCACCGCCAAAAATGCCCGTGGCTATTATTTCCTGGGCAAGGACAACATCCCCTTCCACACAATTATCTGGCCTGCGATGTTGCTGGGCTATGGCGGGCTGAATCTGCCATTCGATGTACCCGCCTCTGAGTATATGAACCTGGAAGGGGAGCAGATGAGCACCAGCCGCAATTGGGCGGTTTGGCTACCCGACATTGAGGAACGCTATCAGCCTGACGCGCTTCGCTACTACCTGACGGCCCTTGCGCCGGAAACCCGCGACAGTAACTGGAGTTGGAGCGAGTTTGTCACGCGAGTCAATAGCGAACTCGTCGCTACTTGGGGCAATCTGGTCAACCGCGTCCTGTCATTCACCTATCGCAACTTCGACGGACGCGTGCCTGAGCCAGGGCCACTGACCGACCGTGATGTCGCCTTACTCGCCGACCGCGATGCGGCGTTTGCCCAGGTGACGAAACTGCTGGAAGGGGTCCATCTGCGCGATGCCCTCAAGGAAGCGATGGCCTTTGCCAGTGCTGTCAATCGCTACCTGGACGAAACTGCCCCCTGGAAATCGCTGAAGACGGACCGCGAAGCCGCGGCCCGCGCCCTCTACACGGCGATTCAGGCGATTGAGACGTTGAAGGTTATGACCACGCCATTCCTGCCGTTCGCCGCCGAGCGACTCCATGCGCTGTTAGGCTTCGCTGAAGGCGATGAGGCGACTGGTACCTGGAGTGGGCGCACCGTGGGCGGGCGTATTACGACTCCCGCAACGGCGCAGTGGACGATTGTAGGGGTGCCAGCAGGTCAGCAGTTACGGCAGCCCGAACCACTCTTTACCAAGCTGGAACCCGCAGTAGCGGCAGAAGAACTAGCACGTCTGCGCGAAGCACTGGTGGAGAAATAACCCGCTGGGCAATACCGATAGATAGGGTTCATGGAAATATCTTTCGCCAGCCCAGCCTTCGCTTTCACTGCATTCGTGATCTTCGTCGCGATCTTTGTTCGCACCCTCACCGGCTTTGGCGCAGCCCTGATCATGGTGCCGATGCTCAGCCTCGCCTGGGATCTACGTCAGGCGGTGGTGCTCGCCGCCCTGGTTCAGGCAGCGACTGGTTTCCTCGTCGCCATCCAATCGCGGAAAGATGCTTCCTGGAGCGCCCTGGCGGTCCTCCTGACAAGCAGTCTTTGTGGGCTAGCGTTCGGCACTTTCCTGCTGACTATCCTGCCGCTGGTCTGGCTCCGTCGTATTCTGGGCGCGCTCACCCTGCTCTTTGGGATTAGCCGCTTCACGCCAATTGCCTCGCACGTGGTCCCAGTGCCAACAACCCGTCAGCAATTGTTGGGCGTACCCGTTGGCTTTATCGGTGGCCTCCTGACTGGTTCGATCGGTACCGGGGGACCACCAATCGTGGCCTACCTGCATTATCGGCTCAGCACCGCGGCTACTCGCCGTGCGACGCTGCTGATCTACTTTATGGTTCTCGATCTCATCCGTGTCCCAGGCTACTTACGCCTGGGCATTGGCTCGACCTCGTTATTGTGGACTGGGGCCGCGCTGATTCCGTTTGCCCTGTTGGGCATTGTGGGGGGAAACTACGCGCTTGGTCGCCTGAGCGACCGCTTTCTCTCCCAGGCAATCGCCCTCTTACTGATCCTGACGGGCCTCTTGTTGCTTCGCTAAGGGCGCGTATTGGTTGACCCTGTGAAAATCACTGTTTGACGTTGAAAACGACCAATGCTATAGTGATAAAGCCAGCGAAGAGTTGGCAAATCGCGTAATCCTGGGTAAAAAGAATACGATTGGCAACGCACTGCTGCAGCAAGGCTCGTCCATCACGATTGGTGGTACTTGCGCTTGTTGGTAGATTAGTGTATTGTCCCTGGCACACAACAACTAGCGCCAGGGGGCGGGGAAGCTGCAAACAGCAGGTGGACACAGGCCAGGGGGCCTGATTGGCTACGGTACCTGATTGAGGGGACCGACTGAGGGTGCGAAACGCACACTAGTGGCAAGGAGCGGGTATGGCGACGACTGCTGAGCCGTTGCTGATGGTTGATAACCTCAAAACCCAGTTCTTCACCCAGGACGGAGTGGTGAAGGCGGTCAATGGGGTCAGCTTCCAGTTGATGCCAGGGGAGACCCTGGGAATCGTGGGGGAATCCGGCTGCGGCAAGAGCATTACGGCGATGTCTCTAATGCGGCTCATTCCCAGTCCGCCAGGGAAGATCGTTGACGGACAGGTGGTCTTCCAGGGCAAAGACATCCTCAAGATGAACGACGAGCAGATTCGTTCGATTCGGGGCAACGAGATCGCGATGGTCTTTCAAGACCCGATGACCTCGTTGAATCCCGTGCTGACCGTCAACCGACAGATCAGCGAATCGCTCGAATTGCACAAAGGGATGAGCAAGGCCGAAGCCCGCGCCCGAGCGATTGAACTGCTGAAGATGGTCGGTATCCCCAATGCGGAGCAACGGGTCGATCAGTACCCACACCAGTTCTCTGGTGGTATGCGCCAGCGTGTCATGATCGCGATGGCCCTCTCGTGCGACCCCTTACTGTTGATCGCCGATGAGCCAACTACGGCGCTCGACGTGACAATTCAGGCCCAGATTCTTGATCTGATGCGGAAGCTTCAGCAAGATCGTGGCACAGCAGTCATCCTGATTACCCACGACCTGGGGGTAGTCGCTGGAATGAGCGACCGCATTCAGGTAATGTACGCGGGGACTGTTGCGGAAACAGCCGACACCTATGAACTCTTTGCTAATCCGCGCCACCCCTACACCCTTGGTCTGTTGAAATCGATTCCCCGGCTCGACGCGCTCAAGTCGAAGCTTGACCCAATTCGTGGTCTGCCGCCCGACCTGATCGATCTGCCGGATATGTGCCCATTCTCGCCACGCTGCGATTATTCTGAAGAGATCTGCGAACGCAAAGCCCCGGCCCTCCGCGAAGTGACACCAGGGCACCGCGTTTCTTGTCACTTCAACATTATCAATGGTGAAAAGGCTGAGTTGGCTCCAGAATCGGTAGGGTTATAACTGAGACGTAGGCACACTACGCGGCGGCAAACTTGACTGAGTCGCCCAGTAGCAAAAGCACCTACATCGTGCAAATAGGTAGAGGGAGGGCGCCGGATGGCGACAGCAACGCGAGGCGGGGAGTCAGGATCTGCCGCGACTGGGGAAAACCTCGTCGAGGTCAAGGACCTGGTCATGCACTTCCCCCTGACAAAGGGAATCATCATTCAACGACAGGTGGGTGCTGTTCAGGCGGTTGATGGCGTGAGCTTCGCCGTCAAGAAGGGCGAAACACTGGGGATGGTCGGTGAGTCTGGCTGCGGGAAATCGACCACTGGTCGGGCCTTACTCCAACTCTACAAGCCAACCTCTGGGCAAGTGAACTTTCATGGGCAAGACCTGACGAAGCTCGGCAGTGGCGAAATGCGCAAGATGCGCCGCTACTTGCAGATGATCTTCCAGGATCCTTACGCCTCACTGAATCCGCGTATGACGGTTGGCAACATTATTGCCGAGCCGATGCAGATTCATAACCTCGTGCCAAAGGCCGAGCGGAACCAGCGGGTACAGCAACTGCTAGAGACGGTTGGTCTGAACCCCTACTTCGCTAACCGCTATCCGCACGAGTTCTCTGGTGGGCAACGGCAACGTATCGGTGTCGCCCGGGCGTTAGCCGCCAATCCTGAGTTCATCGTTGCCGATGAGCCAGTCTCCGCGCTGGATGTATCGATTCAGGCCCAGATCGTCAACCTACTCGAAGATCTCCAAGAGCAATTCGGGCTGACGTATCTGTTCATTGCCCACGACCTCTCGGTTATCCGCCACATCTCTGACCGCGTGGCAGTGATGTACCTCGGCAAGATCGTTGAGCTTGCGACCCGCGACGATCTCTATGAGAATCCGTTGCACCCCTATACCAAAGCCCTGCTCTCCGCCGTGCCTATCCCCGACCCCGTAGTCGAGAAGAAGCGCGAGCGGATCATCCTGACTGGTGACGTACCAAGCCCGATCAATCCACCATCAGGTTGCCACTTCCACACCCGCTGCCCCTATGTAATGGATATCTGTAAGGCCGAAGAGCCACCATTCGATGATCAAGGCAACGGGCATTTCGTCGCCTGTTTCCTCTATCCCAGCAACGGCACCCAGACCACTGCCGCTGCCGACTAGCAGTCACAATCCACGACAAAAGCAGGGGCCGCTGCATAGCTATGCAGCGGCCCCTGCTTTTGTCGTGTGTGCTAATGAAACTGGTGGCTGCCCACAGCTACTGCGCCAGTTCCTCCAACAGCTTCAGCCAGCGTGCTTCGTCGTCATAGGGTCCAACCACCGCCAGACTATATCGCTGCGGCGTGAAGATCTCCTGGGCCAACGCCTGCACCTCGGCTGCGGTCACGGCATCGATCTTGGCGGTCACTTCCTCTGGCGTCGGCACATCGCCATAGAGAATCTCGTGCGAACCAAGCCATGAGGCCATCGCCTGACTATCTTCCAAGCTCATCAGAAGCCGCCCCTTGCGAAACTCCTTCGAGCGCAGCAACTCTTCAGGCGGCACAGCTTCGGCAGCGAGCTTGTGCAACTCCCCAACGACCGCGCGGACCGTTTCTTCAGCCCGATGGGGGTCGACCCCGACATAGACCGCGCCATTGCCCGCATCAGCCAGTTGGTTGAAGTAGGAACCGACGGCGTAGGCCAGCCCACGCCGCTCCCGAATCTCAATAAAGAGCCGCGAACTCATCCCCGACCCAAGAATCACATCAAGCGTTCGCAGGGTAAAGCGTCGTTCATCATGGTACGACATCCCTGGCACAGTCAGCACTAGATTCGCCTGCTTATCAGGGCGCTGCAACAGCCCCGCCCGGGGGGCATCCTGCTGAAACGTTGCAGCCTCCCGCGCCTGGGTTTTTCCAGCGGGGAGGTCGCCAAACAATTCCTCGGCCCGCTGCACCACCTCGGCGTGGGTCACATTCCCCGCCACACTGATCACCAGATTTGCTGGCACATATTGCCCCTGGAGATAGTGCATCATTGCTGCACGGTCGATCCGCGCCACTGATTCTTCACTCCCCGCAATCGCCCGCCCAACCGCCTGCTCTTCCCAGACCAGCCGATTACTCAATTCATTGACTAGATCGGTAGGGTCATCCTCCGACGCCCGAATCTCCTCAATGATCACATCGCGCTCTTTGTCCACTTCCTCAGCAACAAAGAGCGAGTTACGGAGCATATCCGCCAGCACCGCAAAGGAACTGGCAAAGTGGGTTGATGGCACCTTCGCCCAATACCCCGTTTGCTCACGGCTGGTATAGGCATTGAGGATGCCCCCAATCCCTTCAATCGCCTCGGAGATGAGCTCAGGGTGCGGGCGGGAAGTCGTGCCTTTAAACAACATATGTTCAATAAAGTGGGAAATCCCCGCGTGTTCATCCGTCTCATAGCGCGACCCGATATTATAGGTCAGGATCATACTGACCGAACGCACATGGGGCATCGCAAAACTTAACACCCGCACCCCGTTCGCCAACACTGTCTTCTCGCCGTACAACGACCACTCCTTCTTCAGTCACTCACGGCGATTACCCACGTAACCCCGCCATCAACCAACAGATCCCACGGATGCACTCTGAGCAACGACCTCCTGCGCCAGCGCCAGTGCATCCCCCACCGCTGCCGCAATCACCGTCGCCCTGGGGCCAGCATACTGGTGTCGGCGGCAGATCGATCCCGTTGCCCAGGCCACCGCAATATAGACCGTGCCAAGGGGTTTGCCTGGTTCGGCCCCTGTTGGGCCAGCAATTCCCGTAGTCGCAATCGCCAGATCAGCCCCGCAGACCCGCCGCGCCCCGGCAGCCATCGCCAGGGCGCAGCGTTCGCTGACGACCCCCTCTGCCGTAATCACCGCAGTTGGCACACCAAGCAGCGCCACTTTGATCGCGGCATTATACGCGACCACTCCACCAAGCAACACATCTGACGCCCCAGGCAAAGCCGCTAAGGTCGCCGCAAGCGCCCCACCTGTACAGGACTCGGCAGTGGCAATTGTCTGCCCCCGCTGACGTAGCGTCGTTTCTAGCTGCTGTGCGATTGCTTCGTGTTCTACCATCGCGCACTCCCCATCCCCAATTCCTACACGGAATTGACAGATTTTGCAAGTGAGCGCAGCGTTCGCGCCGCTTGTATCACCATGATCAACCAGACAGGAGCAACCCCAGCTCACCCGACTTTGTGAAATCAGCGACAAACTCATTGCCCTGCCCATAGGGCCGTGATATAGTTGTTTCGGCTTTGGCAACACTGGGGGAGCTTGCCGTTACAATAGCCTGAAGCAAAGGGGGAATAGGGCGCGTGGTCGATAATTACGCCATTATCCTGATTATGATCCTCACTGTTCTCGGCGCAGGGGTTGTTCTGCTGAGCCTGGGAATTATCGTGCGCCCACACCGCCCTACACCACGCAAACTCTCGCCGTATGAGAGTGGTGTGCCCAATGTGCAGCCGATGAAAGGCCGCTACACTTCGCGCTATTACGTCATCGCCATTCTGTTTGTCATCTTCGATATTGAAGCCGTCTTCCTCTATCCCTGGGCAGTAGCGTTCGACCACCTGGGGATTTTCGGCTTTCTGGAGATGCTCGCTTTTATCGGACTCCTCTTCTTTGGATATATCTATGCTTGGCGCAAAGGTGGCCTAGAATGGGTGTAAACTGGCGCGGCAGTTCAGCTCGCCAATTACGCAGCAATGAGGCAGAATCATGTTAGAGAATCGTTTCGAGAAGAATATCCTGACAACCAGCCTTGATGGGCTATTCAACTGGGCCCGTCGTTCAAGCCTTTGGCCGATGACCTTCGGGCTAGCCTGCTGTGCGATTGAGATGATCGCTGGCGCGCAGCCCCGCTGGGACTTTGCCGAACGGTTCGGGATGCTCTATCGCGCCTCGCCCCGCCAGTCCGACCTGATGATCGTGTCTGGCACGGTTACCTACAAGATGGCTCCGCTCGTCTACCAGCTATACGAGCAGATGCCCGACCCCAAATGGGTGATTTCCATGGGGGCGTGCGCCAATTTTGGTGGACCTTTCGACACCTATGCCACCCTGCAAGGGGTGGATCGGATCATCCCCGTCGATGTCTATGTCTCCGGGTGCCCACCCACCCCAGAAGGGTTGATTTCCGGGATTCTGGAGCTGCAGAACCGCGTGATCAAATACGAAACGATGGCGAAGAAGCATGGCCCGGAAGTCGCCAAGAATATGCGCCAGAAGGAACGTGAGGAAGCGGGACTGAAGCAGGTCATCTCGCTGAAACAGGCTGGGCCAGCCGCCCACACGATGCTGGTGAAAGATCCTGATGGCGAACGGCTCGTATCGACATTGCGTGGGGGCGAGCAGCGTCCACGCCTGGGGAGCGGGGAGTAATGCAGGAGCAACCGAGCGGGCCAGCGCGGCAAGAGCCCTCGGTCGTCGTCGCCCTGCGGGAGCGGTTCCCCGAGGCCGTTGAGGAATTCAACATCTACCGTGGGCAACTGACGGTGCGGATTCGCCCCGCTGATCTCTATGCGGTCTGTGTCTATCTGCGCGATGAGCCAGAGTGGCGGTTCACCCTACTTGCCGACCTTTGTGGGGTCGATATGCTGCGGCTGCGCGACCAGCCACGCTTTGATGTTGTCTACCAACTCTATTCTGTGGAACACAATCGTCAGCTACGGCTAAAGGCGGGTGTTGACGAATGGGGGTCAGTCGATTCGGTGACCCCTATCTGGCCGGGGGGCGACTGGCAAGAGCGCGAAGCCTACGATATGTTCGGGATTATCTTCGATGGGCATCCTGACCTGCGCCGGATTCTCTTACCAGATGACTGGCACGAATTCCCCCTGCGAAAAGACGTAGCCCAGGAAGGAAATCGACTCGAAGCCGACCGCTGGCTGAGTCAGCAGGGCGTGCCGATTCGCCTGACCGAGTGATGACGCACACGAGCCCATTGATGATTGAGGCGATAGCCGCGAATCTCTGCAACGGGAGCGCAGAATGACAAGTTCACTCATCCCCTCTCGAGGGACCGAGATTGAAATCACTGAAGAACAGCAGGTTGATGATGTTCATCGCCTGATCACGCTGAATATGGGTCCCCAACACCCCAGCACCCATGGGGTTTTCCGGGTCGTTCTCGACCTGGAAGGCGAGGTGATCGTCAATGCGCGTCCGGTGATGGGCTACCTGCACCGGGGCGTCGAAAAGCTCTTTGAGAATCATCGCTATCCACAAATTATTCCCTGGACTGACCGTACCGACTACGCCGCCGCGCCGAATAATAACCTCGGTCTCTGTATGGCGATCGAAAAACTCTGCGGGGTCGAAGTACCAGAGCGGGCAGAATATTTCCGCGTCATCCTGGCGGAACTGAGCCGGATCTCCTCGCACCTCCTCTGGCTTGGTACGCATGCGCTCGACATTGGCGCACTCTCGATGGTGCTCTACACCTTCCGCGAACGCGAGATGATTCTCGATCTATTCGATAAGTTCGGCGGCGCCCGCCTGACGACGAACATCATGGAGATCGGCGGGTTCACCCGCGATATTCCCGATGGCTGGCTTGATGAACTCCGCGAGTTCGTCAAGATCTTCCCCAGTCGGCAGGCAGATTACGTCGATCTGTTATCCGCAAACCCGATCTGGTTGAACCGTACGAAGGGGATTGGGATCATTACCGCAGAGGATGCGCAGGCCTATTCGCTGACCGGGCCGATGATTCGGGGCTCAGGGGTCGCATACGATATTCGCAAGGCCCGTCCCTACCTCGTCTATGATCGCCTCGATTGGGAAGTGCCGATTGGGGAAAATGGCGACACGTACGACCGCTATCTGGTGCGGATGGAAGAGATGCGTCAATCGCTCTCGATGATCGAGCAATGCCTGGATCAAATGCCGAGCGATGGCCCATTCCTGGCTCGCGAATCAAACTATGTGCAGCCGCCGCATCTGGCCTCGCAATATAACGCCGAAGATATGCAGCGGCACTTTGTCTGGACGATCAAAGGACCACGCCCACCGCGTGGCGAGGTCTATGTAGCGACTGAGGGGCCTAAGGGCGAGATCGGATTCTACATCATCAGTGATGGCTCGTCAGTGCCATATCGGATTCATTACCGCGCCCCAAGTTTTGTGAATCTGCAAATCTTGCCAAAACTTGCCCAGGGCGCAATGCTCGCAGATGTTGTTGCGCTAATCGGCACCATTGATATTGTACTTGGGGATGTAGACCGCTAAGGCGGTAAGGGAGTCGCCGCAGCCAGCGCCGCAAGCGTTCCTGGCTGCCAGTCGCTCACCTAAACCCAAAAAGGGGGATCATGCCAACGAAAGCGCCAAAACCATTGATCACCTGCACGATCAACGGGAAGCAGGTGCAAGTGCCAGAAGGAACGCTCGTCATTGAAGCGGCCCGGATGCATGGCTTCGATGTGCCGAACTTTTGCTATGAACCAAGCCTGCGTC
This sequence comes from Chloroflexia bacterium, assembly GCA_039810045.1. Classification (GTDB taxonomy): domain Bacteria; phylum Chloroflexota; class Chloroflexia; order Thermomicrobiales; family CADCWN01; genus CADCWN01. Next base: position 24,210 of record JBDHWF010000021.1, read on the forward strand.
CGTGGGGTTCCTGTCGGATGTGCATGGTCGAAGTTCACGGTCGGAGTTCCTATCTCACCGAGGGCTGTTCGCTGCCACTACGTGAGGGTATGGAAATCTCGACCCACTCCCCCGGCGCGGTGCAGGCCCGCCAGGATATGATGCGCTTCTTCCTGATCGATCATGCGCTCGATTGTCCCGTCTGCGACAAGTCGGGCGAATGCAAGATGCAGGACTATACCTACGAGTACAACGTCTACAATAACCCCCTGCGGCGACCAAAGCGGGCAGAGGAGATGCGTCACTACTCACCGCTGATCGCCTACAAGCTCGATCGCTGCGTGGTCTGCGCCCAATGTGTGCGCGTCTGCGAAGAGATCGTCGGCGCAACGGCAATCTCGATGGCCCAGCGCGGCTACTACTCCGAAGTGGTGCCCGCATTTGGCAATAGTCTGGCTGACACCGAATGCACCCACTGTGGCAACTGCGTCGCCGTTTGCCCGGTCGGGGCTATCCTCGACCGCAGCTACACCGATCACGAGTGGAAGATGGACCACACGGTTACAACCTGCCACTACTGCGCGGTTGGCTGCACAATTGACGCCCGCACCCTCAGTGGTGAATTGAAGCGAATGGATGGCGTGATGTATGAGGGAGTCAACAATGGCTACCTCTGCGTCAAGGGCCGCTGGGGCTACGATTACACCCACTCGCCGGATCGCCTGAAGCAACCGCTGATTCGCCGTGGCGATCGGTTTGAGCCAGCAACCTGGGATGAAGCACTTGGCTACATCGCATTACGGCTGGGCGACTATCGCGATGGCTCGTTCTTCGGTGTTGGCTCCACCAAGGTGACGAACGAAGAAGCCTACCTCTTCCAACTGTTCACCCGCGTGGTGATGGGCACGAATAATCTCGACAGCAAGGCCCGCTATAGCCAGGCCCCCTGGCAACGTGCCCTGACCCAATCGTTTGGGACAGCAGCCACCACCAACGAAATCGCCGAAATCCGCCATATGAAGTGTCTGCTATTGGTGGGGGCAAACGCGCCAGAAACGCACGCGATTGTCTCCTACTGGATGAATCTGGCAGTCCGCACACATGGCGACCCCGCTGGCTTGATCGTGATCGATCCCCAATACAATCTGCTCTGTAATGTCGCCAATATCTGGCTGCGTCCACACTCTGGCACCGATGGGGTGCTACTAAACGGGATGGCGAAATATATCCTGGACGAAGGCTTGGCCAATCAGGCGTTCATCGCTGCCCGTACCGAAGGGTACGCCGAGTGGGTCGCCTCGCTCGCCGATTTCACGCTGGAGCGGGTTAGCGAAGTGACTGGCGTACCGCAAGAGGACATTGCGAAAGCCGCCCGCATGTATGCCACTGGCTATAACCACAAGGAAGGTGACGGTTGGGGGCCATCCGGGGCGTTCTTTGGCAATGGCCTGACGCAGCACCTGAGCGGTGTCGATAATGTCCTGGCGCTGAATAATCTGGCGCTGCTGACTGGCAATGTGGGCCGTGAGTTTGCCGGAGTCAACACGTTCGTTGGCGACAACAATACGCAAGGGGCCAGTGACCTTGGGATCGCTCCGAATCGGTTGCCTGGTTGGGTGAATCTTGATGACCAGGAGGCACGCACCCGTTTCGAGGAACTGTGGCTCTCGCGTTGGGCTGATGGGCAGCAAGGCCATGCGTTGCCAACTGAGGCTGGGATCACGCTGACCGAGCTACCGCGTGCCCTCCAAAGCGGCGCGGTGCGCGCCCTCTGGGTACAGGGTGAAGACCTGATCGACCTTGCCCCCAATCAGGAGCAGATGGAACAGGCGCTGGAACAGGCAGAGTTTCTGGTGGTGCAAGACCTCTTCCTGACGCCAACCGCACAACTGGCTGATGTCGTGCTACCCGCCGTGAGTGGCTACGAGAAAGATGGCACCTACACCAACCTGGAGCGGCGCGTCCAGCGCGTGCGGAAGGCCATCCCGCCAATCGCTGGCAGTATGCCCGACTGGCAGGTGATTGTTGATATCGCCCAGCGGTTCGGCTACGACCTGCCCTATCGTCATCCCAGCCAGATTATGGATGAGATCGCCACCATGGTGCCGCAGTACGCTGGGATCAACTATCGGCGGTTGGAGAAAGAGGGGTTACACTGGCCCGCCCCCGCCCCCGATCAACCGGGTATTCCCACACTGCATTTGGAAAGTTTTGCCACGCCAAGCGGGAAGGCGCAGTTTATGCCGACGCATCACGCCGTTCCTGGCGCAGCACAGCACACAGCGTTCCCACTGGTCCTCCAGGTTGGCGGTTCACTCTATCATTGGGATACCGGGCAGCGCACACGCCGCGCCAGTGGTCCAATGAAGCTGGAGCCAGCCCCAGCCGTGGCTATCAACCCAGCCGACGCGCAGGCAGCGGGCATTGATGATGGCGATCTGGTGCAGATTGCCTCCCAGCGCGGCAGCATTCATGTACGCGCAGCACTGACCGAGTCGTTGCCAGCGGGGATGATTCGCCTGGACGATCACTGGCCGCAAGCCCCCATTGGGCAGATTGTCAGCGAAGCCTTCGAGCCAACCACTGGCACACCAGAGTTCAAGTACACACCCGTACAGATTCGACCAGCGGCGGCAGTCACCACCGCTGGGGATGACTAAACTCCGCAAAACGGCTATTGGACTGAAGGGGAGCAAGCATGATCCCGCCGACGACACAAAATCTGGGGATGACGGCGATCTTCATGGCGATTCTGCTGATCATCCTACTCACTGCGATGGCGTTGCTGACCTGGTTTGAGCGCAAAGCCCTCGCTCGCTTTCAGAATCGGCGCGGGCCAACACGCACGGGCCCAGCCGGGCTCTTGCAACCACTGGCTGATGGGATCAAGCTGCTGGGGAAGGAAGACGTTGTGCCGGCCAATGCCGACCGCTACCTCTTTCTCTTTGCCCCGCTGATCTCATTCGCTACGGCCTTCATCTCTTTTGCCGTTATTCCTATCGGCCTGGAAACGATTCCCATTCCTTTTCTCAATAGCCGCCTGAGCCTCTTTGTCGCCGATGTAAATATCGGGGTGTTGTTTATCCTGGCGATGAGCGGAATCGGGGTCTATGGGATGATCCTGGGTGGCTATGCCTCTGGCAACCGCTATTCGCTGCTTGGGGGCTTACGCGCTGCGGCCCAGGTTGTTTCCTACGAACTGATTCTTGGCCTCTCGCTCATCGGCCCGTTCCTGCTCACTGGGACTCTCTCGCTGCGCGGGATTACGCAATGGCAGCAACTGAACACCTGGCTGATCTTGTTGCAAGCCCCTTCATTTATCCTGTTCCTGATCGCAGGCGTTGCCGAAACCAACCGCGCCCCCTTTGACCTCCCTGAGGCAGAGAGTGAGCTAGTCGCGGGGTTCTTCACAGAATATACGGGCTTCCGCTTCTCGCTCTACTTCCTCGGTGAGTATGTCGCGATGCTGGTGATCTCAGCAGTGGCAGCGGTTGTCTTCCTGGGCGGCCCTGCGGGTCCATTCTTGCCTGGGCCAATCTGGTTAGCAATAAAGATTTCAGGCTTCATCTTCCTCTATTTCTGGCTCCGCGCCACGTTGCCCCGCTTCCGCTATGACCAACTGATGGGGCTGGCGTGGAAATTACTGCTCCCACTCGCCCTCTTAAATATCCTGGTAACTGCGCTGGGACGACTTTGGGCGCTGGGTTGGTTGAGGTTCTAACGGTGTGTTTATGGCGATAGGCCATAAACGTAGTGTATAACACCCAACGGTTGGCAACAGCGAACGAGTGCCAACCACCGTTTCTAGACTGAGGAGATGGCAATGCTGCCACCAATCAAAGGGTTCTTCGTCACACTGCGGCAATTCTTCCAGAAGCCCGTGACGATTCAATACCCAGATGAGCGCAAGCCGATCACCGATCGTTTCCGGGGGATGCCCTCGCTCCGTTCAGATCCAGACACTGGTCGCGTCCTCTGTGTGGCCTGCGGTCTGTGCGAGCAGATCTGCCCCACCGGGGCAATTGTGATCAATGTGGAGGCAACCGAACGCGATGAGGAACGGAACCTCGTCGAATATACCCTGAAACTCGGGCGCTGTATGTTCTGCGGCCTCTGTGCCAGAGTCTGCCCGGTTGATGCGGTAACGATGAGCAAGCATTACGAATTGGCCTCACAATCGCGGGATCAATTCTTCCGGCAGAAAGGCGAGTTAGCCGTCTTGGGGCAGGATGAATCGGCGTATTATCAGCAGTAGCGCGAGGCAATGGGTGCAGCGACCAATGCAAGGCAAGGAGCCTTGTACCACCAAGGTTGCTTCCAGGCGGCGCGCAGAAACAGTGTGGGGGGTTGTGTGACCGGGGCAGAAATCGTTTTCTACTTTCTCTCAGCGGTCGCGGTGCTGATGGCAATCGGCGTCGTCTTCGCGCGCAATCCAGTCCACTCAGCCTTATTCCTGGTGATTACGTTCCTGAACGTCGCCGGAGTTTTTGTCCTGCTTGGCGCGGAGTTTCTCGCCGCTGTTCAGGTCATCGTCTACACCGGGGCTATTCTGGTGGTCTTTCTCTTTGTGGTGATGTTAGTGCGCCCAGAAGACCTTGGGGAACTGAGCCACAGCTCACGGATGCAAACGATAGTTTCCTGGATTCTGGGCTTAGGGCTGTTTGGTGAAATCGCTACCGTCATCGCCACTGGCGTGGTACGCGGGCAGCAAGGGCTGATTACCAGCCAAGAAGTTGCCCAAGTAGGGGGGAACACGCAGGCCATTGGCCGCTTCCTCTACTCTGAATACCTCCTGCCGTTTGAAATCGCCTCGCTTGTCCTGCTGGTGGCGACCATTGCGGCGATTGTGCTGGGCCTACCTGAGCGGTTCGCCACGCCGATTATTGGACGTTCGCTCGGCACAATCTCGCTGGGGCATCCAAAAGGCAGCGACCTGATTCATCAAGATGAAGCGTTGGGCATTCCAGCGGCGGGGCCAATTGACCTCGCGCAGCCAGAAACCGTTGATGTTGAGCATGCCGCCGAAAAGCAACGGCGACCAGGAGTGCAAACTGTCGTTCGTGACTGAGCGATAACACCCGCAACAGGGGGGACGAATGGGGACCGGGCTAACTCTCGAACATTTTCTCACACTCAGCGCACTACTCTTTGTGATCGGCTTGCTCGGTGTACTGACACGCAAGAATATCTTGATCATTTTTATGTCGATTGAATTGATGCTCAATGCAGTCAATATCAGCCTGATCGCCTTTGGTACGTCGCTCAACTCGATGGCCGGACAGATTTTCGCCATCTTTGTGATTGCGCTGGCTGCCGCCGAGGCCGCAATTGGCTTAGGGCTCATTCTGGTACTCAGCCGCACCAGTGATACCGTCGATGTCACATCAGTCAGTTCCATGCGCGACTAACGGCGTGATTGGTACGAATCGCGCAATCTGGGCCCTGCGTATTCTTACGGCGTAGCGCGAACTATTACCGGGGGATGGAGTGGAGAATTACCTATTTCTAATTCCGTTGATGCCGCTGCTGGCGTTCGTCTTTGATATTCTGCTAGGTCGGCGGTTTATCGGGAAGGCCGCGCATATCCCCGCCTGGATCGCGATGGCGATCGCCTTTGGGGCCAGCGTGGCTGCCACCATCCAGGTTGGCAACTCAGGCCACGCCATTCAGCAGACCCTCTGGCGCTGGATGCCTGGGGCGACTCTGGGTGGGTTTGACATTCCGCTCACGCTCTACATCGATCAACTCACCTCAGTGATGATCTGTATCATTACCGGGATTGGTCTGCTGATTCATATCTACTCCGCTGGCTACATGAGCCACGATGCTGGCTACTATCGCTTCTTCGCCTACCTCTCGCTGTTCGTCTTCGCCATGCTCATTCTGGTGCTGGGCGATAACTACCTGGTGATGTTCTTCGGTTGGGAAGGCGTGGGGCTCTGCTCCTACTTACTGATCGGCTACTGGTTCGACCGCAAGTCGGCGGGCGATGCGGCGAAAAAGGCGTTTATCGTCAACCGCGTCGGTGACTTCGGCTTCATGATCGGGATGTTCCTCACCTTCACCACCTTTGGCACCCTCTCCTTCTTTGGTGATAAAGGGATCTTCGCCCACATTGCGGGCAAAGAAGAGACAACGCTGACCGCCATTGCCCTGCTGCTCTTTGTGGGAGCAATTGGCAAAAGCGCGCAGTTCCCGCTCTATGTCTGGTTGCCAGACGCGATGGAAGGTCCCACTCCCGTTTCTGCCCTGATTCACGCCGCGACGATGGTCACGGCAGGTGTCTACATGATGGTGCGCTCCTGGGCGATTTATCAAAGCGCCCCGATTGCGCGAGAAACGATTCTCTGGGTGGGGCTGGCGACCTGTTTCCTCGCGGCGACGATTGGGCTGGTGCAAAATGACATTAAGCGGGTGATGGCCTACTCAACAGTCAGTCAGCTTGGGTATATGGTCTTTGCTGTCGGCGCAGGAGCCTTCATCCCCGCGATCTTCCATCTGATGACCCATGCGTTCTTCAAGGCCCTGCTCTTCCTCGGTTCTGGTTCAGTCATTCATGGGATGGAAGCGGTCTACGGTCACGATCCAGTCAAAACCCAGGATATGCGCTTTATGGGCGGGCTACGCCGCTATATGCCCATTACCTATGGCACCCTCCTGTGTGGCGCACTCGCCCTCGCTGGCTTCGCGGGCACGGCTGGGTTCTTCTCCAAAGATGAGATTCTGGTGGGGGCCTGGCATAACGGCTATCCGCCCGCCGCGATCATCGGCTGGATCGTCGCCTTCATGACGGCGTTCTACACCTTCCGCATGATCTTTATGACCTTTCATGGCGAACCACGCTTCGATACCACCGCGCACACGCCACATGAATCGCCATTGGTGATGACCTTACCGCTGATTCTCCTGGCGATTCCCTCGATCGTCGTGGGGGTCATCATGGGTTGGCCCCCTGACGAAGGGTTGATCCACCAGTGGCTGGGGCCAATCTTCGCGCAGGGCGGTGAACACGCTGGTGTAACGAAGATTCTGGCGATTGCGACCGCCGAAGGCGGGCATGAACTGCCCTCAGCAGCCCTCACCTATGGCGGTTTCGCCGCCTCCATCATCATCGCACTCCTTGGCATCGGGCTGGCTTGGCTGATGTATGGCAATGGGGCGATCTCGCCGCAACGGATGGGCCAGCGATTCCCCGCCCTCTACGATCTTTTCGTACACAAGTGGTACGTGGATGAGATTTACTCAGCCCTGATTGTTCGCCCGATGAGCCTCTTTGCCACCTTCCTCTGGAAATGGATCGACGCAGGGCTGATTGATGGGTTTGTCAATGGCCTCGCGTTCCTGACTGGTGGGATCTCCCAGCGGTTGCGGCGCATCCAAACCGGGATGATCCCCAACTATGCTCTAGCGATTGTGCTTGGGACAGTGCTGATTGTCGGCGTCTATCTGGTCTTCGGGCCGCAGTTTTTAGGAAAGTAAGGCAGCAGGAGTCTGCAATGAGGCGTCCCGGCTGGCTGGCTGTGGATAGCTCACTAAGGAGCAATAGCGCGTGAACGGTATGCCACTGCTCTCAATTATCACCTACCTCCCACTCGTCGGGATGTTGGTGCTTTTCGTCGTGCCACGGATGAGTGCGAACACTGCCCGCTGGATCGCCTTACTGACGAGCCTGATCACCTTTGGCTTTTCGCTCCTCCTCCTCACGGGCAACGCGTTCAACACCGCTGCAATGCAGTTTGAAGAGTCGATCCAGTGGCTACCAGAAGTTGGGATCAGCTATCACCTCGGCGCAGACGGCCTCAGCATCTTGCTGGTGCTCCTTACCACGCTCCTCACCCCCATTTCCCTAATCGTTTCCTGGACATCAGTCAGCACGCGGGTTCGCGAGTTCAACATTGCAATGTTGCTGCTGGAAACGGGGATGGTTGGCGCGTTCCTCTCACTCGATCTCTTCCTGTTCTACGTCTTCTTTGAGCTCAGCCTGATCCCGATGGCCCTGATTATCGGGATCTGGGGCAGCCGGAACCGCGTCTACTCAGCGATCAAATTCTTCCTCTATACGTTAGCTGGGAGCTTGCTGATGTTGGTGGCCATCGTCGCCACCTATCAGCGATATTTCAACCTCACTGGTGAGCGCACCCTGGATGTGCAGAAGCTGGCAAATCCCCCGCTGGCTGCGCTGGGGATGACGGAGATGAGCCAGTTCTACACCATTCCGTTCCAATACTGGGTCTTCGCCGCCTTCTTCATCGCCTTTGCGATTAAGGTGCCGATGTGGCCGGTGCATACCTGGTTGCCCGATGCCCATACCGAGGCCCCCACTGCTGGCTCGGTGATGCTGGCTGGGGTGATGCTGAAGCTTGGTGGGTATGGGATGCTGCGCTTCTGTCTGCCGATCTACCCCGATGCCGCCCGCTACTTCGCCCCCGCCATTATGGTGCTGTCCACCATTGCGATTATCTACGGCGCACTGGTCGCCCTACCTCAGCCCGACTGGAAGCGCCTGGTGGCCTACTCCTCTGTCAGCCACATGGGCTTTGTCACTTTGGGGATCTTCTCGTTCAATCAACAGGCGCTACAAGGCGCAACGATGGTGATGGTCGCCCACGGGCTGAACACTGCCGCCCTCTTCTTGCTGGTGGGGATGATCTACGAACGCGCCCACACCCGCGAGATCACGTCGTTCCGGGGCCTTGCGACGACGATGCCGATCTACACATCGATCTTTCTCGTCTTCGTCTTCGCCTCAATCGGCCTCCCAGGGATGACGGGGTTTGTTGGTGAGTTCAACGCCCTGATGGGGGCCTGGCGTGGTGGCACCACCTTCTATCAGGTCTGCGCGATTATTTCTACCCTCGTGGTTATCCTCTCGGCCTGGTATATGCTCTGGCTCTTCCAGCGCGTCGGTCAGGGCACACCAGTGGGGGTAGTTGAAGCGCACGCAGGGGCCGCGCATGGGGTGCATGGCGACGACCCCGATCCGCACACCGCCCCACTCAGTGCTACCCACAGCCAGCCAGAACCACCAAGCACCCACGGGCATGGTGAGCATGACGACCACGCCCACGACGATCACGGCCATACGGAGGGTGGAATTGCGGAACGGTGGCCCGATCTCAAACCCCGGGAGTTAGTGACCTTAGTGCCACTCTTAGTGCTCACAATTTTCTTTGGGCTCTACCCCAGCCCGATCTTTGGTCTGGCTTCCAATGCGCTTGCCCACATTCTGCGCCCATTCGATGGCGGGGCGACCGCAGCAATACTTGGACACTAGCAGCACGACGTAACGATGGGTCATTGTTGTCACGATACGACGAGTAAGGCGGAGGAACTGTGCCAGATCCAGTATTGAACCCACCAGTAATCTCCTGGGCCGTCATGCTACCGCACGGGATCGTGCTTGCGCTGGCCTTGTTGACGATCCTGGCTGATCTGCTGATGACCGATGAACCGTGGCGCAATCAACTGCTCACCGCGCTCTCGGTAATCGGCTACGTTGGCGCGCTGATCGGCGTGTTGCGGATTAATGGTCGCTACGAAGAAACATTCTTCCGCATGATCCGAGCCGATGATCTGGCTGGCTTCCTGATGCTAACGATTATCGCCGCCGCCTTGCTTACCGTCTTTATCGCCGCCACCACGATCAGCAAATTACGGATCCCCGTTGGCGAGTTCTATACGCTCCTCGCCCTCTCCACACTGGGGGGAATGATCGTCGCCTCATCAAGCAATCTGGTGATGATCTTCGTCGGGATCGAACTAAGTTCGCTCGCGGTCTTCGTCATGGCGGCATTGACCAAACGCCGCCGTGATGCGATTGAAGCGGCCCTGAAATATTTCCTGCTCAGCTCGTTCGCCACCGCGATCTTGCTCTACGGTATGGCCTGGCTCTATGGCACAACTGGTTCCCTAAACCTCAGTGATATTAGCCTTTGGCTGGCTGGCACCGAAAATCGGAATCAGCAATCCCTCCTGCTGGCGGCGCTCCTGCTGCTGGTTGGGTTAGGGTTCAAGGCAGCAGCAGTGCCGTTCCATATGTGGACCCCTGATGCCTATCAGGGTGCGCCAACGCCCGTCACCGCCTTTATGTCAGTCGCCCCGAAAGTGACGGCCTTCGCCGCCATTGTGCGGATTATGGTGCAAGGGTTAGAGCCGATGCGGGCGCAGTGGGTGCCGATCGTCATCGTCCTCTCCATTCTGACGATGGGCCTCGGAAACCTCGTTGCGATTGCCCAGCGCAATGTCAAGCGGATGCTCGCCTATTCATCGATTGCCCACACCGGGTATATGCTCGTCGCGCTGGCATCATTCTTGACCATTGGCCCCAGCGACACCGCCATCAGCAGCCTGCTCTTTTATAACTTCGCCTACACCTTCATGAACGTTGGCGCGTTCGGGATCGTGGCCTGGATGGAGAGCCACGGCTACGGGCAGGAGATTGCCGACTTCAACGGCCTCGCCACCACCGCACCATGGCACGCCCTCGCGATGGCCGTCTTCCTCTTCTCGCTCACTGGCGTCCCACCGCTGATCGGCTTCTATGGCAAGTACTACATCATCCAGGGCGCGCTCGCCGCAAACCTGACCTGGCTGGCAGTTGTCGTCGTCATCTTCAGCGCCATCTCCGCGTTCTACTATCTGCGGATCGTCGCCGCCATGTACTTTGGTGAAGCCGAAGAAGCCCCAGAGCGCGAACCAAGTCGCTTCTTTGGCCTGGGATTAGCCTTAATGGCTGTTGCGACCCTGACCCTTGGCATCTTCTCTGGCCCCTTCCTCGACCTCGCCCGCCAGTGGTATCTCTCGCTCTAATCTATAACAACACAAGAGAGGCCACTACCAAGTTTGGTAGTGGCCTCTTTATCTACATATACCCGAGCATAATACGCATCTATGGTGAGGCTATGGTCGAGCGGGTACAGGTAGGTCTGTTGGTTGATGATCGGCTGAAGTCGTTGCTCCCCCATTCTCTGCGCCTAAAGCTCCCCCAGGGCCAAAAGCGACATAGAGTAGCGAGATCGTCGCGTTTCCAGCGGTGGGGTTACCCAATCCATTAGTAATGCCTGCGTCAACGGTAAATATATGTACTCCTGGCGAAGTAACCTGAAAAACAGTGGTTGGAGTGAGGGACGCAAGGCTAGCACTTCCAGAGCCATATCCAACATCTTGAAAGATATCGAATGATGCTCTATTACCAGTTTGGTGGGTGACACGGCCCGCGACTCGAGCATAATAACCATTTAAGCCTGCCGCCATTGT
>JBDHWF010000022.1:0-35365 GCA_039810045.1 Chloroflexia bacterium
TTAGTTAAGTATTCGGTTGGCACCATGCTATGATCGGGGGGCGAGAAATAGGCCTGCGTGGAGTGGAGCGATGAAGCCGCAGATCATCCGAGTCCGCAACGAGAACAACGACTTTCAGTATGTCGAAACACTGCGGCGAAATCGATCTAAGCGGCACCAGGCCCGCGAATTTGTTGTTGAAGGAGTGCGAGCGATCAATGGCCTGCTTGCCGCTGGCTGGCCGATCAGCACCTTCCTCTATAGCCACGAGCGCCAACTTTCTGGTTGGGCAACCGATATTCTGGCTGCTTCATCTGCTAAACGTCATCTCGAACTGAGTAATCCTCTGCTCGACAAGCTCAGCGGTAAGGAGGAAAGTTCGGAGCTATTGGCGGTCGCTACCATCCCTCAGGACGATCTGCGCCGGATTCCGCACAGAGGCGATCTGCGCGTGGTTCTACTGGATCGCCCCGCCAACCCTGGCAACCTCGGCACGATCATCCGCACCTGCGATGCCCTCGGTGTTGATGGGGTGATTATTAGCGGTCACGCCGTTGACCTCTATAGCCCCGAAACCCTGAATGCTTCGGCTGGTTCGCTCTTTGCTCTGCCCATCGTACGGATCGCTGGCCCCGCTGATCTCATGCCCTGGCTTACTGCCGTTCGCGATCTGGACAATGGCCTGCACATTGTTGGCACCAGCGCGAAGGGCGCAATCGCGATCAGCGAGCACCACTTTCAGCTGCCCACTTTGCTGCTGATCGGTAACGAAACCTGGGGACTCAGTGCGGCCTACAAAGAGCTTTGCGACGTGCTGGTAACGATCCCGATGGGTGGCACCGCTTCATCGCTAAACGTCGCAAACGCCACAGCAATCATTCTCTACGAACTAGATCGGCAACTGCGACAGCATCAACCCTGACCGCCAGGCCCAGGTGACTGCATCGCCTGCTGCGCCCGCCACTCGTCGGCCAGGATGGCGTAGATCGCTTCGTCGCACCACTCGCCTTTGACAAACTCATTCTGCCGAAGCAGGGCTTCCTGGCGCATCCCCAGGTGGAGGAGCAAGCCTGCTGAGGGCGCATTGCGCGCGTCACAGCGTCCGACAATGCGGTGCATCCCGCCCGCAGTAAAGCCAAGTTTGAGGATCGCTTCAGGCGCTTCCCGCGCAAAGCCCTGCCGATGATGATCGGGATGCAACACAAAGCCAAGCTCGCCTTGCTGATGCGCGACACTGGTCCAGATCAAGACAACATCGCCGATCATCTCGCCAGTATCGCGCCGTTCCAGGGCCAGCCCAAGGACATCACCTTCATCAACCAGCGCAGTTCGTTGCATGCGCTTGGGCATTAAGTCGTTAACCTCTACTAAGGTTATCGGTTCTTCGTACAGGTAGCGCACTACGTCTGATCGCGAGCGAATCGCGTAGAAGGCTGCACAATCATCCATCGTGAATGGGCGTAACAGGAGACGCGGGGTTACAATCGGATAGGTTGGCCGCAACATTGGCATCCTTTCCGCAAGATCAAATTATCAGCGACAGCAACGATCAGGCCGTGGCAGGTTCTGCCTGCCGAAACTCAGCAGTCAGATACGGTCGGAAACGGACAAGCAGGCGTGGTGGCAGTTGCCCATGAATCGTGGTGCCTGCTTCGTTGTACGCCAACTCACCAATGCGCCCTTCGCGTCGGAACAGGTCGACCAGGGCATTCTGCGCGTATGGCACCGTTACCGCCACTGGCACCAGATCTTGGTCAAGGATCGCCTCAATCCGGCTCAAAAGGTCCGCAAGGCCCAACTGCGCCTCTGCCGAGATCGGCACCACGTCATCAGGTAAGCCAAGTTCCGCTGCCAGTTCACTGGGAACAATTGCATCGGCAAACTGGTCGATCTTGTTCAGGGCAGTCAAGATTGGCGTATCCTGTATCCCTAAATCAGTTAACACTTGTTCGGTTGCCTGGGCCTGTTCTGCGGCGTTCGGGTGACTGATATCAAGGACGTGCAGGATGATATCCGCTTCATTAATTTCTTCCAGGGTTGAACGGAACGCGGCCACCAGCGTGGTGGGTAAGTTGTTGATAAACCCTACTGTGTCGGTCACCAAAATCTCCCGTCCAGAAGGGAGCCGCACGCGGCGGGTTGTTGGATCAAGTGTGGCAAAAAGTTTATCTTCAGCCAGTTTGTCAGCGTTGGTCAGGGCGTTCAGGAGCGTGGACTTGCCCGCATTAGTGTAGCCAACAATCGCGACGATTGGCACCTCGTGACCACGCCGCCGTTCACGATATAACTCACGCTGCCCGTGGATCTTCTTCAGGTCGTCTTTCAGCATCGCCATGCGGTCGCGGGCGCGCCGACGGTCGATCTCGATCTGCGTCTCACCAGGGCCACGCAGACCAACGCCACCACCCGTGCCAGCAGCACCGCCACCACCGCCACTACCGCTACCGCCAGTCTGGCGCGAAAGGTGCGTCCACATTCGGGTCATCCGGGGCAGGCGATATTCCAGTAGCGCCACTTCGACTTGCAAACGGCCTTCGCGGGTCTGCGCGCGCTGCGCGAAAATATCGAGAATCAACGCTGTGCGGTCGAGTACCTTCACGCCCAACGCTTCTTCCAGGCCACGCTGTTGCCCGGGTGTGAGTTCTTCATCGGCGATCACCAGATCGTATTCAAGATCATCTTTCAACGCTTTAATCTCAGCTAATTTGCCTTTGCCCACGTACGTGCCAGGCTCCGGGCGCGAAAGCTTTTGCGTCACTGACCCAACGACCTCAATGCCAGCAGTTTCGGCCAGTCGCGCTAATTCTTCCAAGGCGTCGGCCATCGACCAGAGGGGCTTTTTCGCGCCAGTCTCGGTCGTTTCCGCGCCGCGCATTGGCGAACGCCAATCGACCGCGATCAGCAAAGCGTGTTCAATGGGCGCAGCAGTGGGGTACATCACAGTAGTCGTAGTAATTCCTCCTGGATTATTTCTGGGGACAACCTATCAGCAGAATCAAACTCGCAGGTTCGATGCCGCCGCCTGCCAAGATCCTATCATCGCTTAATCGTAGCACAGCGTCATCTGCCAAACGATCACCGCCTACCCTGTCCTTTCTGTCAACGACGGCAGGTTTCCTAAAGGTGACAACACCCCTGGCCCGATGTACTATGCAGGCACGGGCGCTACCTGCAAACGCATGATCCAGCGAGAACGGAGGGCGTATGGTCACACCATTTCGGGTTGGAATTACTCGTGATTTCCTCAAGCCAGATGGCACACTCGGCTTTGGCGACATTAACCTGGGCGTATTCGACCAACAGCCACAAATCCAGTGGGAGTTTCTGGCCGAAGATACGCCCGAACTCAGTACCGCACAGGTGCGCGACTACGATGCCCTGCTAGTCCTCTCGCCACGAGTTAGTGCCACCAGCCTCGCCGATGCCGAGCATCTGGCAATCGTCGCCCGCTTCGGTGTTGGCTACGACACCATTGACGTTGAAGCGTGTACCCGCAATGGGACGATGCTGACGATTACGCCAGACGGTGTGCGTCGCCCGGTTGCCCACGCCACAATGGCGTTCATTATGGCGCTCTCCACGCAGATCTTCGCCAAAGATCGGATTACCCGCAGCGGTCACTGGGATGATCGGTTTGACCATATCGGCGTGGGCCTCACCGGGCGCACCCTCGGCTTAGTGGGCCTGGGCAATATCGGGCGCGATCTGATCAACCTGATTCGGCCTTTTGGGATGCGCCACCTCGCCTTTGATCCCTATACCTCCGCCGCTGATGCCGCCGCAATTGGGGTGGAGCTGGTCGACCTTGAAACAGTGATGCGGGCCAGCGATTTCATCTCCATTCATTGCCCGCTTACCGCCGAAACCCGCAAACTGATTAACGCCGAACGGCTGGCGATGATGAAACCAACCGCCTATCTGATCAATACCGCCCGTGGGCCAATCGTTGATCAGGCGGCCCTCACCAGCGTCCTCCAGAAACGGCAGATCGCCGGGGCCGGGATTGATGTCTTTGAGCAAGAGCCAATCGATCCCAACGATCCGCTCTTAACACTCGACAATATCATCGTTGCGCCGCACGCACTCTGCTTCACCGATGAGGTCGCCCTGGGGAATGGTGGCAGCGCCTGCCGCAGTATTCTGGAGGTCGCGATAGGCCGAATCCCCGCCAATGTGGTCAATCGTGCAGTGCTGGATACCCCGCAGTTGCGGACAAAACTTGCCCGCTACGAGCGCGATGGCAACTGAGCTATCGCCATCGATAACGACTCAGGAGGAAGCAGATGCGGAAGAACAAGGTCAAGGCGGCGATTCAGGCTGGCAAAGTATCGCTGGGAACAATGGTCTTTGAGTTCAATACGACGGGGATCGCCCGCATCATTGCGGCGGCAGGGGGCGAGTTTGTGATCTTCGACATGGAGCATACGGGCTGGGGGATCGATACGATCCGCACCCTGATTGCTACCGCTCGGGGAGCCGATATTGTCCCACTGGTGCGCGTGCCAGCCACCCAATATCACCTGCTCTCGGGGCCGCTCGATGCTGGCGCTGGGGGCCTGATGATCCCGATGGTCGAAACCGAAGCGCAGGCAAAGCTGATCGTACAATCGACCAAATATCCCCCGGTGGGCGTGCGCGGCGCAGCGTTCGGGGTGGCTCACGACGACTTTGGCCTAGAGGCAGGGACCAACGCCGAGAAGATGGTGCGCGCCAACGAGGAAGGGCTGATCATCGCGCAGATTGAAACAGCCAAGGGGGTCGAGAATGTCGACCAGATCGCGGCAGTTGAAGGGATCGATGTTCTCTGGATCGGCCATAACGACCTGACCAACTCGATGGGGATTCCTGGTCAGTTCGATCACCCCGACTACCACAAGGCCGTGGAGCGCGTGCTCGCTGCCTGTAAAGCGCACAACAAGACAGCGGGGATGATGCCAACAACGGTCGAACTTGCGCATGAGTTACTCAATCAGGGGTTCCGCATCCTCGCCTACTCCGGCGATATCTGGCTCTATCAGCAGGTATTACGGGATGGTTTGGCGGCCATCCGCCAGGGCTAAGGCCGCACAGGGAGCGACAGACACAAACCGAACGCGGCACTATCTATCCAAGATAGTGCCGCGTTCGGGGCATACAGATAAGGCCAGCTTATTCGTAGCGTAGCACTTCCAGTGGGCGGACGCGGGTCGCCCCCCAGGAAACGAGGGTCGCAACAAGCATCGCGACGACGGCCACCAGGGCAATCAGCCCCAGCGTAGTGGTGATACTGACGGCGATTGACAGTCCCGCGAACTGGTTGAACGCGAAGACCGCAACTGCCACCAGCAACATCCCCAGCAGGCCACCAAGCCCACCAATGATCCCGTTCTCAATCAGCACCACGCTAAGTACCCGCGAACTGGTGTACCCCACTGACTTCATAATCCCCAATTCACGGCGGCGTTCCAGCATCGCCAGCGCCACTGCGTTGGCAATGATCACGATTCCAGCAAAGAGTGACAGCGAGGCAATCGCCGTCAACATCAGCAGCAGGTTATCAAGCACTTTGCCAAACTGCGCGACGAAATCAGCCAAGTTGAGTACTTGCGCCCGGGGCACTGCGGCGGTGAGCTTATCGGTGACAGCACCTGTACGGGCTTTATCAACCTGCAAATACCAGACAGCCTGGGTCATCTCGCCGCCAAAGGCCCGCACTGAGTCAACCGCGCCAAGCACTGGCGAAAGATTCAGGTTGATACTGACATTATCACCCGTGGCAGAATAGAAGCCCACGATCGTGAACGTCCGCGCTTCGCCCGTCAATTGATTCCGCTGGGTAAAGGTATCGCCAACCTTGAGCTTCGTTGGGGCATCACGCAGGGAGGAGTCAACGATAACATTATTGGTACCCATATCACCCGCAGTCAGCGAACGCCCAGCATACAGCGCGCGCGCCTCTGTGGTTTCCGTGCCAGCATATTTCGCTACGTCTTTGAGTTGTTCTGGCGCGGTGCCGAGTTGCGGCAGTTGCCCGCCTTGCAGGTCATAACCCTGGAAGCCACTGAGATAGCGCGCAAAGACTTCTGGCGGCGGCCCATTACGCTGTTGCCCCGCTTGTTGTTGCTTCGCCTCATTGAGCAGCGCCGCTAGCGACTGACCATTAACCTGCTCAGGAGTGGTCAACAGCGCGACTTCAACGGTCTGCCGCGACTTAATGTCCGCATTGACTTCATCTAAGGTGCGATTGATTGCCGGCATCTCGCTGCGTGGGGCCAGGGCGATGACGTTATACCGCACCTGGTTGGCAATGAACTGGTTGATCGTTTCACGCACCCCTTGTCCCAGCACCAGCACCACGCCAACCGCAAAAACCCCGATAAAAAGCGCGAGTAAGGTGGTGGTGGTGCGGCCCCGCGCTCGCCCCAGATTACGGAAAGCCATCTTCGTGCTGATCTTCCAGGAACGGGGAACCAGGACAATAAAGTACCCGGCCAGGGTCGCTATCAACATCAGGATGCCAACGCCGCGCAGGTCTGGCACGAGGCAAAGCCCCACCGAGAGCGCAACACCAACGGTTACCAGTAAGAGATACGGCCAGGAATACCGCTCTGGCACTGGCAAACGCCCAATCAAGAAGACCAGCAGACCAAACCCAATACTCAGTAAGCCAAGCAGGAAGAAGGTGCCATAGACGGAGGCCACGCCCCACAATGGATCACCGATGATGATCGAGGCCAGGCCCGCAAAAAGGATCGAGAGCAACCCCAGCAGCAGGATCTGCCCCAGCACGGTACGCCAGTTCCGCCCCTCGGGCAATTCCCGTAACACCGCAGTGGGGCGCACATTGGCCGCCTGGACAATTGGCATCAGCCCAAAGATCAACGCGGTTGCCAGTCCAACCGCCACACCGCCAAGCACGATAGTGGGGTCAACCTGGAACGTCAGAATCAGGCGGAATGCTCGCTCAAAGAGCGACTGAATCGCCCGAGAAACCCCGATCCCGGCCAACGCTCCCAAAACACCGCCAACTAACCCTAGCAGGGCCGCTTCAAGGCCAAAGAGGAGAAAAAGATCGCGTCGCTGGTAGCCAGTTGTCTTCAGCATGGCGATCTCCACTCGCCGCCGCGCCAACAGCACCTGCATCGTGTTAATGATCCCCACCCCACCGATCAAGAGGGCCAACAGCCCGACAATGATCAGGAAACGGTTGATTTGCTCGATCTGGTCTTTCAACTGCTTCAAGAGGCCATCAGCAGTTTGCGCCTGAGCCCCGGCAAATTGCTGTTCAGTTTGCTCCTTCGCCTGTTCTGCTTTCGCCGCATCCGGGGTGAGGGCGTAGATTGCGCTATACGTAATTGGTGCAGTGTTTCCAGCGCGGAACGTAGCAAACGAGGTATAGAGGATCTCGCCTTGCCCAAGCGTCGCCTTGGGATCAATGACGCCAACGATCTTCAGATCAAGTTGCCGACTATCAAGGCCAGTATTGATCCGCAGCGATTGCCCCACCGAGCCGCCAATTGAGGCCAGCAAATCTGTGGAGACAATGGCGTTCCCCGGAGTACTTAGCAACGCCTGAAAATCGCCATCGGCTGGGTTGCTCAGGGCTGGCTTGCCCGTATAGGGATAGAGCGCTGGATCAACAACGGCGATCCCAGCGTTAGCCCGCCCACCATTCGGCTTCGGGATCTGCACCGCATCTTCATACGTTGCGGTATAGCTACTGATCAACCCTTTTGAGCGCAGATCGTTGAAGTAGGCCAGATCTTTATCAGCCAGCGGGTTGAGCAACCTGACTGAGAGATCGCCACCGTTAATCGCCCGCGCATTGCCAACCAGCGCGTCCTTGATCATCCCACCCACAAGTTGTAGGCCAACAATCGCCATCACGCCAACAGCCACACAGATCAACGCCAGGATAGTTCGCTGCCCGCCACGCAGTAATGATCGTGATGGATACTTGAGGTACATTGCCGCTTTCACAGATCCTCCATCGCCGTTGTGGTTGTTGGCAGGCGGTCACCCCAAAGGACGCAACGCCCGATCAGCGCAGCCACCTTCCAACAATCAGGGCCTCGTTGCTGTGCTAATGGGTGAGCGCCTCACCAACCGCTGCTGCTTTCTCCGCTGCCGCCGCCTCAGAGATCCCCACTTCTTCTGGTGTCCCATCGCCAACGACACGGCCATCAAAGATCCGAATGACGCGCTCAGCAGCGGCGGCGACACTGGGATCGTGGGTCGCAATAATGAAGGTAGTACCAGTTTGCTCGCGCAGATCACGAATCAGGCCCAGGACATTCGCGCTACTCTTGGCATCAAGATTACCCGTCGGTTCATCGGCAATGACGATCGCGGGATTCGTGGCGAGCGCCCGTGCAATCGCCACGCGCTGTTGCTCACCACCAGAGAGTTGGTTGGGGCGATGGTCTAGCCGATGGCCCAGGCCCACCAGCGTCAGCACTTCCTTGGCGCGGCTCGCTGGCGACCCTTCATGCTTGCCGACATAGAGTGGTACTTCAACATTCTCTTGCGCGGTCAACGTTGGAATCAGATTAAAAGCCTGGAAAATCATGCCGATCTTCTGGTTCCGAATCGTGGCGAGTTGGGCTTCACTCATCTTGGTAATATCAACGCCATCGACTAATACCTGCCCACCAGTTGGCGAGTCCAGCCCCGCAATGATCCCAAGTACTGTCGATTTCCCCGACCCAGACGGGCCAATGATCGCGACAAATTCACCACGGGTAATCTTGAAAGTAATCCCATGCAGAATATCGATCCGCTCCCGCCCTAATGGCAGGCTACGAGTCACATCACGCGCCTCTAGGGCCGCTGGCGCACTGGTTGCCCGCTGCTGTCCATTCATGCTTGCTACAACCATCAGAAGCTACTCCTCTTGTCTGTTCTGTTCACAAACCATTCTGCTTCTCTTGCTGGGATATACGCGGCAATACCCGATTGGTGTCACCCAACACTAACAAGATCGTGCAACAATATAAGAGCCAACGACAACCTGACTGGATAAATCTACAGCCCTGGCAATGAAAAAGCCCCCACTAACTGGTGGGGGCTAGGTCGATATTGCCGAGCGCGGTTAGCGCAGTTCGTAGATGATCTGCACCGTAATGGTCAGTGAGCCTTCGCCTGGTTCAATCGGCGTTGCGCTACTTGCTGCCGCAGGGGCGGCGGTCCTTTGCGTGTCGGCGGGAATAGCTGCGCTCGTCTCCACAATTTGCAGGACGGGGCCAAGGGTCACGCCAGTCAGTTGGGCATATTGCTCGGCCTTTTGTTTGGCATTCGCCACCGCGGCTTCCCGCGCCTGTCGAGTAGCCTCATCTTTCTTTGAGGCATCGAAGCTGATCCCCGAAATACGGTTTGCCCCGGCCTTCACCGCTTCATCAATCGTCGTCCCCAATGTTTTAATATCGCGCACGATAGCGCGTACCGAGTTGACGACGCGATAACCAGTCAACTTCTGATCGCGGTCATATTGTGGCTGGATATTGTAGCCAGTCGTCTGCAAATCATTCGCCGCAATCCCCAAACCTTTGAGCTTATCGATGACCGCCTGCGTACGAGTAGCGTTATCAGTCTGGGCGGCGATCAGATCCGCGCCGCTTGATTCCACGCCAAAGATCACCGTCGCCATATCGGGAGTAAGCGTGGCCTTCCCAACGCCGTTCACATTGACTGACCGCACGCTGAGGTCAGCGACGGGCGTAGCAGCAGCCGAGGCTGCTACTGGGGTACGGCCAGTTGGCTGCCAGGCAACCAACGCTGTACCGACCAATAGCCCAATCAGGGCGAAAGAGGTGGCAAATATTCGACGCATCGTGATAACTCCTTAATCTTTCAACTAGTCTTCAACATCGACCACTATCAAGAATAATGCACCAATCGGGCAAAAGTTTTACAGACCTCCCAACAAACATACCATTATAGTTTGGCCGCGCTCCTTGAAAGGGTGCCGCGAATGGACTAGGATTGCCGCCGTGAACGACCGCATACGCTCGACCATCGCTGCCTTGCTTGGCACCCTCCGCCGCCACTTCCACGCCCGCTATGGGCTGGCATTGGTGGTTCTCGTGCCACTCCTGCTCTTTGCCGTCTATCAGGTCCGTCGCGGTCAAACCATTCATGTTGGCGTGCTGACCGACGATAAGCCCTATGTTGTCCAATTCAATAATCCTGAAACGGCGGACTTCGGCCTCTACCGCTGGACAACGGGATCAAGTATTGTGCGCTTACCGGGCCTCGGGCGCGGCCCCTATCAGCTAACCCTGACGATGGCAGGCAGTGCCAACCCGCAGCCCCGTGTCGAAGTACTGATCAATGGTCAATCGCTGCAAACATTCACCCTTACTGGGGGCTTAGCCGACTATCAGGTGACGATCCCTGCCACCGCCACAACCAATGGCGATCTGCTGCTCGAGCTACGTAGCCCAGCCTTTCAGCCACGCGGCGATGCGCGGCAACTTGGCGTCGTGGTCAACAAAGTCGTCGTCACCCCAACGGGTGATCCTGGGATCCTCTTACCACCAGAGCAGACCGCCCTACAGATCTGGTTTCTGGCCTTGCTGGCCTACCTTTTCGCCTGGATTGCCGGGTTTGGGCCGCTGGGTGCAGGGCTGACTGGCGGGGGAGTGGCGCTGGGCGCAGCGGGCCTGTTGATAGTCAATCGCCCTTGGCTGACCGTCTGGCTGACGACTGGTGGACTCCTGCGGGCGGCCCTCTCTGGTCTTGTTCTGTTGATTTTGTTGCGACTGCTCTTACCAAGAATCTATCGCTGGTTGCAGATCGACACCCAGCCACGAGAACTGCGCTGGCCTCTGCTATTAGCAACCCTGTTCTTCGTCGCCCACTTTGGCGGCGACTTGCATCCTCATACGCGGATTGTTGATCTGTTCTTTCACATTAATCGCTATACGCTGGTCAACCGCGATGGGCAACTCCTACTGATGGTTGAATCACGCGAGTGGGGAACCCGCGAGACGATCTACCCGCCAGCCGCCTATCTGTTTATGCGCCTGGTGCGTCCATTTGCCCCCGATGTCCTCACCACTGTCCTCCTGTTTATCGCCCTGCTCGAAGCCCTCCGGCTCTGTCTCGTCACTTTGATCGCCCGCAAAGCGACGGCTGATCCGCGGGCCGCCGCGTTTACTGCTGCCGTCTTTGGGATTGTGCCAATGGCGTATCTGCCATTCTCCTGGGGCATTGCGACCAATGTTTTTGGGGCCTGGTGTATTTCGCTGATCTTTGCCTTCCTTGCGCTGGCCTACGATAACCTGCGTAAGCCGCTGATTGCAGCCACGCTTACCCTCGTTACGACCCTGGCGCTACTCTCGCACCCCGGTGAGTTTGTCCTGGCAGCCGCCAGCTTGGGTACGGCCATTGTGATCTTTGGCATAGTCCGGCAACCCCGCTTTCGCGGCTCCTGGCCAATCCTGGTGGGGATCGCAGTGCTGGCCGCAGGGCTGGCCTTTGCCCTGCTCTATCGTTTCGTCGCCGCCGATATGCTCGCCAAAGGCGCGGAGACGGTCGCACAGAAGCTGGGCGGAGCGGCCCCGCCCCCTGGCACACCAGCCGCGCCACCGGGCTGGCGGGTGGGGGGCGCAATTGACGATCCAATTATTGGGCTTCAGGGATATCGTGTCACCACGATTCCCGCGTTGATCCAGGGCGGACTTGTGGGATATTTCCGCGAGGCGTGGGGCTACTACTACCTCTGGCCGCCCGTGTTCGCGCTTGTCGCGCTGCCGCTGATGCAGAAGACCAAGAGTCTACGCCAACTTCGGCTGACCAGTATCGTCTGGTGGCTGGTCGCCGCGCTCTTTGCGCTGGCGGGGTTGCTTCTGAATGTCTATGTGCGCTACGCCTATTATCTTTTGCCAGTGATTGCGATTGGCGCAGGCTTCTCGCTAGCGCGGCTGAGCCGTACTGGGCGCTGGGGCCAGCTAGGGATTGCGCTCCTGCTGCTCGCAACGACCCTTGGTGGCCTGTGGTTCTGGTATCTGCGAATCAGTGTGGACGGCCACTAGCTACGGCCACTGCCAGAGCCCCCTTGCATCCCTGCGCCATTCCGTTGATGATAGGGGGAGCTATGCTGACGCGATCACCCTGCGTCCACAGCGAGCGAACTGGCAGACACTGGCAGAGTGGAAGGATTACACCGATGACTACCGCACCCGACCGTTCCCACCTGATGATGATCAAAGGCGCACCGTTCAACGCGGAGACGCCGCTCGAAGGGCTGCGCGATGATCTGACGCCGACAGCGCTCCATTATGTGCGCTCAAACTTTGACCTTCCTGACCATCCCGGCACACTGACAATCTCCGGGGCGGTTGAGCAACCAATCACCCTCTCGGTCGCTGACTTACAGATGATTGGCAGCGAAACCCTCTCGGCCACACTCGAATGCGCTGGCAACGGTCGCGTAGGGCTGATGCCCTTGCCCACTGGTGAGCCGTGGACAGGACAGGCGATTGCAACGGCCAGTTGGACAGGAGTGCCACTGCATCAAGTACTGGCGCGGGCCAAACCACAGGCAACCGGAGTTGAGGTCAGCTTCACCGGGGCCGATCATGGCCATTACAAAGGCGGGCCAGATATTCACTTTGTGCGCTCCCTGTCAATCGAGCGCGCGCTCGATCCCGCCGCACAGGTATTGATCGCCTGGGCGATGAATGGCGAACTGCTGAACGCCGATCATGGCGCACCACTACGCCTGCTTGTACCGGGGTGGTATGGGATGGGCTCGGTGAAATGGCTCAGTCAGATCGAAGTGCTGACGGCACCATACCAAGGCCAATTCCAAACGAAATCATACGTCTTTGAGTGGAATGATCGCCCTTGGGAGCCAGTGAGTACGATGCGCCCGCGCGCACTGATTACTACCCCCGAAGCGGACGAAACGCTGGCGCCTGGCACTATCACTGTGCGGGGAAAAGCGTGGTCTGGTAACGGCCCGATCACCAGTGTAGAAGTCAGCATTGATGGGGCTGGTCCCTGGCAGGCAGCGAACCTGCAGCCCCCAACCAGTGCAAACACCTGGCAAGATTGGTGGTTTGACTGGACATTGACGGCAAATGAAGTGGGGCGGCACGTAATCCGCGCCCGCGCCATCGACAGCACTGGAGCGACGCAGCCCGATCAACCAGAATGGAATCGGTTGGGCTACGGCAACAATGCCGCCCAGGTGCTAGTCGTCTATCTACGCTGAGCGCGCAATGCTGGGCTGGCGCTACGAGCGCCAGCCCAGCAGCTTAGGCCACCGAGATCTGGGCCCCAGCTGGGCTTTTCTCCACCACAATCTGCGTGGGAAAGAGTTCGCGCAGTTCCTGCACGTGCGTGATCACCAGGATCGTCGCAAATTCACCCTCAATCGAGCGAATCGCCTCCACCAGGCTATCGCGCCCACGGGCGTCTTGCGTCCCAAACCCCTCATCGATCACCAGCATTTGCAGCTTGGCCCCAGCACGACGGGCCAGAAGTTTCGCCAACGCCACCCGAATCGCAAAGTTAATCCGAAACGCTTCGCCGCCAGAGTACATCGCATAATCGCGCTGCCCTGCCTCATCCCCAATAATAATTTCCAGCGCCTCAACTGTGTCGCCTTTGCGATTCTCACGCTGCGTCCGAAACTCCACCCGCATACTGCTCCCGGGCATATTCGCGAGGATCGCATTCGCCTCATCCTGGATTTCTGGCACAGCGGTTTCGATGATCATCGCCTGAATCCCGCTCTTACCAAAGGCTCTGGCTAGCTCCCGGTACGCCGACTCGGTTTCGCTTACTGTCGCTCGGTCTTCACGCAACTGCCGCCCCTCATCGTCAAGGTCAGCATAGCGGCGCAGATTCTCCTCCAGGCGGCCTTGTGTGCGGGTCAGTTCATCCTGCTGCCGCCGTTGTTGATCAAGGTCATACGTCAGTCGTTCAAACTGATTATCGAGGGCTGGCAACTGTTCGAGGCCACGGTGCAATTCTGCCGCCCGGGCCACTTCCTCATTACGGCTCCGCTCACGCGAGGCGTAATCAGTCAGATATTCAGTGTGCCGCTGCTCTTCCGGGCCAATCGCTTCTTCAGCGCGCTCCAACTGTCGGGACTGGCCGTCAAACGGTCGCAGAGCAGCGACCTGCTCCTGTACGCGCTGATGTGCTGCGGCATCGTAGGCAATCGCCGCAATCGCTGCCGTCAGTTCAACTACTGTCGCCTGCGCTTCTGGGGCAAAATCACCACGCGCCAACTTCTCCGCCAGCACCCGCAGATCACGCTCAACTGTCAGGACAGTGACGCCCGCATCACGCGCCGTAATCAGTTGTCGCCGCAGATCACCAGCTTCCCCATTGGCACTCACGCCGCGTCGGGCGATAGCAATCGCTGCCGTCAGTTGCCGATTGCAATCAGCGATCAGCGCTTCAAGGTCGGCGATCTGTTGCCCATTCGCCACATACTCATCTTTCAGGCGCAGCCCATCATGCTGGTATTCGTCGTGGATGCGCTGTCGTTCTTGTTCATCAACTGGCCGGCGACACATCGGACAAACGGCCCCAGCCTCATCCATCTGCGACTGTAGGCCCTTAATCCGATACATCTCCTTCTTCAGTTGCTCATTCGCCGCCCGACAACCACCAATCTGTTCAGTGGCTGTAGTAATCTGGGTGTTGAGTTTGGCGCGGGCGGCTTCGGCTGCTTCGCCCTCGCTCACCCGTTTACTCACGCCTGCGTATTTCTCCTCTAGCATAGGCAACGCGGCCTGCTGCTGGCGTAAGTCTGCAATCTTATGCTCTTGGGCGTGCTGCTCTTGCAAGAGCAAATTACGCTGGGCATCGACCTGCTTCTCAGCCTGCCGTAGCTGCTGTTGATAGCTATTGAGTTGGGCCAGCGCCGCATTCGCCGCGCTCTCCTGCTGCAAGGCGGTTTGCAACTGCTGGTACCCAACCCGAGTTTCGGCTGCGGTTGCCAGCACCTGTCGCAGATCAGCAATCCGCTGCTCAGTCGTCGCAATGCGGGTACTGAGTTGCTCAACCTCGCGGTTTAGGTCGGCGATCCGCTGATCCGACTCATGCGCTGCTGCAGCCTGCCGCACCAGATCCTCGCGCTGCGCCCGTACCTGCTCATACTGTTCAGTGAGGGTAGTGGTCGAGTGAAACAAGGCCTGCAACTGCGTCGAGACTGCGATCAACCTGGCTTCAGCATCGGCGCGGCCCGCTAATTCCTGCTCGATCTGTTCAAGCTTGCTATCAATCGCCTTCAGCCGCTGCTCGGCATCACGGCGCAACGTGCGCGCCTGCCCTTCTAATTCGTCGTAACGCCCCAAACCGAGAATATCGGCAAGAACCTGTTTCCGATCCGTTGGCCCTTTCGTGGTAAACTCATCGGCCCGCCCTTGCAGAATAAAGGCGGAGTTGATGAAGGTGTCATACTCCATGCCCACAATCTGATTCAGCAGCCGCTGTGTTTGCGATAAGGTATCGCCAGTAATCGCCTTCCAGGGGCCTTCGTCGTCGGCAGCATCGCGCAACTGCACTTCCAGTTGGGCAACATCAGCACTGGCGCCACGCCGCCGTCGCCGCCGTAAAACCCGGTATTCCTGATCACCGAGAAAAAACTGATAATCCACGCCCATCTCGGTGGTACCCAGGCTCATCAGATCGCGCTCGGCCCCACCCCGCGCTTTGCCCCACAAGGCCCAGGTAATCGCATCAAGCAGACTCGATTTCCCGGAACCATTGTCGCCAGCAATACAGGCAACCCGAATAGTGCGCAAGTCGAGCGCTACTTCACCGCGATAAGGTAAAAAATTTCGGAGAATCAGCTGAGTCGGGATCATCATGCTCCTGGCTGCCGTGGTGCCGACCGCAACATATCACCCTGGACACCCAGGCAACAATCTCCTGAAAAAAATCGACGGCACTGCTTCTAATTGTACCGCACGTACAGGGGTGATTTCATATGCATTATTGGAATCTTTTCGCCCCTTCAAGCGTTATTGTCAGTGGTAGCCCTTGCCTTAATCGGTAAGACAAGGTATCCTAGACCAGTTGAGTTATTGACATTGGGAAGTTGTTTCTGATCAACTGTACGAAACGTATACAGTAAGCGTGGATGGAATCGTTCTTGCGGAGGCGAGGGGCAATGGTGCCCTTTAGCACCAAGAACGTACTACGGTGTGTCATCCGTCAATGTAGACAGGTCTTGCACATCGTTTCGGAGGTACGGCTATTATGGTAGATGAACGGTTGCGCGACGTTCGACAAATTATTCCTGATGAAATGGAAGAGTTGGCTGAGGGCAACTATCGTCGTCGTCGCCTTGCTGCCGATGTCTTGCCCTTGCCAGAAGACGAAGGGCCGAGCTTCAATCAGGTGATGGAAACCGAGGAAGAAGCTGAGGAAGCCCGTGGTCTGGCCCAAGATCTCGAATCGCTCCAGAAGATTGATCCGAGCTTTGTCACTGATCCCGTCAAACTCTATTTGCGCGAGATCGCCCATGCCCCATTGCTCAATCACCAGCAGGAGATCGAACTGGCGAAGCGCGTTGAGGCCAGTGACGTTGAGGCGGTACAAACGTTCGTGCGTTCGAACCTGCGTCTCGTCGTCAGCATCGCAAAGAAGTACGTTGGCCGTGGTCTTTCCCTGCTAGACCTGATTCAGGAAGGAAACCTGGGGTTAATCCGTGCCGTCCAGAAGTATGACTGGCGCACTGGCTTCCGCTTCTCCACCTATGCCACGTGGTGGATTCGGCAGGCAATTACCCGCGCCATCGCTGACCAGAGCCGCACGATTCGCCTCCCGGTGCATATGGGCGATGCCGTATCACGGTTCCGTGGCACGGTGCAGGAACTGAATCAGACCCTCGGTCGTCGCCCGAAGGTGGAAGAAATCGCCGCCCACATGGGCGTGCCAACCGAGAAGGTTGAGCAGATCATGAGCGCAGCCCAGCGCACCCTCTCATTGGAAACGCCAGTGGGCGAGGAAGACGAAGCCCGGCTGGGCGACCTGATTGCCGATGAGGGAGCCACCAGCCCCGAACAGGCGGCCTCAGAAGGCTTGCTGCGCGAAGATGTAGAGCAGGTATTGAAACTTCTGAGCGACCGCGAACGGAAGGTCTTGCGCCTCCGCTTCGGGCTGGAGAACGGCCATCAGCACACCCTGGCTGAAGTAGGCGAGGAAATGGGGATCAGCCGCGAGCGAGTCCGCCAGATCGAAGGGCAGGCGCTACATAAACTGCGCGGTGCGGATATCCGCAACCGCTTGCTCGCGTACCATTCAGAGGCCTAATCACAACCCTGATCAATCAGCACACAGGCCGCGAACGGATCCGTTCGCGGCCTGTTTTACTCAGCAATCTCCACCGCCAACTCTACCCCACCCAACCGCACCTGATCGCCTACCCGCAAAGCCTGCTGGCGAATCCGCTGGCCATTCACAAAGGAGCCATTCATACTCTCGGCATCAATCAACACTGGTGGCCCCGCTTGGCGGGAAATCCGGGCGTGCAGCCCGGAAATCTCTGGATCGGGCAAGACGAAGACAGCATGGGCCGGCGACCGACCAATCGTCAAGCCATCCCGCAATTCGACTGCGGCCCCAAGCAGGGGTGCAGGTCCGGCAGTTACCACCAACCGATAGGGGCGCAGATCAGTCACCGTAGGCGGGCCATCGAAGCGATCTAGTTCCGTAACATTGAGGGGCGCATCGGCCCAGCTATTCCCCTGGAGCGGCGGCGGCGGCCCAATCGCTGTAGCCACAGGCACACGCTCTGCTACTCCAGCCAGGAATGGCCGTAGCGCAATAATCCGTGAGCGCAAAGCACTTTCGCTGTGCAGCCCTGGCACGGCAGGCGGGTCGCCAAGCTGGCTGTGCCGTTTTTGGAGGGCCAGCGCAATCTGCAACTGGAAGATCTTGCCCAGGGTGCGCCTGGCCTCATTACCCGCCCGGGCCTGCACATCGCGGAGCATCATCCGCCGCTGTCCAGGGCTTGGCACCACCAGATATTCGTAGGTGGTTATTACCTGCTGGTCTGTTTCATTCTGCAACTCAGTGCGCACCAGCACCGATTCCTGATGCCAGCCCCGCACCACCAGGAAACCGAGCAGCCCCATGACGGTCCAGGTCAGGCCATAGAGCGGCACAATCGTGATCACCAGGCCCAGCAACGAATCGGGCGCAAACTTTTCGAGGATAGTCGCGAGGAGATTGAACGTATTGTGCAGTGCCGCAGCCAGAACATACCCACCCATCGGCAGCAACCAACGCCGTGGGCCTTGTGGCCCCATCCGGGCTGCCCCAAAAGCAAACCCAGTAATTGCCGTAAAGACAGAATGATTCATCCACCCCAGGCCCAGACGCAGAAAGACCGTTACCAGGAGCCCAAAAAGACCACCTTCCAAGCCTTTGATGAAGTAGCTGATATCTTCGGTCATTGCGAACCCCAGGCCCACTAATGCCCCGATGACGACGCCATCAACCCGATCATGGAACTCATCGCGAAACCGCAGGTAAATGAACAGGACAATCAGTCCTTTGATTCCTTCCTCCACAATGCCCGCGATCGTGCCATAGCCAATCAGTTCAAGCAGATCGCTCTGGGCAATTTCGATCGGCAGAAAGAGGCTGGTATTAATGACCAGGGCGGGCGGGATCGCAATAATTGCTCCAGCCAGGAAAGCGCCAAGCAGCACATAACGATGCGTGCGTTGGAACCGTTGGAGCCGGGGAATCACAAAAGCAAGCGCAATGTTGGGGAGCAGGGCCGCCAGAATCAGGAACGGCGAGGCCAGAACCGTGACGGCCCCCCCAGCAATGATCTCGATCAAGACGCTCATTACTGTACAGCCAAGACAGACTGTCCAAAAGAATGAAGCGAACATCAGCAGATATTTACGGTTGTCGGGGCGCACCTCTGGTGCAAAGATAAACTGGGTCGTATTGCCACCAGACATTTTTTATCCTCAACAGATAGCCCGTTCGCCCAATCGTTATTTTCTACGTGTTGTACTGATGCAGTATCACACAGCGCGACAAAAAGTCCGAGCGTTCGCTTGCAGCGAACGCTCGGACTCTGTACTACTGCCGAAGAAAGACCCTAGTCAGCAGCCTGACCAGCCCCCTTTGCATCTTGAATCGCCTGCCAGATCCGTTGTGGCTTCAGTGGCATATCGATGTGCCGAATCCCCAACGGGCTCAGGGCATCAACCACGGCATTGACGACTGCTGGGGTGGAGCCAATCGTCGCCAATTCTCCGATCCCCTTCGCCCCAAGCGGGTTCAGCGGTGAAGGAGTCTCGGTGCGGTCGTTCTCAAATACCGGCAAGAACTCAGATTTGGGAATCGCGTAGTCCATCAGTGAACCAGTGATCAACTGCCCCTGCTCGTCGTAAACCACTTCCTCAAAGAGGGCCTGGGCGATACCCTGGGCCAACCCACCGTGTACCTGCCCATCAACGAGGAAGGGGTTGACCTGGCGACCACAGTCGTCAACGGCGATGTAGCGCAGAATCTGCACTTCGCCCGTTTCCGCATTCACCTCCACCTCAACGATATCTGACCCGAAGGGGAAGGTGGTTCCTGGTGGGGCGAAGAAGTCGGCCACCTCTAGCCCGGTGCCAATCTCTGGCGGCAGCGACCCGCTGTAGGCAATCTGGGCAATCGCCTTCAGATCAAGCGCCTGATCCTCCGCGCCTTTCACGCCAAACTTGCCATTATCGAACGCCACATCGCCTTCGGAGGCTTCCAACTTGTGGGCCGCGATCTTGATCGCCTTTTCCCGAATCTTGTCCAGGCTGCCCATTAGGGCCGACCCACCAACAACCAGACTCCGTGAGCCCATTGTCCCAATTCCAGCGGGAGTGCGCGCTGTATCGCCATGAACAACAAAGACATCATCGATGGAGACACCAAGTTGATCAGCCACAATCTGCGCAAACGCCGTCTCAATCCCCTGCCCATGTGGGGAAACGCCCGTGGCAACCGTGACCTGACCAGTAGGCTCAACGCGCACCGTGGCACTATCAAACGGGCCAAACCCGCAGATCTCGGTAAAGGTGACCACGCCGATACCGCGATAACGACCTTCTTTACGCAGTTTCTCTTGCTCAGCCCGCATCGCCTGATAGTTCGCCAGTTCCATCGCCTTTGTCAACGGCTTCTCGTAGTCGCCACTATCATAGGTGGGGCCAGCCGCTGTTTGATAGGGGAAGGCATCGGGTGAGATGAAGTTCTTCCGCCGCAATTCAATCGGGTCCATCCCCAATTCATCGGCCAATACGTCAGTGATCCGCTCGATATAATAGGCGGCTTCTGGGCGACCAGCGCCACGATAGGCCCCGGTTGCCATCGTGTTGGTGTAGACCCCTCTGATTTCAAAATCGACCGACTTCACATCATAGATCCCGTTCATCAGCAATCCACACAGGGTGGGAATCGCTGCACCACGAGGATAGGCCCCAAGGTCAGCATCAAGCCGCAGCTTGATTGCGGTTATCGTGCCGTCTTTCTTCGCAGCCAGCGACACCTCAGCCAGATGGCCGCGGCCATGGTGTGTTGCTGCGAGGTGTTCGCTACGGGTTTCAATCCACTTGATTGGTCGCCGCAGCCGTCGGGCGATCTCAGTCACGATCATATCTTCCTGATAGCAGGAGATCTTGACGCCGAAACCACCGCCAACTTCTGGGGCGATCACCCGCAGATCAAGTTCAGTTAGCCCAAGGCACCCCGAAACTTCCTGGCGCACAGTATGGGGATTTTGAGTCGATGTGGTGAGGACGTAGCCACCACTGAGGGCGTCGGGATAGGCCATCGCCCCGCGAGTCTCCATGGAGACCCCAGAAACCCGCTGGTTATTCATCTTTTGGGTGACAACGACTTCGGCATTCGCAAACTCTTCGTCTGGGGTGCCGCGCTTGGTAATAGCGGTGTAGGCCACATTATTCGGCACGTTATCGTAGAGTTGTGGCGCACCATCTTTGACCGCTTCCGCAAGATCGGTGACGACATCGAGTGGTTCGTAGTCCACTTCGACTAAGGCCGCTGCGTCAGCCGCAATATAGCGATCTTCAGCCACGACTACAGCAATGGCCTGCCCAACGTGCATGACCTTATCGGTTGGCAACACCGGGGTATCAATCGGGGCTGAGCCAGCCACGCCACCGCCTTCGCCGCCACCAAATGGCATGGGGGTCAGGTTGGCAAAGTCTTGCCCGGTATACACGGCGATCACCCCTGGGAGGGCTGCCGCTTTGCTGGTGTCGATTCCGTTGATCTTGGCGTGACCATAGACACTGCGGACAATCGCCACGTGGCCGATTTCTGCTGGGCGCAGATCATCGACATACGTTGAACTACCAGTGATCAGGCGTGGGTCTTCTTTGCGCTTGACACGTGCTCCCATCTGTCGCATGTAGACCATAACTCGCCTCACTCCTTCCTAAAACAAGACAGGCCACCACGGTGGTGCAACATTTACCAATTGCTCTGTCTATCCTATGCCATCAGGCAACACCTTGCAAGCAACAGTCAGAAATCACTGCATGGCAATAGCACCGCTGTTCCCCTTGCTGCCTATGGCAGTTGTCACGATCTTCCAGTAGTGGAGAACAGCTATGAGACATAGCGTCGAGATTGCGGCATTCCTTCCATTCCTTCCGAAAGGATAGTATTATCCCTACGACCAGAAGACACTCCTGCTTGGGGAGATGATCGTAACGACCACAGATGATCTGTGGTCGTTGTATGGATGACGAAAGCGGATCAGGAGGGCAACGAAGACAATGCGGCTCTATAACACCATGACCGAACAGGTCGAACCATTTACCCCGCGCGGCGAGAATGAACCCGTGACGATCTACGCCTGCGGCATCACCCCGTATGACGTTAGCCACCTCGGTCATGCGCTGGTTGGTGTCACCTACGATGTCCTGGGCCGCTATCTGCGCTATCGCGGCTATCAGACGCGCTATGTGCAGAATGTCACCGATATTGACGATGATATCCTCAAACGCGCCGCTCGTGACGGCATCGCCTGGGATGAACTGGGGCGAATGCAAACCGCCCGCTTCCTCAACACGATGGATCAGCTCAATGTGCTACGCCCGGATGTATACGCAAAGGCCACCGAAGAAACCGAGAAGATGATCGAGATTATCAGCGTCTTGCTGGAGCAGGGACTAGCCTATAACAAGGAAGGCAATATCTTCTTTCATGTCAAGGACGATGCCGATTATGGCAAGCTGAGCAAATTTGACCGCGCAGAAATGCTCAAAATTGCGGCGGAGCGCGGCGGCAAGCCGAATGATCCCCTCAAAGAGGATCCGCTTGATTTCCTCCTCTGGCAAGCTGCTGCTCCTGGCGAACCAACCTGGCCCAGTCCGTGGGGGCCAGGCCGCCCTGGTTGGCATATTGAATGTAGCGCGATGAGTATGAAGTACCTCGGCGATACTATCGATGTACATGGTGGCGGCACCGACCTGATCTTCCCGCACCACGAGAGCGAAATCGCCCAATCGGAAAACTTTAGCGGCAAGCCATTTGTGCGCTACTGGATGCACGTCGGGATGCTGTGCTATCAGGGCGAGAAGATGAGTAAGTCACTGGGTAATCTGGTGATGGTGCCACAACTGCTTGAAACGTATACCCCCGATGCCGTGCGCCTCTGTCTCTTTAGCCACCGCTATCGCGAAGCCTGGGATTATGTCGATAGTGCGATAGAAGAAGCCCAAGCCTTAGCGGATACCTTGAAGGCCGCAGCCGCAGCACCATCTGGCACTGCCAAGGCCCTTGTAGATAGCGACAAAGCGCGGGCGCAATTCATTGCGGCGATGGACGATGACTACAACACTCCAATCGCCATTAAGGAATTAGGGGAATTTGCCGACGCCATCAACAAAGCTAGCGATAACGGTGAAGATATCCGTGAGGCGCAGGCGACACTGCGCGAACTCACCGACGTACTGGGGCTCACCCTGATCTAATCCAGCGCACAAAGACAACGGCGGGACTTCCAGCACTGGAAGCCCCGCCGTTTGTATTCGCCCGCACTAGGGCAAATAGCGGCCAAGCAACAGCCCCAAGCGTTCACGAGACTCCGGCGAGATCGCGGCAGGATCAGTGACGATGGCGTGCTGCAATGCGGTGTGACAGGCACATGGCGCAACAGTGGTCAGGCGTGGAATCAGCGCCTGGAGGGTTTTCTGGGCGGCATCAGCATTACGATGTAGCCGTTCAACGACGATCTGGACTGTCACTGCCTCTTCTTCCTCATGCCACACATCATAATCAGTAACGAGGGCAAGCATCGAGTAGCACAGTTCGGCCTCCCGCGCCAACCGCGCCTCAGGCATCCCCGTCATCCCAATAATATCAATGCCCCAACTGCGGAAAATGCGCGATTCAGTGCGCGTGGAAAATTGCGGCCCCTCAATACACAAATAGGTACCACCCTGATGCACTCGACTCGTTGCCTCCGCCGCTGCCGCCGCGTAGAGCGCCGCGCTGGTCGCCGCACAGAACGGATCAGCGAGTGAGACATGGGCCACACAACCCGCATCGCCATCGAAGAAAGTGCGCGGGCGGCTCGTTGTCCGGTCAAAGAGTTGGTCTGGCACAACCAGATCAAGCGGGGCAATATCTTCCCGCATTGAACCTACAGCACTGATCGCAATGACCCGTTCCACGCCCAGGCTTTTCAAGGCCCACAGGTTCGCCCTGTATGGCACCTGGGTGGGGTTAAGGCGGTGGCCGCGCCCGTGGCGGGCGAGAAAGGCGACGCGTTCGCCTGCCAGCGTGCCAATAGTGATCGGGTCGCTGGGTGCGCCAAACGGGGTCATGATCTGTCGTTCTTCAAGATCGGTCAATCCGGCCATCTGGTAGAGACCTGTGCCCCCGATCACGCCTAGCCGTGCTGCGCGCTCTATCACGATCGCCCATCCTCTTACTGACATCTACACAACGATCAACGGTGGAAGGACAGCTTGTCCTTCCACCGTATCGTAACACGCCTGCTCTCGTGCAGTGGTTATGACGTTGCCTGCGTACTCGCCTGTGGTCGTTCGCCGAGGGTAACGGTAATCGTTATCTCGTTCCCGCCACGGTTGATCTTCAAGGCGATCGCATCACCTGGTTTGTGTTGCTGCAAGACCTTCTGGAAGGTCGTGATATCTTTGACCGCAGTATTGTCGATCCCGAAGATGATATCTCCTTGGCGCACGCCCGCTTGCGCGGCTGGTGTACCAGCAACGACTTGCTGAATGTAGACGCCATCAGTGCGCGGGAGGTTAGAGGAAGCAGCCACGGCTGGCGTCACGCTGGTAGTGCTGACGCCAAGGTATGGCACCGAGACTTTCCCGGTTTGGATCAACTGCTGGATCACAGGCTTCGCTGTATCAATGGAGATCGCAAACCCGATCCCTTGCGCCTCAGTAGAGCCAAGGGTATTAATCCCGATCACTTCACCTTGCATATTCACCAGTGGCCCGCCAGAGTTGCCAGGATTAATCGCGGCGTCAGTCTGGATCAGGTCAGTCAGCGTTGGCCCAGCCTGCCCATTCGTCGCCCCTGGTTCCTGCGCGTCACGCCCTGTCGCACTGATCACACCCGCCGTGACCGTTGGGCCACCATCCAGCGCGAGCGCATTACCGATCGCCACTACCCATTCACCAACCTGCAAATTTGCTGACGTACCCAGCGGCACCGTTGGTAGATTGTCACCAGTGATCTTCAGCACAGCCAGGTCATTGCTGCTTGCCGTGCCAACCAGGGTGGCATCAAATGTGCGGCCATCTGGTGGTGGTAGCTGGACGGTCAGCTTCTGTGCGCCCTCCACAACGTGGGCGTTCGTCACAATGTAGCCCGCCGGATCGATAATGAAGCCAGTGCCCGCGCCTTGCGGCACCTCACTGCCAGTAGGATTACTGCGTGATTGCCGCCCCTGGACAATATTCGAGACCAAGACGGTTGCTGGCCGGACGCTGGCAGCCA
The DNA here is from genome assembly GCA_039810045.1 of Chloroflexia bacterium. Taxonomy (GTDB): domain Bacteria; phylum Chloroflexota; class Chloroflexia; order Thermomicrobiales; family CADCWN01; genus CADCWN01. Next base: position 24,934 of record JBDHWF010000022.1, read on the forward strand.
CACTCGCCACGTTCGGCAAGCCATTCCCTGTGGCGGGAGCCGTCGCTAACGGCTGAGCCAAGGGCTGCCCCGTAACTGCCGAGGGTACATTACCAGCCGAATTCGTTACAGCGGTTGGGGCCACTGCCACACCATTCAGGCTACAGCCTGCCAGCAGCCAGAGAAAGAGGAAACTTACCAGAGAGAACTTACTCGCCACTCGTCGTATTTGTTGCATCAGAACCACCCTCACCAGATCATAAGCACCAAGTCTATCGCTACGCCGATTGCCTTACTGCGGAATCAATCGTTGTATTAATCACAGTATTACGCTACTGGATGAAGAACTTATCAAGAACGATTCACTGTGGTGAAATCGGGCAAATTGCACTGATTAATTAGTCCATTAGATCATTGACAACCTTGCTCGAACTGCGTACACTACCCAGTAGGTGAACGTACAGAACAAGTGTTTTGACAGACAGGCAAGGGACGAAGAAGCGACAACGAGGCGCTCACAGGCGTAGCCGCCGTTTTGGCGGTTTTTGTTACCCCTAGCAGATCGGGAATGCTCAGGTAGTACGCGGTAAAGCAAGCGAGTTGATAGCTTGCGCAAGTGTCACACCCTCTTCGAGTGGATCGGGAGGCGAGTACGGCAGGGGAGGCAGCCCAATGACGATCAACGAAACTCGACCAGCAGCAGCTACTGGCACAGTGCTCGAAGGGGTACGCAGTAAGGTTTTCCTGGATCGCTATTCACAGAAAGATGAACAAGGAAAATCACTAGAATCGACCCCTGAAGAAATGTGGCAGCGGGTGGCCCAAGGGATCGCGGCAGTCGAAACCACTGAGGAAAAGCAACGCGAATGGGCCAAGCTGTTCTACGAAGCGATGGAAGATTTCAAGTTCGTGCCTGGGGGGCGGATTCTCTCTGGCGCTGGTACGGGCTTCGCCGTCACCTACTTCAACTGCTACGTCATTCCTAGCCCCGATGACAGTCGTGGCGGAATTTTGGACAACTTGAAGTCGCTAACCGAGATCATGGCGCGGGGTGGTGGGGTTGGCGTTAACCTCTCGACCCTGCGTCCGCGCGGTTCCTATATCAAGAGCGTTAACGGCACTTCATCTGGCCCGGTCTCCTGGGCCGAGTTGTATTCGGTCATCACCGGGCGAGTCATTCAGCAAGGCGGGACACGGCGCGGGGCCTTGATGATCATGCTCGACGATGATCACCCCGACATTGAAGAATTCATTGCCGCCAAGCGGATCGATCCGCAGACCAATAAGCCCGTGACGATTGAACACGCCAACGTCTCGGTGGCCGTCTCCAACACGTTCATGCAAGCGGTGAAAGACGACGCTGATTGGCCGTTACAATTCCCCACGCGCGCCGCCGTCGCCGCTGATCCCAGCCTGGCCAGCGAGGTCAAGGTTTATCGTACCGTGAAGGCCCGCGATATCTGGGATCTGATCTGCACCAGTGCGTGGTCAACAGCAGAGCCAGGATTAGTCTTCATGGATCGCTACAACGAGCGGTCGAATACCTGGTACTACGAGAATATCCGCTGCGTAAATCCATGTGGCGAACAGGGCTTACCAGCCTGGGGTGTCTGCAACCTCGGTGCATTGAATCTGTCGGCCTACGTCAGCGGGCCAATTGGGGCGGGGACGTTTGATTACGACGCGCTCAGCCACGATAGCCGGGTGGCGATCCGCTTCCTGGATAATGTGGTCGATGCCAACGAATATTTCCTTGAAGAAAATGCGGCGGCTCAGCTTGGCACCCGCCGTACTGGGCTTGGCACGATGGGTCTGGCTGATGCGTTGATCAAGATGGGCGTGGCCTATGGCAGCCCTGAATCAACCACGGTCATCGAGAAGATCTACCGCGTGATCCGCGACTCGGCCTACGATATGTCGGCTGATATCGCCGCCGAGAAAGGTGCCTGCCCACACTTCGACTTTGAGAAATATCCACAGGGGCAGTTTATTCAAGAGCTTCCTGGCGAGATCCAGGCAAAGATCAAGCAGCACGGGATTCGTAACGCCGTGCTATTGACCCAGGCTCCGACTGGCACCACCAGTCTCCTGTCTGGCGTATCGTCAGGGATTGAGCCGGTCTTCTCCTTCGCGATGCGGCGCGTTGATCGCACCGGCGAGCATATCATGTACCACCCACTGTTGCAGGAATGGCGCGAAGCCAACCCTGATCAGGAAACTCCCGAGTATTTCGTCTCGTCCAGCAGCCTGTCACCCGAGGGTCACGTTGCAGTGCAGGCGATGGTGCAACGGTTCACTGACAGCAGTATCTCGAAAACGGTCAACGCACCAAACGACCATACGGTTGAGGAAGTCAAGCGCCTCTACATGGCGGCGTACGATCAGGGCTGCAAAGGCGTGACCTACTATCGTGATGGCTCCCGCGATGCGGTGTTGACGCACATTAAAGAGGAGCCGAAGGCCGCCGCCACTGAGGCTCCCGCCCAGCCCGCCGCCGATGTGTGGGCGTACCTGGAAACGGTGTTGACCGAAGGGCTGGCGAAGGGAACACTCTCCGCCGAACAGGTGGCTGAGGCCCACGCCCGCCTGACCGCGAAGCAGGCAGCGGTGCCAGCCATGATTCGCCCGCGACCCGCCGTATTGCACGGCTATACACGCAACATCAAAGCCCCAGAAGGTACCGTCAACATCACCGTTAACAGCGACGATGTTGGGCCACTGGAAGTCTTTGTGAATGTTGGGCGCAGTGGCAGCGATGTCGCCGCCCTCGCCGAAGCATTAGGGCGGCTGGTTTCGATCAGCCTGCGGATTCCTTCACCGATGAGCCAGGAAGACCGCCTGCGCGAGATGGTCAGCCAGCTACGCGGGATCGGTGGCAGCCGGACAATCGGCTTTGGACCAGAGCAGGTTCGTTCGCTGCCCGATGCTGTGGGCAAGGCGCTTGATGAGCATCTTGACGGGCATCCATCGCTCCAACCGCACCCGATGCAGCTACCGCTCTTGCACGGTGCTGCGAGCGATGCCCCCACGCCTGCTCCCGCCGTGGCCGCGCCGGCCTATACCAACGGCCACAATGGCCTGAATGGTCATAGCAACGGGAACGGCCACGGCCATGAAACCAATGGGCTAGCGAAACTCGTTACCTACAAGATGACTGGCAACATTTGCCCCGAGTGCGGCAGCAGCACCCTGGTTTATGAGGAAGGCTGCAAGAAGTGTGTCAGCTGCGGGCATAGCGAGTGCTAAGAGCGCAACGGTAACGCGTATCGCGCATAGCAAAGGGGTATCCACAACGGCGTGGGTACCCCTTCTTCGTTGTCTTCTGCCGTTCTTCCCTTTACGATAGCAACAGGCTACGGGGCGATCTGTAGAACTTTCTCCCCGACTCACGCATTACTCTAGTTGAACCGGGTGCGGACCCGGCGGAAAGGGCGGTTAGCGCAAATGTGGCACGGTGCAGCGAGTAGCGACCGATGACGGTCGATGCACGAGTCATCGCGGCAGTACGACAAGGAAATGCCGAAGCGTTCGAGATCATCGTACGCGAATATCAGCCACGCCTCTACCGCTTCTTATTTGGCCTGATCGGGGAGGCTGAGGTGGCACGCGACCTCACACAGGATACTTTTCTCGCCGCATATCGCGCCTTGCCAGAAACGCGCGACGAACTCAACCTGACTGGCTGGCTATTCCAGATCGCCCGCAACAATGCCCGCTCCTATTGGCGGCGACGCAAGCTGATTACCTGGCTGCCCTTTGGCCGTAGTGACCATGACGATCAACGCGATGAGCAATGGGAGCCACAGGGCGTCAGCGGGCCACCACTGAGTGGGCCAGAGGAACTGGTTGTTGAACGCGAAGATCTGGGCGCGGCGTTGCGGTGTCTGCAACGGGCTGATCGGGAATGTTTGCTGCTCGTCGTCGATGGCTTCAGTTATTCCGAGATCTGCGCTATCACCGGGCTGACCCTGGCCGCCGTCAAAGGGCGCATCTTCCGGGCACGCAAAGAACTTCGGGCGATCCTGGAAGGGAAGGACTTGGCAGTATGACCACCAATGAATGTACCAGGATCGAGGAATTACTCTCGGCCCACCAAGATGGTGCAACGACTGCTGCTGAAGAAGCGCAAATCGCCCAGCATCTGGCAACGTGCGCCCAATGCCAACAAACTGCCGCAGCGTTTGGTCAGATCGATCAACAATTACGTCGCTATATGCAAGCAACCCCCGTACCAGAGATCGCCGCGCCCTGGCGCAATGAGCCATTGCTCGTGCCCGCACGCCGTGGCGGTAGCCTGGGGCATTGGCGGGCAACGATGATCGGATTGGCAACGATCTTCGCCCTGCTGTTTACCGCGTCAATTCTCGCCTTCCGCCCCTTTGCCAACGAACGCCCGCAACAAGCTGGCGTTGCTGCGCCCACATTCGCTGCACAAACTGGTGGCGGCGCAGCATCAGGATCAGAGGCTGGACAACCGACCGTGGGAGCTGCTGGGGCCCTGGTTCCTGCTGCCCCAGCAGCCCCACCAACCCAGGCGGCGGCAGCCCGTAGTGGCGCGGTAGCTTCCAGCAACGCTCCTGCAAGCAGTGCGGCCCCGGCAGCCAGCAGTATTCCACGCAGCACACAGGTACCAGCGGCGGCACCAGGAGCGGCCCGGCCCAATACGGGGAGTGGCGCTGCGGCTACCCCCGCAGCAGGTTCCGCAGCACTGCCCAATACGATCAACCCAACTCAGAGCTATCGACTGGCCGAAGCAACCACATTAATTATTTGCCAACCCAATACGGGGCAATGCACCAATCAGCCACAGCCAACCACAGAACGCACGGCGATTGTCGCTATACTCAACCAACCATTCGCGGTGCTACCTCCCCTTATCGCCACTGGTAACGACCAGATCTTGACCCTTACCTTCCAATTTGCCAATGGCGCACAGCAGATCCTCGGCTATAACTATCAGTCGCAGCGCCTGACCCTGGCGGAACAAACTGATATACAGGCTCCCCCAGAATTGGTAGAGCGGCTTGCTCCGCTGGTTGTTGTGCCCAAGCCCTGACCATGCTTAGGTGACAAACGACGCGCTGGCTATGGTAAAGTGCCAACCAGCAGCACCTGAGGAGGCATGAAATACAGACAGGGGAGCAGCATGAAGAAAGTACGTTGGGGTGTCTTAAGCACCGCGAAAATTGGTCTGAACAAAGTATTGCCCGCCATGCAGCAGGGACAATATTGCACAATTGCGGCGCTGGGGTCGCGTGATGGTACCCGCGCCGCTGAGGCAGCAGCAACGCTGAATATCCCCAAGACCTACGACTCGTACGAAGCGCTGCTGGCGGACCCGGAGATCGACGCGATTTATAATCCGCTGCCGAATCATCTGCATATCCCGTGGACGATCAAAGCGCTTGAAGCGGGGAAACACGTTCTCTGCGAGAAGCCGATCGCGCTCTCGGTCACCCAGGCACGGGAGTTAGCCGACACTGCTGCCCGCTTCCCGCACCTCAAAGTGATGGAAGCATTTATGTATCGGTTTCATCCACAATGGGAACGAGCGAAAGCGATCGCGACCAGTGGTGAACTCGGTGAAGTCAAAACGATTCACTCATTTTTCTCCTACTTCAACAACGACCCTGACAATATTCGGAATATGGCGGATCTCGGCGGCGGTGCCTTGATGGATATTGGCTGCTATAACATCTCCCTCTCACGGTTCATCTTTGATGCTGAACCACAGCGGGTGCTGGGAATCATCGAGCGTGACCCACAGTTTGGCACTGATCGTCTTACCTCGGGCATCCTCGACTTCGGCCACGGCACAGCCACGTTTACCTGCTCAACGCAACTCACCGGCTATCAACGCGCCCAGATCTACGGCACGACAGGCCGCATTGAGCTAGAAATCCCGTTCAACGCCCCACCTGATCGCCCAAGTCGTATCTGGCAGCAGCAAGGGCAAACGATCAACGAGATCACCTTCGATATCACCGATCAATATACCCTGCAAGGGGATCGCTTCGCGCAGGCCATTCTCAACGATACGCCGGTGCCAACAGCACTCACCGACGCCATCGCCAACATGACCGTGATTGAGGCAATCGTTGAGAGTGCCAGACAAAATGCCTGGATACCAATTCGCTAGAAACAGTATGAGGAAACGCAGGAGGCCCAGGGTGAGTGATCATGACGATTTCGCGATCGATAGTCGTCCGAAACAGATGAAGGTTTGCGTCTTTCAAGGCTGGGAGGACGACGACAACCCGGAGATTATCGCGACGTTCTACACTGATCCTGACGGCAATGTCCACGTTGATAACGAAGCGTTCTATGACACCGTGCGCGGCATCATCAGCCAGTCAACCGGGCGACGCACCGACGGACACGATGGCATCGCCTTTCTCCACGCCGTCCGGGCGTACTTCCCCGGCCCGCATATCTGGGCTGGGGAAGTTGTGCCGCTCTTTCCGCCAGAAACGCCGCAAGATTAAGGCTGTTCCAGGCCAGAGTCAGGTTCCGTCGTGGCTGAGTGTCCAACAGCCCGCGCTATGGTAATGATCCCCACCCATGATGCACCCACTGCTTTGAGGGTCGCCGCGCACTCATTGGCCGTTGCCCCAGTGGTCAGCACATCATCGATCAGTAGCACAGGTTGCGCGGTGAGGTTCCCCGCATTCCAGCGAAACGCCCCCTGTACATTCTGACGGCGCGCCTCGCGATCCAGGCCCACCTGCGGCACAGTTTTACGGGTGCGCTCTAGCGCCGTATTGATCTGATCGCCACGCGCTGTGGCGACGATGCGGGCGAGGAGTTCCGCCTGGTTGTAGCCACGTTCCCGCAAACGGGTAGCACTGAGGGGAACGGGCACGAGTTGCAGCGGCGCTGAAGCAACCCGCCGGGGCAGTTGCGCCAATAAGGGTACGAGGGTTGCGCCAAGGTGGGCAGCTCGCGCCCGTTCACGGTGATACTTGAAGCGGTGAATCGCCATGCGCCAGGGGCCAGTAAAGGGGTATGTCGCCCGCGCCCAGTCAAGGCCAGCAGTAGGCCAATCGGCACAAGCGCGGCAGCGGTTGCTACCGTGTGGACGGGGTTGCCCACAACGTCCACAATATGGCGGCAGCAACGGCTTAATGCGTTGCTGGCAGGCGGTGCAGAGCCACACCCCGCGCTGCTGGCAACCAGCGCAGTGTGGCGGAAAGAGCAGATCAAGCAGCGTCTGCCGCGCCAGTGTCAGCATTGGGCGCAACTGGAGAACAATTGCACTTTCGCCATCCTCCACGGCATAGCAGCCGCAACAACGCCCACTCCTATAACGCACGCTTAGTGTACATCACTGCGGTTTAGGGCGGGCCAAGCGGTGCTCATAAATGCGCTGACCCTGGCGACCATCGCCAAGGCGGTGTACCATCTCTTATACCCCAACTATTATGGTAGGGGCAGAGTTAGGACAAAAGATGGTAGACGCCGACACTCCACAAACGCCAACGTATGACACCAGCGCAATTGAACAACTCCTTTATGGCACCGACCCACTGCCCCGAATCGTGGCGGTTGAGACTGCCGGGCCAAGCAAGATGCGCCTCTATCAACGGACATCAGCCGACGAAATTGAGAGCAGTCTTGAACCATTCGAGCCGTGGCTGATCCTCGATCAGGAGCCAGAGTGGCCCAGGCTTCGTGAGCAATACCGCACCGAACGCCTGCATGGTGAAGCACACTTCTGCTGGCTCGTCATTTTCCGCACCTGGTCGGCCTTCCTCACGGCCCGCACCCTGCTAGAAGAAGCGGGAATCGAGTGGGCGGGTTTTCGAGCCCCAGTCGAACAATATCTCGCCTTCAGTGGCCGCACGCTATTCAAGACGATGGACTATGCCGACCTTGTGCGCCTCCAACTGGATATTGAGACCACCGGCCTGGAGCCAGAAGCACCTGATGCGCGGATCTTGCTTGTAGTCATTAGTAGTACCCGGGGCGAGGAGTTAGCCCTGGGCGCAAATGGCGAAGATGAGGCAACGATTCTACAGCAGATGAACGAAGCGATCACCCGGATCGATCCTGACATTATCGAAGGGCACAATATCTACAACTTTGACTTACCGTATATTCGCGCCCGCGCCGCTGCCCACAAGATCAACCTACCCTGGGGCCGCGATGGCTCAGCCTTATCCGCCACGAATGAGCAGCGCTTTCGGGCAATGGCTCGGAGCCTACCGTACACTCCGCACTACGCCTATGGTCGCCACTTTCTTGATACCTACCATCAGATTCAACGCTACGACAGCGCGGGGGTCATGACCAGTTATGGTCTGAAAGAGGCGATGGTTGCCCTCGGTTTAGTGCGCGAAGATCGGACCTTTGTCCGCGGCGAAATGATCGCCGAAAAGTTTGCGGCTGAACGCGAGCAAGTGGTCGCGTACGCCCTTGATGATATCCGCGATGTAGCTACGCTCAGCGCGCTGGCCGCACCAACCGAGTTTTACCAGGCCCAAATGCTCCCGCGCTCCTTCCAGCGCACCGCGACTGGTGGCACAGGCGGCAAGATCAATGACCTCTTTCTGCGGGCGTATCTGGCGGCTCGACAATCGATACCAAAACCCGCGCCAACGCAGCCATATCCCGGCGGGTGGAGCGAAGTACGCGAGGTGGGCATCTTTCGGCCAATCGTCAAGTGTGATGTTGAAAGCCTCTATCCTGCCATCATGCTCACCGACCAGATTGGCGCCGAGAGCGATACGCTCGGGGTGATGTTGCCCCTCCTGCGGGAACTCACCACCCGGAGGCTCTACGCGAAAAATCAGGCCCGCAAAGCGCAGGGCGAAGATTTTGCGATCTGGCAGGGCCTGCAATCGTCATTCAAGGTCTTGATCAACTCGTTCTACGGGTACCTCGGCTTTAGTCAGGCGTTCTTCAACGATTTCAACGCCGCCGAGCGAATCACCCTGCGGGGCCAGGAATTACTGAAGCAGATTGTGGCGGAACTGGAACGCACCGGAGCGCAGCCAATTGAGGTCGATACCGATGGCGTCTATTTCGTACCGCCAACGAATATCAGTGGCTTGACCGCAGAGCAAGCGTACATCGCGCAGATCGGCGCAGCTACCCTGCCTCGTGGGATCAATCTCGCGTTTGATGGTCGCTACGCCGCCATGATCTCCCTCAAAACCAAAACGTATATTCTCAAGGAGTACAGCGGCGAACTGCTGATCAAAGGGAGCAGCCTACGGAGTCGGCGCGACGAACCATTCTTACGCCGCTTTATCAGCGAGGCAGCAGAACTGTTGATCGCCAATGCACGCGACGATTTACGTAAGCTCTACTTCGCCACGGCGCGCCAACTCCAGGGTCACGAACTTTCGCCACGTGATTTTGGACGCTGGGAAACAATCACCTATAAGACGTTCCGTAGTGAAGCGAATCGTCGTCTCGCCGCAGTCGCCCAGGGACAGCGCATCGGCGAGCGGGTGATCGTCTACCAACGCGCTGATGGCAGTCTGGGCCTGCTAGAAGATTGGCAGAATGACGAGGATGTGACCTATCTTTTGCGCCGCCTGCGCGATGTCGCGGCGCGGTTCGCCGATCTCTATGACGACGAGGCAGACTTTGCGTATGCCTTCCCGCCGCTTACCGCCACCAGTAATCTTGACGCCCAGCAGGCCCGTACGCCAAGCAAGCAACTTTCGTTATTCTAGTTCAATGCGGCAGTGGAAAGAGCGAGCGGTGCAGCGCTAGCAGTCTGCGCTGTCGCCACTTTTGCCAGAAAATATTCATGGAACCGTGGATCATCGGTCAGTTCAGGATGAAAGGCCGTCACCATCAGATTGCCTGATTCAGCCGCCACAATCGTGCCATCGGCTAACTGCGCCAGGGCTTGCACCGTTGGGCCCATACGCTCGATCAATGGGGCGCGGATGAAAACGGTGTGAAATGGCGCTGGGCCAAGGGCTGGCACTGGCAAATCAGCCTCGAACGAATCAAGTTGTGCGCCAAACGCATTGCGGCGCACCACGATATCGAGCAAACCTAAGACAGTTTGCGGTCGCCCAACGTCATTCGCCAGCAGGATCATCCCAGCGCAAGTACCCCAAATTGGCAGCCCGTTGCGGCCAAGCTCACGGAGCGGAGCGGTCATCTCCAGAATATCCAGGAGTTTGCCAATCGTCGTACTCTCGCCACCAGGAATGATCAGGCCATCAAGCCCCGCAAGATCTTTCCGCTGGCGTACCTCACGCGAGGCCACGCCCAACCGGGCTAACACCCGTTCATGCTCAATAAACGCCCCTTGCAAGGCCAGCACACCGATTAGCATCGTTGCTCCTTCGCTGAGCAGGCTCGTCAGGATCGGCAGAACCTGCTGCCGATCCTGACGAGCACCTCGTTCTTACCAGCCCCGCTTCGCCATCAGGCCATCAGCGGGGATCGTGCTCAACTCAATCCCCTTCATTGGCTCGCCCAGCCCCTT
>JBDHWF010000023.1:0-35306 GCA_039810045.1 Chloroflexia bacterium
TTCATCGTGCAGAGTAGCTATCGTCTCGCCGCGACACCGAACGCGCTGCAAGGGCGCATTAGCGCCGTCTTTCGGCTACTGATGTGGGGCACGCAGCCAATCAGCATTGGGCTGACTGGTGTATTCCTTGAACGCTGGGGGCCAATCACTACGAATCTGCTCTTCCTGATCCCCCAACTCTTGTTAGCCCTGGCCGCGACGGTCTACCCCACACTCTGGCGGGCCAACTGGCCCACGGAGGAAGAGGCCCCAGCAACAAGTGTGGGGGTGTAGCGCCACTGCACTTGTGCGAGGCTAGCATGATCAAGAAGGTGCAGTCTCCACCACCTTTGGCTGCTCAGTGCGGGGCAACTGCAACAGCGACCACGCCCCTAACAGGAAGAACGGAATCATCACGATAAAGACTGCTGGCACATCAAACCGTGCGGCAACCAGGCTGCCCACAATCGGGCCTGCCCCCAGCCCAATCGACCCGGCGGTCGCCAGAATACCGAAAGCGATTCCCCGGCGATGCGGTGGCGTCAGTTCGGTAAAAATTGCCTGAACCACTGGCATCATCCCACCCAGGGCCAGCCCTGCGCCGATCCGTAGCACGAGCAATTGCCAGACGGTTGTCACCATCGGATAGGGCAAGGAAAGGGCTGCCGCCGACAGCAGGCAGACTAGCAACGTGGTGCGCCGTCCAAACCGATCAGCCAAATGTCCCAGCAAGATCGCACTCACGGTTGAAGCAATGCCCGTGGAGGCAACCACGAAGCCAGCGGCGGTTGCCAACCGTTCCTGGTCGGAAATCAGTGTTTTTACAAAGAGTGGTAGCACGGGATTCGGGGCAAAATTGGCGAAGCGGATCAGGATAAACATCCCTAGTACTGCCACCAACTCCCGCCGCCTGAGCAGTTCGCGCCAGCCACTACCGCCAGCGTCCTGCTTATTCTCGGTTGGCGCGGGGCTTGGTGGCTCAGCGACAAAGAGGGTCACCAGAATCCCCGAAACCAGAAAGAGCGCCCCCGTCATGGCGAACGCTGGGCGAAAGCCCACGGCGTCACTCACCGCACCGCCAAGCAACGGCCCAAGGGTATTGCCCACAAACAGCGCGGTCTGCATAAAGCCCAGAATCGCCGCCAAGCGTTCTTTTGGCACCGCCAATGAGACGACGGTTGAAATGGCGGCGACGAGTCCAGTGACGGCACCTTGCAAGAGGCGCAGGGCAAATAATTGTTCGGGTGAACGTACCAGGCCCATCGCGCCGATCACAATGCAGGCCCCAAAGAGCGCCCGCTGAATCATCATCCGCCGCCCAAAGCGATCAGCAACCACGCCCCAAACTGGCCCCATCACCCCCATAACCAGCGCAAAGCCACCAGACATCAGCCCCGCCCAGATTCCCGCCTGATTCGGGTCCCTGACACCCAGTTCTTCAAGATACAGCGGGACAAATGGGAGGGCAAAGCTGAACGCCATTTCCGCGATCACCTGAGCGATCCAGAGTACCGCGACAGTGCGCACCCATGGCGTCTGCCACGACTCACGCATCCGCATTGCCCGCCCTGTCATTCAGCTCCCCCTCGCCACAGTCACCCGCCAGTAACGGCGCTTAGCCTACCATACCTGGCACAGAGGAATAACAGCAGACACGACACAGCTAAGATGCACGATGACCAGCGGACGCACGGCGCAGTTCCCAGTTCAGAAATTCCCCTGTGGATGGTAGCGGTTGAAAGCCAGCTTTCTCTAGCACCCGCGCCGAAGCTCGATTCTCGATCAGGCAATCGGCAAAGATCCGTTGCACGGTCGGTTGGGTAAAGGCCCAGGCGATGAAACCCTGTGCCGCCTCAGTCGCATAGCCCCTCCCTTGATGCCCCGGATCGATCCCGTAGCCAAGCTCCACCGTACCATCAGCGATGGGGCGACCCTTGAAGCCACCACTACCAATCACGATCTGCCCATGATGATCGATAATCAGGTGCATACTCCAGTCGGCCAGCGTTGGGTCAGTAGCGAGTTGATTGGCGAGAAACGGCAGGGCATCACGCTCAACGTCATTCGGCCAGCCAGGAGCCACGCGCAGATTCAGATGCTGGCCCACCAACGCGGGATCGCGGATGGCGAGCAACATCAGCTCACGATCTAATGGCTGCAGCGTCAGGCGGGCCGTATGAAGCAATGGCATGAAATTCGTCCTTTACTGGTAGACTGGGCGGGGAATAGTCCCTCACCGCACCAAGCGGTCGGCACCCGCGTAATTCCTTGACACCCTATTGGCGCAAACGTACCATGTCGCCAGATAGCGGCAAACCCAGGGCCAAAGCCTACTCATTTTACCAGGGAGAATGACAATGACTGACCAGCGCACCCGCACCTATACCTGGGACGATCCGCTGGCAGGCTTAAGTGCGGCTCGGTCGCTCAGTGGCCTGGAATATTTGCGGGCGATGCAACGTGGCGAATTGCCGGGGCCGCCAATTGCGGCAACCCTCAATTTCACGATCGAAACCATCGAAGAAGGGCGGGTGATTTTTGCTGTAGAGCCGGCGGAATACCACTATAACCCAATCGGTGTAGTGCATGGTGGGCTGGCCGCCACGCTCTGCGACTCGGCGATGGCCTGCGCCGTTCATAGCACCTTGCCCGCCGGTACTGGCTATACAACGCTTGAACTCAAGGTCAACTACATTCGTGCATTGACCAAGGAAACTGGCCCGGTACGCTGCGAAGGGCAGACGATTGCCGTTGGTGGCCGCATTGCCACGGCTGAGGCACGGCTGACTGACGCCGCTGGCACGCTCTACGCCCACGCCACAACGACCTGCCTGATCATGCGCCCGAATCGCCGTGAGCCAACGGCGGCCAACCGATGAACCTGCCAGTTCGTCGCGGCATCTTGTCATGCATTTCCTCACCACCATGACTCCTCTACGCGCTATCGTTCCTTGCTGCCTCCTCATCGTCCTGGTTGGTTGCACCACGACACCAACACCGCCAGCACGCACCCCAATCCCCACCGTTGGCCCAACCAATACCGCCCCCATTGTCGTGCAACGCAGCACGGCGGGCCTGCCCACGCGCGGCAGAGCAACGCCAAATCTGCCAGTGGCAAACGCCCAGCAAGGCGCAGACCTGATTATCGAGGCAATCACCCTAGTATTAACCAAAAGTTGGCGGAAACCAGATGCCGCAATTCTCTACGATGCCGCCTATGCAGGTACGCTCCGCCAGCTGCGCCAGTTGGGTTACCGTATCTCCGGCGATCCGCCTCGCTTCACGAATGACCCCACTACTGATGCAACGATCTTCCACACTGCCTATCTCCGGCTGGCCGAAGATCCCCTGGTAACGGTCAACCAGACCAGCCTCGCCTACGAGACGATCCGCGCCAGCACCGATCGTCTCGATGAATGCACGACGTATCTGCTGGAACCCGCCGAGGTAGCGGCTGCTCAGGCCAGCACGGTGCCAACCTATGACGGAATCGGCGTACAACTGCAACCTGGCATTTCCCCACCGCAAATCCTGACGGTTTATCCCAATACACCAGCCGCACAACACGACTTACGTCCCGGTGATCTGCTCCTCACGCTCAATGGCCTGCCCACCACCGACCGCACCGAGGCACAAATCGGCAACCTGCTACGCGGGCCACGCGGCACCACGCTGACGCTGACAATACGCCGCGCTGGTGACCCAACCGAACGCACAGTGAGCCTTACCCGCGAAACGATCACCCCACCAACCGTCACCGCTACGATCATTACTGACGGCCTTCATCAGTCAATTGGCTGGCTGCGCGTGCAACACGTTACTGCCACCACTACCCAGGAATTCACCACCGCTCTCAACACCGTGAACAACCACGCGATTCAGGGTTGGGTCCTGGATCTTCGTGAAGCGCGTGGCACAAATACTACTGCGCTGAGCGCACTGGCTGGCTATTTCTTGCCTGCCAGCACAACGATCGCCTATCAGATTGCGGCTGACCAGGAGCAACAACGCTATGTTGCTACCCCTACCGCAACCCCAACGGCGCTTCCCCTGGCTGTCCTGATCAACGGCGGCACCAGTGGCACTGCGGAGATTCTCGCCGCCACACTCGCTGATCACGGTCGTGGGCGGCTCTTTGGTGAAGCGAGCGCTGGCTGTGTAGCAATGCCCACGATCTTCCCCCTGACCGCCGGAGCTGCTGTGCAAATCGGTACCAGTGTCCTGCTCCCACCCAGCGAACGCGCCCTCACGAATACCGGCCAGCCCCCAGATGAAATTGTGTGGTCGCAACCCACTGCCACGAGTGATCCGCAACGGTCTGCAGCCCTGGCGTGGCTCGCCACCCAGCGCTAAAGTTATGGCCTCATTTATGCATAGGGGATGAAAGATGTGACCTATCTCCCGAAGATAGCGTACCATTGATCAATATCGGCGCGTGAGGTTGCCGATATGGCCTGAACAACGAGGTCTGCGGATGAAACGATCCTTACCTATTCTGCTCATCCTACTATTGTTAGCTGGCTGCGGCACCGCGCTTGAAGCAACAGTCACTGGCAATATCACTGGGACTCAGCCCACGCCGTCCGTGGCCGCTGGCGGCGGAACCACTGTACCAGCAGCACCAACGGCAATCACGCCTGGGAGAACACCAGTTCCCGGCGCTACCGTCACACCGATCGTCAGCGGACAAGGCACACCATCAACCCGCGCAAGCGCGACTCCCGTACGCTCAGCCGCCAATGTCACGGCCATAGCGAACACCTCGCCTACTGCAGCCCAGGCGCTGGTCGAACAAGCGATTGGCGTTCTCTTCGACCGTTATGTCGACAAGCTTGATTCTAAGCAAACCTACACCACCGCCTATAACGGCGCTGTAGAAACGCTGCGAGCCTCTGGGGTCAACCCACAGGTGCAGTCGCTCGCACTTACTGGCGATCGGAAGAATGATGCGGCAGTCTTCAAGGCGGCGTATCTCGCCCTGGTCCAAAACGTTGGCCCAGAGATCAATCAGTCGGTGGTTGCCTATCAATCAATCGGGTTCATCGTCAGCCAGATCGACGAGTGCCACACCTATTTCCTGACGCCAGAGCAAAATAAGCAAGCGAAAGCAGCCAGCGCAGGGCAGGAGAACTACAGTGGTATTGGGGTGCTGATGAATCCTGCGCTCAAGCCACCCACGATTGTCAAGGTCTATGCTGGCAGCCCTGCGGAGAAAGCTGGCCTACTTGCCTACGATCAGATCATTAAGGTGGGCGATGTTGATGTATCGAATCTGCCGCTTGATCAGGTCAGTCCACTCGTGCGCGGCCCTGAAGGGAGCCAGGTGGTACTGACCATTCAGCGCCAGAACGAACCAACACCACGTCAGTTCACCATTACGCGGGCGACGATCACCATTCCTCCATTCACTAAGGAGATCATGACCGGGCCGAATGGCGAAAAGATCGGCTATATGCAGCTTTCCTCATTCTCCGCGCAAACCACACGTACTGGTGTTGGCGATGGGGTAGAGAAAGATATTCAAGCGGCGTTAGAAGAGTTTGAGAGCCAAGGCGTACAATACTGGATTCTCGATTTGCGGAATAACCCCGGTGGCTATGTCGAAACGTTGCGCCGCGTTGCCAGCCGCTTCATCCAAAAGAACCAGCCCGTCGCCTACTATGTCCGCGCAAACGGCCAGCAAGAAGCGATCAACACTGATCAGAAACTCTATTTCACCCCGCAGCATCCATTTGCCATCCTGATCAACGCGGGGTCTGGCTCATCAAGCGAGGCGTTCTCCGCCGCCGCGCAGGATTACGGATTTGGGCGGCTCTTTGGTGAAACGACCGCTGGCTGCCTTGCTGCTGGGCAGTCGGTCGATCTCGCTGATGGCTCGGCGATCAATGTGACGGTAGAGAAAGTTGTCTCCCCGAAAAAGCGCGAGATCAACCGAGTCGGGGTCAGCCCCGATCAGGTCGTAGTTGACGACCCGCTGACGCCAGTTGATGAAACGCTAGAAGCCGCCAAGCAGTGGCTTGTCACTCAGCCACAACCGTAGGGGTCGGCAACCATTCCTGAGAACACACTGGGGCGGGCCAGTGCTGGCCCGCCCCCAGTTATTCGGCTGGCTGCTCAGACCACGTGAAGAGATCTGCATACCACCGTGCCAGATATGGCGGCATCAGGCGCAGATCACCCATCGTGCCTGATGCTAACCCCGCAAAGCGCTCGGGGTCGTTCTCAAACATTCCGGCGAACCCAATATTGGGGTCACCGTATTCGTATTGATGGGCGAGGAACTGCACGCGCTGATAGCGTTTATCGCGCTCATTCGCCGCGCGCTTGACCGCATCACGAAAGGCGTAATGCATCGTGGGCCACCCAGGCCCACCCGCCTGATATTGCTGATAAAAGCCTGCCAGATCAGCCCAGGCATGGGCCAGTTCGTGAACTGCTGCCTCATCCTGAATCCCCGCTAGCTCGATCCGTCGACCATCTGGCCCATACCAGCCCCCGCCACCAACTGGCTCAGCCAGGTTTTTCACGGCAAAGGGCAGATCACGCAGCAACGTGCGGGCTTCAGGCGTAAAGGGGTAGGTCTCCAAGATATGATCGCGGAATGCTTCACCGCTGGGGTATTTGGCTGGCAAATCCCGCCGCGCTGTCTCGTCTGCACCGAAGCCGGTCACGAATAACGCCCGCAAAAAGAGCAGGGAGCGCAGAAGCCAATGTGGTTGTTCAGAAGCCATCCGCAATCTGCCTTTCGCTCCCTCTTGCTGTCTCAGCGCTACCAATGTTGCCAGTCTCGCACATTTCTGTCCAGCAATTTGTGCAGAGAGGGAGTGGGAAAAAGCAAGCCGCCCACTTAAGGGCGGGCGACTGCATACTAATTGCGAAGGTGATCTTCCTTACATTTCTGTCCCGGAGAATCGCCCTGAGGCAGCACGCTGCGTCAACTTCGGCAAAGGGGAAACTTGTGCCGCGACATCGCGTAGCGTACTCCCTGCACGCCGCGACCTCGGGGGCATTTCTCGTTTGCTATACCGCTCCCCGGCAATACGATCACGCAGGGCATCGCCACTGAGGTTTACAGCCAGAACCGTCAGGGCAATACATAAACCCGGCGCAATCATCTGCCAGGGATAGCGTTGGAAGTAAGCCCGTGCATCATTGATCATCCGGCCCCATTCTGGTGTCGGTGGTTGCATACCCAGCCCCAGGAACGATAACGATGCTAATCCCAGAATCACCCCACCAAAGTTAGCAGTGGCAAGAATCAGGGCAGGGCCAAAGATGTTTGGTAAGATGTGGCGAAAAATCACCACCCTGGATGAAGCACCCAGCGCAATCGCGCTCTCGACGTATCCTGCCTCACGCTCGCGCAAGATCAATGATCGGAAGATCCGTGCACTGGATGGCCAACTAGTAACAATCAGCGCGAGCAGCAGATTAGGGAATGAAGGACCAAGGATAGCCGTCAGAGCCAGCGCAGGCACCAACCCTGGCAACGCCAACAACGCCTCGATCAGGCGACCAATAATCGTATCGACAAAGCGATTGCCAAAAGCAGCGAGTGTGCCAAGAACGAACCCAATTGTGCTGACTCCTGCACAGACTAATGCGGCACCCAACAGCGACCACCGCGCCCCGAGGAACAGCCGGGCCAAGATATCCCGACCATAGGAATCTGTCCCCAGCGGATGATGCAAAGAGGGGTTACTCAACCGCAGCTCAACGTGTTGATCAAGTGCCCCTTGTCCCCAGACCCAGGGGCCAAAGAGGGCCAGCAGCACCAGGCAAAGCAGCAGGCTCAACGCTATCCGACCAGTCGGGTGGAGTTCACTTATCCAGGAGCTAAACCTTTGCACGCGCGATTGCACTGGCATCAAACACTCCTTACACGGGGATCTACCGTACCTACCGCCAGATCAACCACCAGATTCAGCGTTACAAAGATCAGCCCAGCAGCAATAGCAAACCCTACAATCACCGGGGTATCACGCAGCAGCGCAGCGTCCACAGCAAGCTTGCCAATCCCCGGCCAGGCAAAGACATATTCCACGACTGCTGCACCAGTCATCAGATGCGCTGTTTCCAGCCCCAGCACCGTAAGGATTGGCCCCAGGGTATTCGGAAAAACATGGCGAATCGCGATCTCGCGTGTACTTAGCCCTTTAGCACGGGCGACCCGGACAAATGGCTGACTAAGCACATCAAGGACCACCCCGCGTGTTAGACGGGTGAGGGTGGCCATATTCGCCAGGGCGAGTACCCCCACTGGCATAATGACTCCCTTCATTGTCAGGGTGCCAAAGGCCGGGAGCCAGTGCAGGCGCGCAGCCAGAAAGTAAATACCCATCAGGGCAACCCAGAAACCAGGTACTGCCGAACCAATAACTGCTAACACCTGAGCCAGCGCATCAAGCCAACTGCCGCGCCAGTAGGCAGCAGTCATCCCAAGCGGGATTGCGAATAACGCACTCAGACTGGCAGCACAAAGCGCCAGCAGCGCGGTAGCAGCAATCCGATCACGATAAAGATTGGTGACTGGTTCGTAAGACCGAAAAGACCGCCCGAAATCGCCGTGTAGCGCCCCCACTAACCATTGGGTATAGCGCACGGGTAGCGGATCATCCAGGTGCAACTCAGCACGTTTGGCCTGGATCGCCTCTGGGGTAATCGTTTCAACACCACTGGCCTGGAGCAACAATATTGCTGGATCCCCAGGGGTAATTGCCTGTAGCCCAAAGGCCAGCAGTGAAATCACCAGTAACACCGGAAAGACTGCCAGCAAACGGGCGATGAGAAAGCGTGACATGGGATGACCTCGCTCAGCTAACCGAGAGATCAGTCGAGATCAGGTAGGAATCATTGGGATGGGGAGTATATCCGCGCACTTTGCCCTTACGATATGCCGTGGTGATTGGCCCAACGGCCAGGAACACATCTGGCACATCTGTCTTGGCAATTTCCTGAATTTTTAACGAGAGCTGTTGACGTTGGGCAGGGTCAAGTTCAACCCGCAGATCATTCAGCAGACTTTCAACCTGTAGATTGACATATTGCCCAACGTTGTCTCCACCCCCCTGACCAAGCAACCGATTCAATTCATAAAGTGGGTCGCCAGTAGGCAGCATATTATTTGACTTCATGGTGGCATCCCAATCGCCAGTTTTCGTCACCTCCGTGACGTTCTGCACTTCCTTGACCTCGATTGCGAAACCAACAGGTTTCAACTGACTCTGAATCGAAACTGCATATGGCGTGAGTTGCGCCCGCCCCGGATAGCTAAGCAGCGTGAAGGCCAGTCGCTGACCATCTTTCACCCGAACGCCATCAGCACCTACCTGCCAGCCTCCACTCTCAAGCAACTGCTTCGCTTTCGCCTGATCATAGGTTTGGATTGGTATCGTCTCAAAGCCAACTCCGGTAGGGAACAAGGTATACTGCGGCACACCCCGACCATCCAGGCCCACCGTGTTCAAGATCGCGCGGTCAATTGCCGTACTAAACGCTTCCCGTACTACCCGGTCGTTGAATGGGGGTCGCTTGAGGTTCAGATTGATCAGATCCACACGGCCAGAGGGGGTCGCCATCGCTTCGACCGCACTATCGAAGCTCTTGAGACTCTCAGGAGGAAAGTTGTACAGCATATCGATGTCGCCAGATTGGAGCGCAAGTAGGCGGGCGTTGGGGTCCGGCACAAACCGAATACTGATTTTGGCGATCGGGGCGGGGCCGCCCCAGTGATCAGCAAATGGTTCCAAAGTCAACTCATTATCCACCACCAGCTTCGTCGCCCGATATGGCCCGGTCAGGATCCCCCCATCCGCCCCGCCAGGGGTGCTTGGCTTATGAATACCAAATAGCGTTAGCGAGAGGGCATACGGGAAGATACCAGATGGTGCTGGCGTCTTGAACTCAACGGTACGCTGATCAATAGCGGTCATTTTCGTGTCAGGGCTAATAATCCCCTTTGCATCTGGGAATCCCGCCCAATTCTTCTGAAAGGCAGCAATGATGTCATCCGCAGTTACCGCAGAGCCATCCCAGAACTTCGCGCCCTGGCGCACCGTAACGCGCCAGGTAGTGGGATCAACTCGCGTTACCTGCTCGGCCAGCCACGGTTCCAAGGTGTTTTGCGGTGTCTGACGGGTCAGGGTCTCCAACAGCCCATAGGGCATGAGGTGCGTATCTTTCAGAGCATCAATCTTGGCAGGAAAGTCAAACCCCAACGCCAGACGCAGTTCACCGCGTGGTGCAGCAGTGCGCCGGGCCACTGTGGGCGTGCCAGCCAAACCCATGGCGCGCGTTGGGCTAGCAGGGCTACCAGCGGATGCGCTAGATGATGACATTGCGGGGCTACTTGCAGGGGCCATACTCGTCGCAGCTACGGTTGCGCTACCCGCAGGAGCCACCCCTGGTGTTGGCATCGCATCGCCACAGGCAGCCAGAAGAATACTTACCCCACCAAATGCTACGCCACCCAGAAAGGTTCTACGCTGCAAGCGGCGTGATATCCTTATCCTTTCAACCTGGTTCATCATACCTCCCCGTGAATAATGCTACGCTGGTAGCAATGCTATAGGTGTTGCATTGCTACCAGCGTAGCATTTGAATGTTATTCAAGGAGGTTAACGATGTAAAAATTCGCTTAAGGTCGAGTTAATTTCTTGTTAGTGGGATTGTCGTGTTACCCGCCAGAGCGAACCAAATAACAGGAAAGCGACCGCAACTGGCATGAACCACCATGCTGGAACCTCGAAGCGCACCAGGATTGCTGTCGCGATCAGCGCCAGCACAACGCCAATGGCAACGGTCCAATCATCCCCTACAATGAACTCATACCAGAAGTGCACGAAACCCAAGAGATAACTCATTAGCTCCTCCACGCAAATTCTTGTCAGCGCTTATGCCTCAACAGCAGGCGCAGGGACTTGATGCTGACCACGCAGCACAGCCACCAGACCAAACGAGAGGGCGACAACAAAGACAAGCACGCCCAGCAATGAGATAGTCTCACCAGGCCAGGCAACACCCACGCCTTCGGCACCCCAGAAAATCCCGAACGTGGTCAGCATCACGCCAACAGCAAATTTCATCGCGTTCTCTGGTACCCGACTCAGTGGGGCATGAACCAGCACCCCAACGATGGCCACAAGCACAAAAGCAACCAACGCGCCAAAGGCGGCCAGACTGATACTGCCATGCGAACTGCCGAAGGTCAGCACGATAAACGCCACTTCCAATCCTTCCAGAAAGACCCCTTTGAAGCAGAGCGTAAAGGCATACCAATCCATACCAGCGCGAATCTCAGTCGCGGCATGGCGCGATTCAGCCAGTTCTTGTTGATAGAGCGCGGCCTCATCCCGCAGCGCTTTGAATCCGCTGGCCCGCAGAATCGCTTTACGCAACCACTGCAAGCCGAAGATCAGCAATAAGCCACCGACCACAACCCGCAAGATGGCGATCGGAATCAACAAGAGCAGTGGCCCAGCCAGCCCCACAATGGCGGCCAGGGCCGCGAACGCAACAGCAACGCCGATCAATGCTGATCGCCAGCCGCGAGTAACCCCCATTGCCAGGACAATGGTTAACGCCTCGACCATCTCCACTGCCGAAGCAAGAAATGCAGCGAGAACCAGAAAAAGCGCAGTTGTTGTCATCACGGTTTCTCCGTCGTTATCGATTGTGTTTCTCGGTCAGTGGAGGCACTTCCGTTGGCAGCAACGGAAGTGGCAGGAGCAAGAGAAGCGAGCGAAACCGACTCTGGGTTGTCGTCGCCATTGAGACGATAGACCGTTGCCTCAAACTCATTCAACAGTTCCTGGCAACGGTCAATCCATTGCTCAACCGCCACCCGCCCGGTAGCCCCAAACCAATCACGCTCCAAGATCCGTTGATACCAGCGATGGATCTTCTCCAGATCCTGACCAATCTCCTCAACCTCTTCAAAGGTGTAGTTTTTGCGGAAATGTTCAAACTCAATCTCTTTGACGAACTTCGTTTCGCACTCCTCCACAATCTCAGCATACTCTTTGTCCCGCAGGGCTCGAAACGCCCGCACAATCTTCTCGTGATCGGCCTCAGGCAGTGTAGGAATATCGAATCGGGTATACTCGCCACCCAAGGCCACAATCTTCGCGATAATCCGCTCCAACTCCTCCTGAAAATTTCCCCGATTGGGCATAATGCAGACACACTGTTGGAGATACAGGACTCCCAATCGCTTCAACTCACGCCAGATGGTAACGCGACGGCTGGCAGGCTCGGTTGGCACACGATAGACCACCAGAATCCACGATTCAGCTTCCACTCCCGCTCCTATTCTGAACTAGCTGTAATAATGCAACACCTGTACACGAGAGTAGTTGAGCCTCAGCCTACTGTCAAGAGTTCGCTGCGTAGATCTGGCACCAAGGCAGAAGAATTAACAGAGATTTAATCTGCGCTGGGCGATCCGCGCCGTCTGCCCTCTTCCACAATCGCCGAATGACCTCTGTGCAGTTGCTGGTCTGACCACACCGCGCACGATTGAGCAGACCAGTGTATGATAGGGCTACCGGGGTATTCGGCTGTGCGGAACGGCAGTGAACCACAAGCAACCAGGAGGTAAGGGATGAAAGTATCGACAGCAATCGCCGAAATGTTGAAACGAGAAGGTGTAGAGTTCCTGATTGGGTATCCCGTCAACCCGATCATTGAAACTGCTGCTGAAGCCGACATTCGTACGATCATGGTGCGCCAGGAGCGAACGGGACTGCACATGGCCGACGCAGTCAGTCGGGTCACATCCGGCGACAAAATTGGTGTCTTCACGATGCAGCACGGCCCAGGCACCGAGAATGCGTATGGCGGGATCGCCCAGGCCTATGGCGAATCAGTGCCGATTGTTGTCCTGCCCGCAGGCTATCGGCGGGCCATCGCCGGGATTCAGCCGAACTACAGTTCCTTCCTCAATATGCAGAATATCACGAAGTCAGTCGAGCAAGTCACCGTTGCCAGCGCCGTGCCGGATGCCATCCGCCGCGCCTTTACCGGCGCACGCAATGGCCGACCACGCCCCACCGTGGTCGAAATCCCCTCCGATCTCTACAACGAGGAGATCCCTGAACCACTGCACTATCGACCAACCATCAGCACGCGCAGCGGCCCAGATCCGCAGGATGTCGATACGGTAGCGGAAGTGCTGGTGAAGGCGAAGCGACCCGTAATCTACGCTGGACAAGGCGTTCACTATGCGAAAGGCTGGGATGCCTTGCGCGAGTTGGCGGAAACACTTGAAGCGCCAGTGACGACCAGCCTAGGCGGCAAGAGCGCGTTCAACGAAACACACCCCCTCTCGCTGGGCACGGCTGGCCTGGCCCTCCCGCGCCCGGTACACGATTTCCTCCAGGCATCTGATGTGATCTTTGGGATTGGCTGCTCATTTACCAGCACCAGCTTTGGGCAGGCAATGCCGAAGGGTAAGACAATCATTCATGCGACACTCGATGCCGCTGATATCAACAAAGATCAGGAGTGTGACTACGCGCTGGTTGGTGACGCTGACCTGACCTTGAAGATGCTGGTCGCCGCAGTCAAGGATCGCCTGGGCAAGAAAAAGCCAGGGCGGCTCGATAAGGTCACAAAGGAGATTGCCAAAGGCCGCAAAGCGTGGCTCGGCGAGTGGGAGGCCAAGCGGTCGTCGAAAGATTCACCGCTGTCACCGTATCGCGTCCTCCGCGATCTGTGGGATACCGTCGATATCGACAATACGATCATCACCCACGATGCGGGTAGCCCCCGTGACCAACTCTCGCCATTCTGGCAGAGCACAACCCCACTCTCCTATATTGGCTGGGGCAAGACCACCCAACTGGGCTACGGCTTAGGGCTGGCGATGGGCGCGAAGCTGGCGAAGCCCGATAAGCTCTGTATCAATGTTTGGGGTGATGCCGCGATCGGCTTCACGGGGATGGACTTTGAGACCGCAGTGCGCGAGCGGATTCCGATCCTCTCGATCCTGCTGAACAACTTCTCGATGGCGATTGAACTGCACATTATGCAGGCTGCCACCGCCAAGTACCGCAGCACTGATATCAGCGGCAACTACGCTGATATGGCGAAAGCATTTGGTGGTTACGGCGAGCGCGTGACGGATCCGAAGGAGATCACCGCCGCCATCAAGCGCGGCATCAAGAAGACGCAGGAAGGGACGCCCGCCCTGCTAGAGTTCATCACCTGCAAGGAAACGCAGACATCTATATTCCGCTAAGGCTCAGGCAAATCTTGCAAGGGAAGGGGATGGCATTGCTGCCATCCCCTTCCCTGTGCAGTAGACTATCGGGCAGCGCCCTTCCCGCAATGAGCACAACAGGAGGATGAATCGTGTGGACGCTCACTGGCTTCGCTGACGAAATCGGCCCCGACCTGACCCTACAACTGGACACCCTTACTGCCGAGCAAATGACCTATCTGGAACTGCGGGCCGTCTGGAATACGAATGTGCTGAAGCTGACTGATCAGCAGGTTACAGCGGTGAAAACCGAGCTGGCAGCACGCGGAATTAGGGTTTCCGCAATCGGCTCACCGATCGGCAAGATCAGTATTCACGACGACTTTGTCCCCCACCTCGATGATTTTCGGCGGGCGCTCCAGGTCGCCCATGAACTCGGCGCACCATTCATCCGCATCTTCTCGTTCTTTATTCCGGCTGGTGAAAACCCCGCCAATCACCGTGAGGCCGTTCTCGGCAGGATGCAACAACTGGTTGAGGCAGCATCAGGGTCAGCAGTGACATTGGTACACGAGAACGAGAAGGAAATCTATGGCGACATTCCCGCCCGTTGTCTCGATATTTTAGCGTCGATCAATTCACCGCGCTTACGCGCCGCCTGGGATCCAGCAAACTTTGTGCAGTGCGGCGTGCGCCCCTATACCGAAGGTTACGCCGATCTCCGGCCCTACATCGCCTACGTTCACGTGAAAGATTCACTGCTTGGTTCAGGGCAGGTGGTGCCAGCGGGGCTAGGTGATGGCGAACTACGGCAAACAATCGTCGCGCTGCGCGACTCTGGCTTTGCTGGCTTCTTCTCGCTGGAGCCACATCTTGCTTCGGCAGGGAAATTCTCGGGCTTCAGTGGCCCTGATCTCTTTCGCACTGCTGTCCAGGCGTTCAAAGGCTTACTAGATGAAGCCGGGGTATCCTGGCAGTAGAGCAAGGTATCATTGTGCAGCGAATTGCTCGATGGCAGCACTGGTGGGGAGTGCAGGTTGGGCTCCTGCTTTGGTGACGGTCAAACTGCCAACCAGCACTGCCCGCTCTGCCGCCGTGAACAGATCAGTGCCTTCCGCTAATCCTGCGGCCAAGGCTCCCGTGAAGGCATCGCCAGCAGCGGTAGTATCGACAACCGTTACCTTTGGGGCAGTCAGGTGCTGATAACGCTCACCCTGCCCAACTGCTGCCCCTTGCGAACCGAGCGTTAGCGCAACAGCCCCAACGCCGTGCTGCTGAATTGCGCTGATCGCGGCGGCAGCGTTTTCCACGGTAATCCGCTCCCAACCGAGCAGGTCAGCCCCTTCAATTTCGTTCAACACCAGCAGATCGACCAATGGCAACGCTGATACAATCGCCGCATCGTACGGTGCGGCATTGAGGATCGTGGTAATCCCGGCATCGTGCGCCCGCTGTAAGGCGGCGATCACCGTTGATAGCGGCAGTTCTAGCTGAGTCAGTAACAGGTCATCAGATTTGAAGTGGAGATCAGCAACCATCGCCTCGGTCACCAAGGCATTGGTGCCAGAGATCACGACGATACTATTCTCGCCAGCATCATCCACCAGGATCAGCGCCACCCCACTCGACGCCGCCGCAGACTGCTGAATCAGCGCAGTATCGATCCCCTCATACTGTAAGTCAGCAAGGCGGGCTTGACCGAAGTCATCAGTGCCAAGGCAGCCAACAACGGCTACCGTCGCCCCCAATCGTGCGGCGGCAACAGCGGCATTCGCCCCTTTCCCACCACCAACCACGGTGAAGGTGGAACCAAGCAGTGTTTCTCCTGGCCTGGGCAGTTGCCCAACCCGTGCTACAAGGTCAGTATTGATACTCCCAACGACCACAACCCGACCCACAAAGCCTCCCCTAGCCGATTATCTTGTTCAGTCGCCACTCTCATTCGGGCGCGCTCGGCGCAAGGAAACGACGGAGCGAAGCAACGCACTACGGATCGTGAGCCAGGCGCGTTGAGCCAGGCGCAATTCCTGCTGCGTCGCTTGCTGTCCAGCATACTGCTCGCGCACGTAGAGGTTGGCGATTTGATCCAAGGATCGCTGGGCATCTGGCACGCGCTCGCCGACAACCCGCGCCCATTCATAGGGAGTCGTCCCTGGTGGCGGACGGACCCCAGCCAACTGGCTAGAGCGCGTCATCCGCGCATAGAACTGACTGCTGGAAGAAAGGCCCCGTAAGCCAAGGAACCAGAGCATCGCCAGCACTCCACTCAGCAGCAGCAGCACGGGTACAGCGACGCGCATCACCTGCCAGAAGCGCGATGGTGGTTGCGGCACGGTAGTCGAACCACCGGGGAAGAGTTGATCATTCATAAATGGATCGTCTGGGAACTCCCCACCGCCACCAACGGCCCCTGGCCCACCGCCACCACCACTGGTGTTACCAGGGTCAGGCTCGGCCCCTGGTGGGGGCGCAGGTTCGCGATCGAAGACCTGCCGCGAACTGGTTGGCTCAAACTTGACCCAGCCATAGCCTGGGAAATAGGCTTCCGGCCACGCATGAGCATTGGATTCGCGGTAGAGGAAACCATTTTGCGCCTGGTCATATTCGCCACTGAAGAAGCCTACCGCCACCCGCGCAGGAATACCCAGTGAGCGCAGCATGATCACCATCGCTGAGGAGTAATATTCGCAATAGCCTTCCCGCTTATCGAACAATACATAGTCAACAAGATCGCGGTCGGCTGGTGGGTAGTTAATATTCTCGTTGTAGACGATATTATCGTGAAGCCAGTTCTGAATCGTCACCGCAGCATCGTAGGGATTCTGCCCATTTTCGAGATCTTTCGCCAATTGTCGGGTGCGATCAGTAGTTGAAGCGGGCAGTTGTAAGTAGCGATTCGCCACCCAGTCTGGATAGGCAGTGCCAGCCTCACGCAGATCAGGCGAGAGCGCAGTAACTGTGTTGATCTTTGACGAATAGGTGGCACCACGTGCCGCCGCAACGTAGGGAAAAACCGCCTCAACATCGCCATAATTCGGCAGTTGCCCATTGATAATCATCCGGGTGGGCAGGCCATTCTTGACGACTATCCGCACGTTCAAATTCACCAGGCGCGTCGCCAGAGAGTTGCGTTCATCCTCAATTGGCTGCTCATAAGCAGCAATTGGCGGCAGAATCATCACTGGCGTAGGGCTAGGGCTGGGGCTACTGTTTCGCGTTCGTGGGGTCTGTGGCGTAAGGGTCACTGGCGCAGGTACGCGCAGAATATTCCCCTGATCATCAGTATTCCGCATTGGCCCTGGCACACTCTTCAAGAGGTTGTAGATTGGGCGAAGATCGGGGGGGAGATCGTTAGGATTCACGGTGTTCAGGTCGATCGACTGATTCCGATACTGGGTCCAGGACATGACGACCAGGGTTTGCTGATCAGAGGAAAGAAATTGATCGGCAGAGAAGTAGCTATTCCCCTTCGGCTGCAACACACGCACGGTCAGATCGCGCTGTTCGTTGCCCTGTAATGCTGGTACTGGCAAGGGCTGACTGGCGGCCAGATCAATCTGCGGCGCATATTGCCGCCCATCGACTGAGCTGACGAAGGTGGTATTGACATTACTGCTCCATCCCTGCCCATCAAACGTATCGTAGGTACGGGCCTTGAGATAGTATGGTTGATCAGCTTGCAACACCAATACCGGGGTCTGGCTCAGCTTCAGTGGCCCGCCAAGGCGGAAGCGATCACCAAACGAAGCGAAATTCCCCACGCCACGACCGTTATTTCCCCGCAATGAGCCAAATCGCTGATTGAACGCGGACTCCAGTTGTAACCACGGGCCATTGACGCGATTCCACAGCGTTTCCAACGGGCGACCACTCACGGCAAAGGGCGCACCCCAGCCGAAGCCAACTGTCAGCACGACGACGATGATCCCCACCCATAACGCGCGCCAACCTAGTGACGTAGGGAAGGTCACGCCATTGCGTCGCCAATCTTCTTCACGCTCCGCAATGTGAAAGCGGACAATCAGTAATAATGCGCAGACAACAAAGAGGAGCAGATAGCTGGATACAACGCTTGAGGCATAGCCAAGATTCACCAGCAAGATTGTTGCGGGCAACAACACAGCGGGCCAGATCCAGCGTAGCCGGAAGACCATCCAAACGCAGAGATAGGAAGTCAGCCAGAGCAACGCCCCTATACCCAGGACAAAGAGGTAAAAATCATCGGCATATTGCGCGGTACCAGTCGCGGCATACCAGACCTGCGCGCGCTCGCTGAGAAAGGCAATTGCCCCCGTAAAATTCTGCTTGTCATACGGCAGTGGAAGCAGGTTAGGCACACTGAGCATCTGCCAGAGGATAAAGGCCCCTCCCGCGACAATCGCCAGCAGATGGGCCAGCAACGCGTGCAGGCGCGACCATTTCGCGAACACCAACCCCAGCAGCAAACCAACAACGGTGATCGGCGTTAGAATCGCCAGATCATCCGTCCAGTCGGCGCGCTGAATCGCCCCAGTCACCGTTAGCACCATTGCCCCTAAGAGGAAAAAGGTGCTCCAACCTTCACGTAGTTGCAATCGTTTCATTGCGTTTTCCTTAAGATCGTCTGCCTATGTCGAATCACCGCACTGTCGTCAATCGTCTAGCGGGCCAGCGGCGTAGCTGTTGCCAATTCCCTGGATGCCCGACCAGCCAAGTTATCGCTAGGGGCAGGGGGATCGAGTGGCCCGCGATCAGTTGTTTCTCTCACCTGCTGCGCCAGGTAACGCCGGAGACGTAATAATACTCCGACACTACTGAGGGCCAGGACAGCCAGCGCTGCCAGACAGAGAACCAAGAGCAAGAAGGCCAGTCCAGCAGTAGTGCCACGGTCACCGACGAAAACAGTGCCAATCATCAAGATTCCGGCACAGAAATTCCAGAGCATATGCAGAGCCAGGGCCAGACCTATCCCCTTCAGCAGCCCCCACCCTTGCGGGTTTTGCCGCTGCCAGGCCCAGCCCAGGGCAAAGAGCGCCGTGGCTGTCCCGTGCATGATTGGGGTGACGGCCCGCACGAAGATCATCCCAGTCCAGGCATCAGGCCCGCCCTGAGCGGCATAGAAAATATTCTCTGTGGTGGCAAAGCCCAGCCCCGCAGCCAGACCAATCAGGAAGATCGTGAGTGTTGAATCACGCTGGGGATCATCCTGTTTCGTGCGACTAAAGAGTACTGCCGCCGCCCCTTTAATCAATTCTTCGCTTACCGGGCCAATAAAGACCAGGACAAATCCAGCAACCAGTAGCACCAGTGGTTGCGTCACCACCAACCGCATCAACCCTGCGGTCTGCTCATCGCTGATGGTGCGCCCTTGCAGATGCTGGGCAATCCGCTGAAAATCTTGCAATGCGGCCTGATTATTCAGGGAGACCCCTGCAATGGCCGCCATCGCCGCGGCTACAGCCCCGACCAGTTGGACAAAAATTGCTATAACTGGCGTGACTAATGCACCCCAGGCAAACGCCGGCACGATGCGGCTCCACCCAGGCCGTTGTTCCCGAGGTAATCCAAGCCGTCCAGTGGCGACGATTGGCGCAAAGACGGCGATGGTTGCGACAAAGACAAATGCCCACCACCAGCCAACCTTCAATGCACCCCAACCAGCCAGCACTGCCAGCAAAAAGATTGCGGCACTCAACCACCAGGGCGGCAAGCTGACGGCTCGTGACACCAGCCCCTTTGCCTGCAACCAGGCGATCCAGCAGGCCGCCAACCCCAATTCGAGCAGCAACACGCCCAGTGGAAAAGCGGAGGTCACCCCGATGAATCGATCGAGACTCTGGTTACCGCTTACCGCACCAGCAAGCGCAACGCCCACCAGCACCAGACCAACCAATGCCCCAAGCCCCCCGAACAGGAGTGTGAATATCCGCGCAGCCATGATCCTCCATAGATAGGAAGCGGTAGGGCAGATACCGCATTAACTCAGATGGCGGTGGAGCGCATCGCCCCAGAGAAACCAGTCAACGACCGCCCAATATCTTCACCACGCTTCACCAGATAGGTTGGTACAGCAATGGCAGCCAAGGCACTGACGAGCAAGATTGCGCTCTCGCTTGACCCAAATGTACTCGGCTCAATGATAATCATGACCACCTTAACGCCACGCGCCACCAGCCCCATCAAGGCGCGGGCAATCCGATCATCGACTGATGGTGTAATGACAATCATCGTGCTATGCCGACCAAAGCGCGCAGCCTCAGCCACCAGCAATTCTGGCAGCGCTTGCCGGCCCTCAGCCCGAATCACAGCTAACGCTTCCAAAATCTTCATCAACTGGCGCGCCCCACGGTCAGTCGGTAACACTTCGTGATGCTGGCCGCTCGCCATCAACCCGACCGTGCGATTCTGGTTGAGGAAGTGCCGCCCTAACGAAGCCGCAATCGTCACGGCATATTCCTCGGTCGAGTTGAGCAATAGCTGCGCCAACGGATCATCCTGAGGACTGGTCGTCGCTGCCCCTTGCACGTGAGCGCGACCGTCCATATCAAGCACCAGCCAGACATCGGCAGTAGGGTCAAGCTCAAACTCTTTGACCATCAGGTGCCCAGTACGAGCCGTCGAAGCCCAGCTAATCCGATTGAACGAGTCACCAGGAAGGTAATCCCGAACGCCAATCGCATTGGGAGTGATCTGTGGAGTGCGGCCCTGGGTCATACTCCCGCCCGGTAGCTCGCCAACTGGCAAAATAAAGGCTGATACATCAACCGTCGCTGGATAGACAATCAGTTCATGGGTTTGGGGCAACAGCTTGCGGGTGGGAAATAACCCAAACGGATCCCCACCATTCAGGGTAATTGGCCCCATCAGGAAGCGACCACGCCGGATACACAGCGACTTGGCGGGCCAGCGCGCGCTGCCATGTGGCAGTAAGCTAACGACGTGCGAGGCATTGTGGCCGGGGAGGGATGAGTGATCACGTACCTCAACCCACAACTTCCCCCAGCGAGTCAGGTTCTGGACACGCAGCCGTTCAACGATCTCCTGACCAACCTGGGCGCGATCGGCGCCGCTCTCGCGCTCAATCCGTAAGCCCCGTAAACTGGCCCAACTCCACACCCAGGCAATCGCCAGCAACGCAACAAGGGTGAGGAACAAGCGATCCAGTAACCGCCAGTTATTTATCTGCGCCAGCACCAGGATGATGACCGCAAATGCCGCCACCTTCAACCAGTTGTAGCGGGTCAGTGGATCGTTACTCACGATTCAGACCGCCGCCCACGCAGAATACCGCCGCCTTGCGGGGCAGGGGTTGCGACTGCCCGCGCCCCAGGCACAGGCGTATTCGCGAGAATCTCCCGAACCACGGCGCGGCTATCAACATTTTTCATGCGGGCGGCTGGGCTCATAATCAGCCGATGGGCGAGGCTTGGCTCAGCCATATCTTTTACATCGTCAGGAATCACGTAGTCGCGGCCTTGTAGCGCGGCCCAGGCCCGCGCGGTATTGTAGAGGGCCAGCGACCCCCGAGGGCTTGCGCCGAGATACACATCATCGTGGTTGCGACTGGCTTCGGTCAACGACACGATATATTCAAGAATCAGCCGCTCAACGTGAACTGTCTTGACTGCCTCTTGCCCAGCGAGCAGTTGCTCTGCTGAGACAACCTGTTGCAGTTGTTCGAGCGGGTGAACCTGCCGCTGCCGCTCCAGGACAGCGATCTCATTATCCCGGCCCGGATAGCCCAGGGAGAGCCGGATCAGAAACCGATCGAGTTGGGCTTCTGGCAGGGGAAATGTCCCCTCATATTCAATGGGGTTCTCCGTCGCCAGAACAATGAATGGCTCTGGCAGCGGGCGGGTCGTACCATCGACGGTCACTTGCGCTTCTTCCATCGCCTCTAGCAGTGATGATTGCGTTTTCGGGGTCGCGCGATTAATCTCATCAGCCAGAACGATCTGCGCCATTACCGGGCCAGGGCGGTACTCAAAGTCGCCAGTACCCTGATTAAAGACGCTCACCCCGGTTACATCCGAGGGGAGTAAGTCTGGAGTGAATTGAATGCGCCGAAAGGTGCAGCCGATACTGCGGGCAATCGTTTTTGCCAGCACGGTTTTCCCCACCCCAGGAACATCTTCCAGCAGGACATGGCCCTTACAGAGTAACGCTACCAGCACAAGTTGTACTTCGCGGCGTTTCCCAACAATTACTGCTTCAACATTCCTGGTGACCTGTTCGGCCATCGTTTGGGCGGATGACATCAGTTATTCTCCTCTCTGGGACCGTGAATCGGGGGTAGCTCGTTGATCAACCAGCGTGCCACCATCAGTACAAGGGGCAACAGTGAGGTAATCGTAAATACAATCAAGCGCCA
The DNA here is from genome assembly GCA_039810045.1 of Chloroflexia bacterium. Classification (GTDB taxonomy): domain Bacteria; phylum Chloroflexota; class Chloroflexia; order Thermomicrobiales; family CADCWN01; genus CADCWN01. Next base: position 22,530 of record JBDHWF010000023.1, read on the forward strand.
CTGGCACAAATAACGCCAGCGGCACCGTATCAAACTCTCGCTATGCCAAGGGGGTGATTGAGGACACTGTCCCTTGCCAACATGGTGAAAGCCCTTCGCAACAAGCGACTCAAAGTGCATCTACGCAATACTAAGTATAGCAGCCTGCCTGATAGCAAGCACCGCCGAAGCGCCACAGGCAACAGGTTCGGCATTGCGGAGAGTACCTTCTCAGGCTACTCATATTACGTTTACTCCTGAGAACTGGATTTGGTTTCCAAATTCCATCAAATTGTAGCATCTGCTCATAGCTGGCGACTGATTATTATTCGTGGCCGTTACCTGCTAGAGGTTGCCGCAGTTGCCGCGCACGTAACTGCTGCTGCACAGCAAAGAGATGGTTCAATGCTGTGAGTGGCGTCGTATTCACCAGATCAAGCGCCGCAATCCCTTGCAACAATGCATCATGCGCTACTGCGGCTCCCTCTGGTTGCCCAACCGCGGTTGTCGCTTGTTCTAACTGACCATTGGTGACTATGGCCGCTGGCTGGGTAGTCTGGTAGGTGGCTCTCGCCTCGCCCACGGCCCGCAGTGGTACGGCGTTGGCTTCCAGATCGCCTAAGAGATCAGCAGCACGATTGGTCACACTACGGGGCAAACCTGCCAACCGCGCAACGTGAATCCCGTAGGAGCGCGCCGCCCCGCCAGGGACGATCTGGTGCAGAAAGACGATCCCGTCTTCTTCTTCACGCACCAGTACGGCACAGGCACAGAGGCGCGGCAATGACTCCTGTAAAGCGAGCAACTCATGGTAGTGCGTGGCAAAGAGGCAACGTGCGCCGATCCGATCATGAATATCTTCGACCACCGCCCGCGCAATGGCGAGTCCATCCAGAGTCCCAGTGCCACGTCCAATCTCATCAAGAATAATCAGACTGCGCGGAGTTGCCTGATGGAGGATCGCCGCTGTCTCCAGCATCTCCACCATAAAGGTACTCTGCCCCGCCGCCAGATCGTCTTGCGCGCCGACACGCGTAAAGATCCGATCAACCAGCCCCAGGTGCGCCTCTGCTGCTGGCACAAATGCCCCGATCTGCGCCAGTAGCACAATCAAGGCGGTCTGCCGAAGATAGGTACTTTTTCCGGCCATATTCGGCCCGGTCAGTAACATGATCGCCCCAGCGTCAGCCAGTTCGTTGGCATCCAGGCGCAGATCATTGGGGATAAAGGTATGCTGCTCAACGGCTGCTTCCACCGTAGGATGCCGCCCCGCCCGAATCTGCAACCGGCGGCTATTATCCAGCACAGGCCGCACATACCCCTGCCGCGCTGCCACCTCAGCAAAAGCGGCGAGAAGATCAATCTGCGCGCTAGCAACTGCTGTGGCGCGTAAGCGCGCAGCCTCTACCGCTAAAGTCGCCAGAACTCGTTGATAGACTGCCTCCTCCACTGCGGCGATCTGTCCTTCAGCATCAATAATCTGCGCTTCAAATGCTTTCAGTTCAGGCGTAATAAATCGTTCACAGGAGGTCAGTGTTTGCTTTCGAATATAGTCGGCTGGCACCAGCGCGAGGTTAGGATTGGTCACTTCCAGGTAATAGCCATAAATCTTGTTGTAGCCAACTTTCAGCGACTTAATTTTGGTTCGCTCGCGTTCACGGCGCTCCAGTTCCGCAATCCACAATCGCGCTTCGCGAATCCCCTCGATCAGGCCATCCAGTTCAGGATCATAGCTAGGGCGAATCCGTTGCCCTTCCTGTACCCCGGCAATCGCCGCATCAACCAGCGTCGTGACCTCGGCACAAGGATCAAGATTAGCGCGTAGCGTACACACTGTTGACGTTTGGCATGGATCGAGCGCAGCAATCAGGTCTGGTATCACCAGCAAACTCGCCCGCAAATGGTGGAGATCGCGGGGACTGCTCGTACCAGCCACCAACCGCCCGGTCATGCGCTCAATATCGCCGATCCGCTGGAGCGCAGCACGCACTGCGGCTCGCGCTGTTGGCTCAGTCAAAAACTCGGCAACCGCATCTTGCCGCGCTGCAAGGGCGGTCAGATTGAGTAGCGGCTGACTGAGCCAGCGACGCAAGAGTCGTCCCCCCGCCGCCGTGGCGGTACGATCCAGCACACTCAGTAACCCGCCACTGACCTGCCCAGTGCGCCCGCTCCGCACCAGTTCCAGGTTACGCCGGGTCTGACTGTCCAAGATCATATAGTCGCCAGTGAAGTACGTGCTGAGGCCACGTAAGCCTGCGAGCAGGCGCGGGTTATATTCGCGCAGATAATCAAGAATCGCCCCGGCTGCACCACAGGCCAACGGTAACTGTTGACAGCCATATGCTTCAAGCGACACCACGCCAAAGTGAGCCATCAGGGTTGCCGCACCACGTTCACCATCAAAGCTACTGCGTTCACGGGGGGTACTCGGACGCTCGCTTGGTAACGCCGCAGTCCCCCGCGGCACCAGAATCTCTGCGGGGTGCAGCCGCCCTAACTCCGCCGCCAGGGCTGCCTCCCATTCCTCCCCGGCGAATGGTGTCACGGCAAATTCCCCAGTAGAGACATCGACATAGGCCAGCGCCGCCTCTTCCTCGGCCAGCACCACCGCCGCAAGATAGGTATTTTCCCGCTCACGCAACAGTTGTGGTTCAGTCAACGTACCAGGGGTGACGATCCGCGTGATTGCCCGTTCGACCAGCCCATGTCCAGCCTCACTGACCTGTTCACAGACAGCGACACGATGGCCCTTAGCAAGCAACTTCCGCAGATAGGCGTCCAACGCCCGCACTGGCACGCCAGCCAGTGGCACCCGCCCAGCACGCCCAAACTCTTTTGAAGTCAGGTGTACTTCGGCATCCCGCGCCACGATCTTCGCATCATCATCGAATGTTTCAAAGAAATCACCGATCTGGAAGAACAGAATGGCATCGGGGTATTGTTCTTTGAGTGCAAGGTATTGCATCCGTGCCGGCGTGGTCATGCAGGCAACTTTCTCCAGTGGTGTCCGTACAAATTTTCTATGGGAATTGTAGCATGAGCAAGCAGTACCCTACGAAAGGGCCACCTCTGCCAACCTGCACTAGAACGATGGCTATCGTTGATGAGGATCAGGCACACCTATGCTACAATCCAGGCATTGACAAGGATGATAGGGTACTGGAATGAAAGGGGAGCGGCGAGAATGGTAACGGCTGAGCGTCCAACAGTACACCGGGTCAAAATTGAGCTTACTGACCGGGAATTCGCACGGTTATTGCAAACCGCCCGGGCCGAAGATATTCATCATCACGGGGTCTATGATCTGCGCGGGGCGATTGTCTCAGTCTGGGAACGCACCTGGGCGGACACTGACGCCTGGAAATACCTCGGCAAGGTGGGCGAGATCCATTACCAACATCCCGCTGCTACCACGCCACCAACAGTACGCCGCCTCGTCGTCTATGGGCAGCACAGTACTGACGAACTGCTAGGTCATCTCGCACACCTCGTTGGGCGTGAACGGCAAGAAATGGCTGGGCTCATCGAACAGTGAGTGCCGCTGCGCTGCCCCGCGACCTTGGTGACGGCTTACAGCTGCGCTGGGCAACCAAAGCGGACACTGACCGAATCGCCCTCCTCAACGCCCAAGCGTTTCGCGAAAACGAGGCTGATCCACCCCTTGCTGTTGATCTCGTCATGCTCACGGAATTGATGAGCGGGCGGCACCCGCTCGTCAGGGCCGAAGATTTCGTGCTTGTTGAAGATCGCACCACAGGCAAAGTCGTTTCGAGCGCCTGCCTGTTCCGGCAAGACTGGGAATACGACGGCATTCCGTTTGCCGTGGGTCGGCCCGAACACGTCGCTACCGACGCAGCTTACCGTAATCGCGGTCTTGTCCGGGCGATTTTTGATGCGCTACACGCCCGCAGTGCTGCCTATCAGCACCACGTACAGGCGATCACTGGGATTCCCTATTTCTACCGCCAGTTCGGCTACGAATATGTCTTTGACCTGGATGGTGGGCAGATCGTCTATCCAACAACCCTTCCCGCACCAGTGCAGCCTGCACCATATTCACTCCGCGACGCCACTCCCGCTGACCTCCCATTTATCCAAGCGCTCTACGATCAGCAACGACAGCGCTCCCTCGTTTCGGCGCAGGTGCCAGACGCCTACTGGCGTTATGCCTTCGCCGACTTCAGCACGCCCCAATCACTGCTTGGTGGGTACAATCGTCAGTGGTGCCTGCGAATCATTGTTGACCCCGCAGGAGAGGCTGTGGGCTACCTCCGCACAGGCGTATTTCTCTGGGAAGATCGGCTCTACATCTGGGATCTGGCGACGACGCCAGGGGTGCCACTGCGCGATGCAGCCATCGCCGCGTTGCAGCAGTTGGTTGCCCTCGGCCCCACGATTGAGCAGGTCACCCGCAGTATTGATCCGGCTCATGCCCACCTGAAAGAGCTATTTCTCTGTATGGAATCGCGCCACCCACTCTACACGATCCTTGGCGAGCGGATCGCCCCACGGGCGATTGCGCCGTATGCCTGGTACGTGCGGGTGCCAGACTTACCCCAATTCCTCCAGTTGATCGGCCCGGCCCTGGAACGAAGACTGGCAGCGTCGCCGCTGGCAAACCATAGTGGTGACCTGCGGCTTGATTTCTATCGCGATGGCCTAAAACTCAGCTTTGCTCAGGGCAAACTCACAGCCGTGGCGCCCTGGCGTCGCCCAGCCTGGGGGGAACGGCAGCACGCCGGATTTCCACCACACCTCTTTTTACAACTGCTCTTTGGCTACCGCAGCCTGGCCGCGCTCCGCGCCACTTTCCCCGATGTACGCGCTACCACCGAGGCAGCCGTGTTGCTGGATATCCTCTTTCCGCAACAGTATTCACGCGTGATCGCGCTCGACTAAGCCGCTTCCACCGACCACAACCGCCGTACCTAGCGGTCGTAGTTCCCAACCGGGCCAGTCGCCAGCCCCAACGCCTGCGGGGTTAATGCGCGATCTTGGGGGAAGAAATTAGCGCGGGCAAGCCAGGCCCGTTCATTAGTCCGAATCGCCAGGATGTGCGCCAGGGCTTCTTCAGGGTCGGGCAATGGCTGGCGTGGACGCAGGCAGAGGCCGCCAATTGGTCGCTCATTTTCCAAGACCAGAATCCGGGCGCCAGAGGGCGTAGTCCGCATTGGCACCAGATAGGTGCGGTGGGGATGCAACTGGCTCGGGACTGGCAACGCCCCATCGCGCCGCAACTGCCGATAGGCGGCATAGCCCAGCATTCGCCGTGTTAGGCGCGCCGCCCGCAGCCGTGCAGCCCATTCCTGCTGCTGAGCTACCACGCGCTGCCTGACCAGCGCCACCACAGCGCGATAAACCCGATCACCCACAAGCATGATCGCCAAGGCAATCACGCCTGCCGCGACAATCGCCGCAGGCGGCGCCGCTGGGGCCAGCAGTACCCCGATAACCAGACCGAGGCTGAGCAACCCCAACGCGCCACGCACCAACCAGCGAAGCCTTAATGCGCTTGGCTGAGTCGAGTTGATCCACCAATAGCAGGCTAGCCCCAGAACGCACGTCAGCCCGCCAGTAAGACCAGCCCCCCAGAACGCAAAGCGCCCTGACGTGAGCCAGGCAAAGCCAGCGACATTCCCCAGCCAACCGACCAGCAGGACACTCGCAAGCCCAGCAATTTCCGCAGTATAGTGTGGGTGACGCTGCTGGAACCAACGCCCACCAGCAATAAATAGCTTGATCATTGGCCTGCCCCTTGCCAGGATAGCGCACTATATAGCGCCAGTGCTGCCAGATGCTAATGGAAGACCCGTCCAGCATCGACCACAATTGTTTGCCCGGTAATACTCTCGGTGCGGCAGAACGTGACGACCTGATCCGCGACATCATCCCGACTAGCGGCGCGCTGCAAGGCGGCCCCCTGCTTTGATCGCTCCACATACGCAGGGTCGAGCGCAGCAGTCATCCGCGTTCCTTCCATCAGACCCGGGGCTACCGCATTGACCAGAATATCTGGGGCTAACGCCACCGCCAAACATTTCGTCAGATGATTTAATCCAGCCTTAGAAACGGCGTAGGCGATGCTCGATCCAGTCGGTGTGATCCCAGCAACCGAGGTAATATTGACGATCCGCGCCCGTTTGCTTTGGCGTAGCAGCGGCACTGCCGCCCGGCTGAGGGTAAATGGCACCGTCAGGTTTCGCGTCAGCATATCCTCCCAGACCGTTGGGGTCAGCGTATCAAGATCAGGGTATGGGATCCAGCGGTTTGTAGCCGCATTGTTGATCAGAATATCCAGCCCCCCAAACTCGGCCTCGACCGTTGCCAGCAGGTCAGCAACATTATCGCCTGTCGTCAAATCAGTCGCCACAGCCAGCGCCTTTTGTCCATGATAGGCCATCAGTTCTTGCGCCAGGGCGGTCGCTGCCGCCTCGTCGCGATGATACGCCACGACCACCTGGCAGCCAGCCTGCGCCAGAGCATGACCAATCCGGCTACCTAGCCCCCCAGTGCCACCAGTGACTAATGCCACTGCTCCATCAAGATCCATCGGTATTCCTCCCTGCCTGATTGTTGCCGCTAGTGTTTGTAGGATACCAGATAGCGCAATAGGCTACGTTCTGCCGTAGCCTATTGGTATTGCACTCAGTGGGATTAAGCACGATTGACTAGCAGGGCATCGTCCCTGTCGCTTGCTTTTGGACAAGGCGAATGATAATTCGGTCAGGAGCTTCTTGCTCAGCAACATCCACGGCAACCATCTGGCGCACAGCATTAATCAACGTATCGGTGCCAGCATAATCGGCCCGCAATTCAAGCGTACCTTGCACAAAGCGCCGCACCCGCACATTCTGCACACCGACCAACGATTGTACCGCCACCTGAAACACCTCCAGATCGTTGAAATGCCCAAACGGTTGGGCAATCAACGTAAAACCCTGTAGCGGTACGCCTGCTTGCCCCGCAATGGCTGAATCTGCGGGGAGATCAGCAGCAGCGTGTGTATTTGCAGGCGGCAATGTGCGCAACACCGCTTCATCCACTGGTGCAGCGGTCTGCACCAGCCAGCGCTCCAGTGGATGAGCCAGCGGCTGTGCCAGTGGTGTGTTTTGCGAAACGGCATTACGCGTTGATCGTGCGCGTAGCAGTGTTGGTGGGCGATCTGCGGAGCCTGGCACGCGGGGCGCGCTCGTGTCCTGGGCCTGTTCTTCCAAGGTCGCAATCCGCGCCAGTAATTTGCTGCGCTCTGCGAGCAGCTTTGTCACCTGATCTTCAAGGACAGCAGCCTGTTGCACCAGTTTCTGCTGTGTCTCCAACAACGCCTGAATCTGGGCAACTGCCCCGACAGACAGGGCACGTAACTGTGGCGATGCGTTCTCGAGCGCACCCAGAACAGCCTCGGGATTAACCCAGTCAGCCTGGCCCAAGTCGCCAAAGATCAGTTCGTGATCTGCTGCCTTACTCGCTTTTACGCTACGTGGTCTGGACGCCATAGTTCCCCCGTATTACCGCTTCGACCATGCGCGTTCATCCAGTCGACGGCTCATGAGTAGCGAGAACGGTACGAATCTCTCATCCGATGGAGAATAGTCGGACTGTCTGACTAGTCTATGACAGATTTACTATATCGATAAAGTACCATAGAAGCAAGTAATTTAGTACCATAGTACTACGAGCAGTCAGATTTCCGGGCCAATACCGCTGCTTGGAGTAGGCGAAAGTATCGCTACAAACAAAACGCGGGTCTTCTGCCGTACGGCAGAAGACCCGCGCAGATGCTGGTTGCGTGCGTTAGTAGTGGATATAGACCACTGTGCCAATCGGTGCCCAGTTGTAGAGGAAGCTTGAACTTCCTACCGGTAGGCCCACACAACCGTGGCTCATTGGTGTCCCAAAGTTATTGTGCCAGTAGACACCATGAATGGCGTAACCACCGCCAGCGAAGTACATCACATACGGTACATCGGGCTGGAAATATGCACCACCGGGCAGGTTTGGGTCTGCCCCACGCATATCATCAGATACGAGCTTGGAGAAGATCGTGAAGGTGCCAACGGGCGTCACATTCTCCCCACGCCCACTACTGACATACCCCTCGAAAACCACCGTACTGCCCTCAAAAGCTGTGAGGTATTGGGCCGAGAGATTGACATCGATCAGCTTCGCGCCACCTGGCGCACCACTCGGTCGCTTGGCCGTTGGCGCTGGCGGAGTAAAGAGGGCTTCCTCATACGCTGGCAGGTCGCCCTGCGCCACTGGCGCTAGGTTGACTTTCTGTTGCGTCGCAACTGCCGAGCCAATCGGGGTCAGCACAACGCTGTAATTGGCCGATACTTCGGGATGATACTCAAATCGCGCCCGCTCGAAATACTGGGTGGTGTAGAGCTTCCCATCGATGGGGCTGACCTCAGCAAACTCCTCACTGAGCGGATAGCCATAGCGCGCAACCCCGCCCTGCTCCCAGGCCAGCTTGAAGCTAGAATTCAGTGTATGCCCGGTTTCCGCAAAGAAGCGATGATCCTGCTCATTTGGTAAAGCGACCGTCAACAACCGGGTGAAAGGATTGCTGGCAGGCTCATCAAACTCATCACCACGTAGCAGGCGCGGGCGGTTTGGCCGTTCGCTCGCCGTGATCTTGCGCGCTTGCAGATACTCAGTGCCAACAGCACCGCGAATAATCTCATCGCCATGGAGTTCTAGGCGGGCTTTCTCGAAGTACTGCAGCGTGATCCCGTTCGCAGTGATCGCCTCAGAGATCGGCTCCCCAATCAAAGCAGTCCGGCCATTATCACGCCAGAACGAGAGGAATGGTTCAGCGAGCTGATGCTGCGTTGTTGGGAAATAGACCACGTCAGGCGGGGCCCAATCGGCAGCCCTGGCGGTTGCGGTGGGGGGCAGCAACGCGACGATGAGGGCCAACATGGCCGCAAACCCGACGAATCGCCGCCAATGACCAAACCACCTAGACTGCCCCATCTCTGCCCCTCCCAGTCATCGCTGCTCGTTCGCCTATGATCTCTTATACGAATCACCGAATCATTTCGTTTTCTGCGCCAAGCCTAACTTCCGCACAGGATACACTGTTCATGCAGAAGATGGAAGGGGGTTAATGGATATTTCTTCAACATGATCATGTTGGAAAGACAACTTTACCGTAGCTTGCCCTGTCACGAGCCCCGCAATACCGCCCGCGAGAGGGGCAGATCAACGTAGCTGCTCTGCCAGCGCGATTAACCTGGACGCATCCCAACCAGCCGCTGGATCGGCCTCAAACTGGATCACCTGCGTCTCATCTTCAATAATCAGCCGGAGCAGTGTGCCACGCTCCCATACTTGTGCGCCGCCACGTTCAACCCACAATCCTTCAATTAATAGGCCCTCGCGTGTCCCCACCATCACCCGTTGCCCGGCATCAGGGGCAATCGGAGCAATCACGGTGGACGAATCAGCGGCACGAAACTGCGTGATCACGAGTTGCGGCACGGTCGCACCAGCGCGGGTGTAGAACAGGAAAATTGTTGGGCCATTGGCAAACTGATACCCCGCACCAACCGCTACGCTCGTCAGTTGATAGCCCGCCGGAACAGGATCGGGCAACCGCACGGCCCACGGCACTGCTTGCTGCGCTTCAGCCAAGGTCACCTCGCGCAATGGCACTGTTACTAGCGAACCAGGGGGCGGTGCCTCACGCAGCCCGACGCGCCGCAACAGCAGATCAACCCCAGCCCGCACATCACCACCACCAATCAGTAGCAGGCTCACCAGGGCTACCAAGAGTGCGGCGGCGACGCTGGCGTAGCGCAGCCACGGCACAAGCCTGCGCCGTGGAGGGAGGGCTGCAATCGTTCGTGCCGCAAAATCAGGCGGTACAGGCGATACGACCCAAAGCTCCCGTACCGCCTGTTCCTGCACGCGCAGTTCCTCGGCGAACGAACGGCACGCCGCACACGTGGCAAGGTGTGCCGCCAGTTGCCCTTCCGCATCAGGAGCCAATGGCACCTGATCCAGGCGCGCACTCAGCCATTGGCGTGCAGCGACACACTCACTCGCCATCATCTCCCTCCACGCCTAACTGCTGCCTGACCAGTTGCCGGAGCCTGGCCCGAATCCGAAACAGGCGCGTACCAACCGTGGCACTATTGATGGCAAAGGTGGTCGCGATTTGTTCATACGACCAGCCTTCCCCAACCCGCAAGGCCAGCAATGCCCGCTCATCAGCAGGTAACTTCGCCAGTGCCGCCACCAGTGCGGCCCGTCGCTCCGCGTCCTCCGCAGTGGCAATTACCTGTGCCGCCACATCCTGCTGATCAGGAACGGCTAGGGCGAGATCATCAAGCGGTTCGAACCGCTGTTTAGCTGACCTACGCAAATAGTCATAGCAACTATTCAGCGCAATCCGATAGAGCCAGGTACTGAACGCAGCATCGCCAGCGAAGCGCGGCAACGCCTCCCACGCCTTCAGAAAGGCCACCTGGGCCAGATCTTCTGCAGCCTCGTAGCCAGCAGTGCGTACTGCCAGCCGATAAATCACCTCTTGATAGGTGGTAATCAACACCCCAAACGCCGCCGCATCGCCAAGCTGCGCCCGCCGCACGAGTTCACCCTCGTCCAGCTCACCCAGTTTCGCTGCAGCCGGTCCCGCACGTCTGGTCTGTCGCTTACTCACCGCAACTGTATCCACCACCGCACCAGCGTTCCCTTGCCAGCTCTAGCCACCAGCTGCATTTGCCAGCCGCTTTATTCACTTTGACGTTGGGAGCCCGATATTCTTCCGTTTGCTAACGATTTGCTAACGATTGGGCGCTATTGTAGCGGTACGACTACCAAGAGGAGGTGGCTTACATCAACACCAGACAGTCATTGTTGCCCCCCTCATCGCCCACAACGCTGCACAAATGCCTGTTGTCTGGCTCCTCTTGGTAGTCGCTCTTGTTGGCATCAACACCGCAAGAAGATTACACCGCCCAAGACAACCCGCAGTTGCGATATGCAGCTTCAGGGTTGAACCGCTGAATCTCGCTGCAACAGGCATTGCATCCTTCCCGCGCAAGGCATTGCTATAATGGCAATACTGGCCGCACAATCGCCAGTGAGCCTGACCACGCAATTGGAAGGAACAGCCAATGACAGAAAAATCTCCACCCACGATTGACACTGGCACACCCGATGTCCTCTATGAACGGCAGGGCGCTGTTGGTTGGGTCACATTTAATCGCCCTGAACAGCGCAATGCGATGACCTTTGCGATGTACGAGGCAATTGTTAAGATCTGCGATGCCGCCGAAGCTGATCCCTCCCTGGCGGTACTCGTTTTTCGTGGAGCTGGCGATAAATCGTTCGTCGCTGGCACGGACATCGCCCAATTCCGCACCTTTACTGACCCACAACACGCGATCGACTACGAAGCAAAGATGGAGCGGGTGCTTGGGCGACTCGAATCAGTGGCGCGACCGACCATTGCGATGATTCAGGGCTACGCCGTTGGAGGTGGTGCAGCGATCGCGATGGCCTGCGACCTCCGCATTTGTAGCCCCGAAGCGAAGTTCGGCGTACCGATCGCCCGCACGTTGGGGAACTGCCTCGCGATGAGCAACTATAGCCGCCTGGTTGATCTGATTGGCCCAGCCAGAACGAAAGAGTTGATTTATACCGCCAGGCTGGTGAACGCCACCGAAGCGCAAACACTCGGGCTTGCCAACGACGTTGTCCCAGTCGAAGATCTGCGCGCGCATACGCAAGCGCTGGCCGAAACGATTGCCGCGAATGCCCCCCTAACGATCCAAGTGACCAAAGAGGCAGTGTATCGCATTGCCCAATCCCGCCGCCCACCGCGCGCCGAAGATCTTATACTGAAAGCCTACATGAGCGACGACTTCAAGGAGGGCGTCAATGCCTTCCTCGAAAAGCGCAAGCCAGTTTGGCGTGGTCAATAATACCGCTACTGGCACTGCTGGGCTAAAGGAGTACCGCCATGCCTGATCCAACCACCATGCCCCTCAGTGGGCTTCGCGTCCTCGATCTTGGTCGCCACCTCGCTGGGCCAACCTGCGCGCAATACCTTGGCGACCTTGGGGCGGATGTGATCAAGATAGAAAACCCTGCGCGTGGCGAGGATGGCCGCGCCTCTGGCCCGCCGTTCTTCGACGCGCATGGCCCCGCAACCACTGGCGAAAGCGCCTTCTTCCTCTCGGCTAATCGCAATAAACGCTCGCTTGGGCTTGATCTGAAAACACCAGCGGGGCAGGCCATTTTCCAACAACTCGCCGCTACTGCCGATGTCGTGATCGAGAACTTCCGGCCTGGGGTGATGGAAGCCCTCAACATTGGCTATGCGACAATCTCCGCCCAAAACCCACGGATTATCTACTGTGCCATCTCGGGCTATGGGGCCGATGGGCCGATTGCCGGACACCCCGGTCTCGATAATATCATCCAGGGCTTTGCTGGCCTGATGACAGTAACAGGGTTTGAGGGTGGCGAACCAACCCGTGTCGGCATCCCCATTGCCGACCTCCTCACGGGCCTACTGGGCGCCTATGGCATCCTGGCCGCGTTGCAAGCCCGCGAGCGCACGGGGCGCGGGCAGCGCGTTGAAACATCGCTACTGGAGAGTATGATCGGCACAATGGGCTTTCAGGCGGTGCGCGTCCTCAATGGGGCCGGGGTGCCACCACCAGCGGGGAATCATCACCCAATCAACGCGCCATACGGTGCCTATCGCACCAGTGATGGCTGGGTAACTATCGGAGCAACTGGGGATAAGCGCTGGCCGATCTTCTGTAACGTACTCGGCAGGCC
>JBDHWF010000024.1:0-35218 GCA_039810045.1 Chloroflexia bacterium
CTTTCTCACCAAGGTAGGCTTCAGCATCAGCCTTCAACTTTTGCAGGATCATCGCCGAGACTTCTGGCGGCGAATAGGTCTTCCCGCCAAGCGTCACCTGGACATCGCCATTCGGCGCGGCGCTGACCTTGTACGGAACCAGTTTGATGTCGCGTTGCACATCGGGATCAGTGAACTTACGCCCCATGAACCGTTTGATCGAGAAGATCGTATTTTCGGGGTTGGTCACGGCCTGCCGCCGCGCCAGTCGCCCGACCAATCGTTCGCCAGATGGGCTGATTGCCACCACTGACGGGGTGAGTCGTTCACCCTCGGCATTCGGAATTACCGTTGGTTCGCCACCTTCGATCACCGAAACGACCGAATTCGTAGTGCCTAGGTCAATACCAATTGCGCGTGCCATAGTTGTTGTTCCTCCATCAATAGTCAAGATTCTGTCGCTCTCAGGGATTTGCGTACTCAGAGGGTATCGGGATCAGCCGGGGGATCACCAACGAGGACCATTGCCGGACGTAAGGTACGACCATGTAAGGTATACCCGCGCTGGTATTCCTCGGTAACGTGGGTACCAGTGCCACCAACTGCTTCGTGAATCGCCGGATCGAAGGGCTTCCCAAGCGCTTCAATCGGGGTCAGGCCTTGCCGCTCCATAATGCCACGAAACTTCCGCTCCACCAGACGAGTTCCTTCGACCCATTTACTCTCTGCCGCGTCAGTTGGCGCATTGATCAACGCTCGCTCCAGATCATCTAATACTGGTAGCAATTCTTTGATCAAGTTGCCATTAGCGCTGCGGAGCATTTCGCTCCGTTCACCTTCTGTACGCCGCCGATAGTTCTGAAACTCGGCTGCTGCTCGCTTCCAGCGGTCTTCAAAATCGGCAGCCTTGTGCTGCCATTCTTCAACCAGATCAGCAGCAGTAGCCTCTGTCTCCGTAGTTACTGCATCATCCGGCAAGTCGGTTGCCGGATTAGTCGTTGTTCGTTCTTTGTCTTGTTTGCCCATTGTCCCTCTCTTCCTACATACTGCTCGTCAGGATATTTTATTCCTCAGCGTAGTCGCCTGTATAGTAGAAGCGACCAACGAGATCACTCATCAAGCCAGCCATGTAGCGCACCGAGCCAATTGACCGCTCATAGGGCATCCGCCGTGGTCCCAGCACACCAATCAGGCCGATTACCTCACGACGCACGCCGTAGGTGGCAATAACGATGCCATATTGTTGCAGGGCATCAGCGCTATTTTCCGAGCCAATGAATACCTGCACATCGTCTGGAGAATCAGGCTGCACCTGTGGTAACAGCGCGCTGAGAAAGCCACCATTACCAAGCAATTCGACAATTTCCCCGGCAGCCTGCCCACCAGCAAACTCTGGCTGCAACAGCGCGTGTTCTAGCCCCGCGTGCTGCAAATCGAGCGAGGTGGCGTTGTCAAGTTCGCGCAGTCGTTCGCTCAGTTGCTCGGCCACCAAGCGACCCAGCCCCGTTTCGTCTTCACTCAGCAGATCGATCTCTGCCGCGCTCAATCCCTTAAACCGGGCATTACAGGTATCACTAATCAGGCGCAGATCCGCCTGGGCAACCTCTTCGTGCCAGTGCAAGAACGATTGCTTCACGCCGCTCTCTTGCGTCACCAGCACTAGTAAGATCACGTGCTCCTGGATACTGATCAGCTCAAAATGTTTGACGCGAGCAACGGATACTTTGGCTCGCGGCGTCGTGACGACCGAGACGTTGCCAGTGTTGCGAGCGAGTAAGGTGACCGCCAGTTGCATCCAGCCTTCGAGTTGGGCCTCCACCTGCCGGAATTGATGACGGATCATCATCTGCTCCGAGGGGGCCAACCGTGGCTCACCGATCAGATGCTCAACATAATAGCGATACCCACTATCTGTTGGCACCCGCCCAGCCGAGGTATGTGGTTGGTTGATCAACCCCGCCCGCTCCAACTCAGCCATCTCATTACGAATGGTGGCCGAGCTAAACGGTAACTGGTAATGCTCAACTAACGCCTTTGAGCCAACCGCTTTCCGCGCACTGATATATTCATGAATAATCAGCCGGAGCAATTGCTCCTGCCGTAGCGTTAGCCGTTGCACAACCCTTGCCTTCCTGTTAGCACTCTCGCCTGCCGAGTGCTAACAGGGTATAGCATAGCAGTTGACATCGCGATTGTCAAGGTTGTTTTCGTCTTTATGACAACCCTTCGGCAATACTCCTCTTACCGCTATAATGGTGCCAGAAATGAAGCGCCACCCCGCAAAACCCACGACAAGTGGTGTACTGGCAAGAAACGAAAGGATCAGCAGAAAGTGCTATGGCCAATCACAACAGCAATCAATAGTGCAGGGCATCTGGCAATTGATGGGGTTGACCTGACCGAACTGGCCCGTGACTATGGCACGCCCCTCTATATCTACGATGAAGCCACAATTCGCCACTGCTGTCGTGCCTTTCGTACCGCCTTCGATCAGCATTACCCCGACTCCGCAGTCGTCTATGCGGGGAAGACCTACCTTAGTCCAGCGATCTTGAAGATTTTGCGTGAAGAAGCTGTCTGGCTCGACCTCTGCTCGGGCGGCGAACTGAGTCTGGCGCTCCGCTGTGATTTTCCCGCCGAGCGCGTCGTCTACCACGGCAACAATAAGACGGTCGAAGAGCTACGCCTCGCCATTGCCGCGGGCGTCGGGCGGATTGTTGTGGACAATGCGCTGGAGCTTGATCGAATTATTGCGCTCGGCACCGAGCTTGATCGCCGCGTCCCAATCATCTTGCGGCTCAATCCAGGTGTTGGGGCCCACACCCACGAATATCGCCTGACCGGGGTGGTCGATTCCAAGTTCGGCTTTCCGACAATCGACGATCAGGCCGAGCAAGCGGTAGTACGGGCACTGCAGGCTGAAGCGACTGAGCTGCTGGGCTACCACTGCCATATCGGGGCGCACATCTTTGAGCTAGAGCCGTATCGGGAAGCCGTTGTTTCCCTTTTCCGTTTTGCTGCCACCATGCATGACCGGCACGGCTTTATTCCTGCCGAAATCAGCCCTGGTGGGGGGATGGCAATTTCCTACACCCCAGAAGATCAAGACCGCCAACCAAGCCCCGATGAGATCGCCACGGTCATTGGTTCGGCCCTGCGCGACTGCGCCGCCGAGGTCGGCCTGCCAGCCCCGCGCACCTGGATCGAGCCAGGCAGGGCACTGGTGGGGCAAGCTGGTGTGGCGCTCTATACTGTTGGCTCGGTAAAGGAAATCCCTGGTGTGCGGCGCTATGTCGCCGTTGATGGTGGCATGAGTGACAATATCCGCCCAGCCTTGTACGAAGCAGAATATACTGCCGCGATTGCTAATCGCCCTTCACCCCAGTTTCACGTCGCGCCAGGGTCACCAGCTGCTGGCGCGCTGAGCAGTCGGGTTGTGGGCAAATACTGCGAATCGGGCGACCTGTTGATTCGCGAGATCGCCCTGCCCGCAGTGGTACCGGGCGACCTCCTCGCCCTGCCTGCTTCTGGTGCCTACAATCTCGCCATGTCCTCAAACTATAACCTGGCCTATCGCCCGGCGGTCATCTTTATTCATCAGGGCGAGGTACGCCTGACGCGTCGCCGCGAAACGCTGGACGATCTGCTCATTGCCGAGGTTTTCCCCTAGGCCCAGCACGACACACGCGGATCAGCGGTTAGGAGGAGACTATGCCATTCGTTGTCTACGCCACACCGTTCTTCTCTGACAATGCCAACGCCAATATCGACGCTCTACTTAACCTGGAAGGCGTACGGCTCGCCATCGTCAGTCAGGCACCACAGGAGGAGATGCCGCTAGCGGCCAGCGCCCGACTGGTTGGGCATTGGCGAGTGAACGATATTCTCTCCACCGCTGATCTGCTGGCTGGGGTAGAGGCGCTACAAGCGCAATTTGGCCGAATCGACCGCCTGTTCAGTGCCACCGAGCAAATTCAGGTTCAGGTGGCGGAAGTTCGTGAAAAGTTGGGCATTGTCGGCATGAGTGCCGAAGTCGCCAAGAACTTTCGGGACAAAGCCAGGATGAAGACGCTGCTCCGGGCAGCAGGGTTGCCCTGTGCCCGACATCGCCTGGTCACGAATCTGGCCGAGGCTATGCAATTCGCCGATGAAATCGGCTTCCCCTTGGTGATTAAGCCGCCTGATGGCGCAGGAGCCCAGGCCACCTACCGCGCCGATAATGCCGCCGACCTGAGTCAGGCACTGGCCGCGATCAACCTGCAACCGGGGCAGGAAGCGCTGCTGGAAGAGTTCATTACTGGTGAGGAACACTCATTCGATACCTGGACAATTGCGGGGCAACCAGTCTTCTATTCACTGACCCACTATCTTCCCAGTCCTCTCGATGCCATGCGTAATCGTTGGATTCAATGGGCAGTCTTACTGCCGCGTGAAGTCGACGACCCCCGCTATGATGCTATTCGCACGGCAGCTTTTGGCACGCTCAAAACATTAGGGATGCAAACAGGGCTGAGTCACCTCGAATGGTTCCGGCGCACTGATGGCTCAATTGCCATCTCCGAGGTAGCGGCTCGCCCGCCAGGGGCGCAAATCACCACGCTGATCTCCCGCGCTCACGACTTCGATAGCCTCGACGCCTGGTCACGTCTGCTCGTCTACGATGAGTTTGCCGTTCCAGAACGACGTTACGCTGTGGGCGCAGCGTTTCTACGCGGTCAGGGCACCGGGGTAGTTCGTGCGGTTTATGGTCTTGATACGGTTGAACGTGAAGTCGGCCACCTGATCACTGACCGCAAGTTACCAACCGTTGGGCAGGTGCCATCCCCCAGCTACGAAGGTGAAGGCTATATCATCGTGCGTGATGCCGATACTGCCACAGTGCGCCAAGCGCTCGCCCGGATTGTGGAATCGGTCTATGTTGAGCTTGGCTAACCATAAGAAAAACTGAGTTTAAATCAACTCAGCCTGACAAGATGTTTCCAGTGGATGAGGATTGCGTTGGCCGTGACTAGGGAATCGTCAATATCGCTGACGCATCTGTGGTACTCAGGTAACCATATTCTGCGCCATCAACATAGAGGAAAATCGAAGGAGCCCGACCAGACTCAATCGTGATCGATTTTCCCTCAAAGTTTAGTGAATCTTCGGCAGCCATTTCGGCATTGAAGACCACTACCCCATCTACAGTAACGGTCACCCAGGCATTCTCCAACGCCTGAATCGTTACGGCATGGATTGTTGCACTCGCTACTGGTGGGGGCGGTTGGCTGGATGCCGCTGGTACGGCAGGTGCCACGACCTGTCGCGCACTGGGGGCGGCCTGTTGAGCAGGTGGCGGAGCGGATGGCGCAGTCGTTGGGGGCGGGGGTGCAGGCGTAGCTGTTGGTTCAGGCGGACGTGTTGCCGTGGGAGTAAGGGCCAGAATCGCCGCGCTGACATCAATCTGGGTCGGTGTAGGCTGTGCCGGCGATGGCGTGGCAATGCGGTTATCAGAAGCAGCGAAGAAGGCACTGTAGAGCCAGGCAAAGATCACTGCCGAGATCACCATTACAAAGGCGATCATCGCAAAGTTCGGGGCCCAGTGTGAAGGAACTTCCATTGGGCGAACGGCCGGGACAACTTTATAGCCCTTGCTGATCCCGCCACGCAATTCTTCAAAGTAATTAATCGCGTCATCGGGATCCAGGTGCAGATATTGGGCATAGTTGCGCACAATCCCCCGCGCATAGACCCCTTCGGGCAATGCAGTGAAATCTTCATCTTCCAGGGCACGGAGATATTTGCGCGGGATCCGAATGGCACGCTCGACTTCGCCGAGCGTCACGCCTTTATTTGACCGAGCGTGTCGAAATGAGTCCCCAAATCCTGACATGCGTCGCTTTGTCCCATCCCCAATTGGTAGGTCCCCGTTTTGCAAACAGCAGCCTACCACAGTCTGCCAACGATTGTCGAGACGAACGGATTATCGCGCAGTCCGCCGTTCTGGTGCCAGCCGTGCCAACTCTTCCTCATATTCACGTTGCAGAGCATCAAGTAACGGGGTAGCCCGACGTGGCCGCCGCTCGGTCGATTCCAACCAGCCATTATCGGCGGCGGCCCACCAGGTACCAAGTCCGCTCAGACAAGCCAACTCCCCTGGCTCAACTGGTCGCCCAGCAACCTGGGTAAAGGTACATCCACACGTACCCTGCGTGCCAGCGGTTGGGCGGAAATAGCGACAAGTGCCACAGCGCTGTTCGGGTCGTGCAGTTAGCTCGCTCGTGCGCCAATTCGTTTCCAATTGCCGCAATAGCGCCTCGTCAATCTCCCGTGGTGGGACAACAACGGGCGCAGGTGGCGTGATCGGCTCGGTCACTGCGCTGGCAGTAGGTGGTGTTGGTTGCGTCGTTGGCTCAGCGGCTGGGGGTTCGGGCGCTGTGCGCGTTGGCAGGGCAGCCCGCCGTGATTCAGCCATCGTGCGAATTGAACGCTGCATACGCTCAGAAGAGGCGGCAGGCGCTTCTGCTCGCGGACGCCCGACCTCGTTTACCGGGCGCTGGTTATCGCGTGGGGCAGGTGGATCAATGCGCCGATAGGGGGTTGCCGTTGATGGCGCATCCCAGTAGCGTGTCGACTTCTTCTCAGGATCATCTGCCGGAGTCATCCGTTCTTCTGACTGATCCATTGCCGCTGGCTCCTTCTTCGCCTGGACAGGAAGTGTGGGAGTTTCTTCCTCTGGAAGTGGTGCTGGCGGTTCTGCCTGTAAGTGCAAAACACGCTTGGATTCCTGGGCTGTTGTATCAATGACCCGGTCAACGGCCTGCTCGGGCGGTGCTACCGATTCGCGGGCTGGCTCGGGGGGTTCACTGGCCTTGGGCATCATTGGTGCGGATGGTTCCACCTTCGGCAAAAGTTCGTGCTGAGCAGCAAACGGTACAGCGGGAAATCCTGTTTTCACGGGGAGATCAGGCAGCGGCTGTGCTGGGGCAGTGAAGGCAGTAGGAACGACTGGCGCCGGCGTTGGCCTTGGCGCAGGGTTGATTGGCTCGGGGATAAACGCCGCGGTCGAGACTGGTGCGCTTACCTCGCGCAGGCTGTCTCGTTCTTCCTTCAGTTTCTGTTCCTTAACCCGCCGCGCCAGGGCGCGGCGATGCGCTTCGGCTACTGATGAGCGCTTGGCGGTATTGCGAATGGGGATCCCCTGCTCATTAAGCTCAGGATGGCCCTGCATCGTCAGATCACGCTTCACCCCACCCTCCATATCCGCCTCGTTAGCAACCCCAAGGCCTTGTACGGCTGTGCCAGATGCATTGCGACGCATGGCGGTACCCGGCAGCGGCATTGGCGGTGCGATGGCTACTTGTGGAATTGGTTTTGTGACTTCTGCATCAATTTCAGTGGAACTGCCCGGCTGGTCAGGATCAGCGGCAGCTTGTGTACCATCAACCCAGTAATCTTTGCCCCACCCTGCTCGACAACCAAGTTCATTGGGCCGGAGGAGAGCGACCGCATCACGACGCGGGTTGGCGGGATTCCCGCACGAGCCGTGTTGCGTTCCTGCTTCAATATAGAAGCGGCACGTTCCACACTTGTGCTGTGTCACAGCGTGCATCCTTAATTCAATATTTGACGTTCCAGCGGATCCCAATCACTGTGTGAACAGGGTGGGAGGAGAAAATTTCTCCGGGCGGCCCGCGCTGTCCGAACAGTCTTGGCGAACTTCGCCCCTATACTACCATAGCCCTTTCCCACTGAACAGGGGCAAACTCAATCTTTCTTCATCAATTGTGCCACCATGACACGTCAGAGAGCAACATTCTTCCCCGCTTGCTACACGATGCACGAATAGTATGTTCGCCCAAATCTTCAAGCATTTCGCCACTCTTGGTGACCAGACACTACGTACGAACGACTTGTTCGTACGTAGCTCATACGCTGATCAGTTTGTTAACCTGGTTTTTGCTGATTTTACCTGCATTTAATCTTGCCAACCTGGCAGCGCAGTTTAGGAGATTAGTACTCATCAAAATGACAGGGGCTCGCAAAGATGGTACAACCTTCTCACCATTATTGTGGCGAGGTGGCAGACAAGGAGTAAGCAATGTACTTCGAGGCGTTACAGGTGCTCAATAATCCCCATCTTGGCATTTCTGGTACGCGCACCTTTGATACGGTGCAGGAGATTATTCGGCATCACCGTATCCAGGCCAGTCCGGGCTATCGCAACGCAGCCAACGCCTGTGCCGCCATCTTGCGTGGCGCTGGTGTTGAAACGGAAATCTTGCGCTATCCAGCAAATTTCGCAGCAACGTTTTGGGCCAGTCAACAATTTCAGGAGTGGGATTGCCGCTCGGCCACGTTACAATTATTGCTGCCAGATGGCTCGGTGCAACTGCTCGCTGACTATAGTGAACACAAGCTCTCCCTGGTGCAACGTAGCCTTGGCACGCCGCCAGAGGGGATCGAAGCAGAGATTGTCCTGCTAGAAAACGGTGAAACCGCCGCAGAGTATGCCGCGATCGATGTGCGCGACAAAATCGTGTTCACTGGCGGTGATGCTGCGCGCGTTCACAGCCTCGCCGTCGAGCAATTCGGCGCAGCGGGAGTGATCACCGATCGGCTGGCGGAAATCCCTGGCCTCCGCGAACGGTATGATCTTCCCGACACCCTCCAATACACCTCATTCTGGTGGAATGACGCGGCCCAAACCAAACGGTTTGGCTTTGTTCTCACTCCACGCGCTGGCGATCAACTACGCCGTACCTTGCGGGCGGCCAAAGCCCCACTACGCGCCCGCGCTATGATCGATGCCGAACTATACGATGGAGAGATCGAGGTTATCTCCGCAGTGATCCCCGGCAATGGCGATACCGATGAAGAAGTGGTGGTCGTCTCCCACCTTTGCCATCCTCAGCCTTCGGCAAATGACAACGCCTCTGGTGGTGCAACCGCGATTGAAGTAGCCTGCACGCTGCAACGACTGATCAGTACTGGCGAATTGCCGCGCCCGCGCCGGAGCATCCGCATCCTGATGCCCCCTGAATTCACTGGCACCTACTGCTATCTGGCGACCAACCCCGACCGCATTCCCAAAACCGTCGCCGCCCTGAACTTAGATATGGTTGGCGAAAACCAAGCGCTTTGTGGCGGGCCAATGGTCGCCGAGCGTCCGCCAGCGGCTGGGGCTGGTTTCGCTGGCGATCTCTTTGCCGCCATCATGACGACACTCGCCACGGGCGAATCGCAACGGTCAGGTGGCACCGGGTCATACGCATTATTTAAGTGGGCGATCTCCCCGTTTGCGGGCGGCAGCGACCATCTCCTCTTCGCCGATCCAACCGTGGGCATCCCCTGCCCGATGTTGATCCAGTGGCCGGATAAGTTCTACCACACCAGTTCCGATACGATTGACAAAGTTGATCCGGCCATGCTGCGGCGCGCAGGAGTACTTGCCGCAACCTATGCCTATGCCGTGGCGAACGCTGGCGGCCCAGCAGCCCATTGGCTCCTCAACGAGCTTAGCCTAAGCTACCGCCAAGGATTGCCCCGCGCATTGGCGACCCCACCCGCCAGCGCGAGGGCCGACTGGCTCGACCGCCAGAGTCGCTACCTGCTCGACCGACACCTCGAAAGCCTGGAAGCGGTACAGCGTTTGGGCAAGACCCCCAAGCACCTCGCCGCCCTGCGCGATCAGGCCACCGCCTTTACCGCTGCCGAGGTAGCCCACGCCAAGGCTGCCGCCGCCTGGAGTTTCAAATACACCACTGCCGATAACGATCCTGTTGCCGATACCATCGATCCAACCTGGGAGGAGCAAGCCGCCAACTTCATCTACCGCCGCACCGTGCCAGGGCCGCCTGGTACCCATTGGGGGGCGCGTAACCTCTCAGCGGCAGACCAGGAAGAAGAACGCGCCCTGATGCGGCGGCCTGGAGGCCGACACCTGAGTAGTGTCGCCTTGTTCTGGGTTGATGGGCACCGCACCCTCCAAGAAGTCGCCGATCTGGTTGAGGGCGAAACTGGTCGCCGTGATACCGAAGCCCTGGTACGCTATATGGCGCTTCTCGCCGCAGGCGGCCTCCTCACCCAGCTACAGTCGTAGCAAATAGCGGGGCGGCGTAGCCAAAAACTACGCTGTCCCCAGATCCTGCCAGAGGTGATACAAGGTGGGAGCCAGATTGCCTGGGACGCCAGTCAACGGATCTGGCACCAGATCCCAGCGCCCGCTCGCCAGCAATGGTTCCAGCACGGCTTGCGCCAACTGGGGGAAGGTAAAGTCGGGATGGGCCTGCATCGTTCTCCGCAGGGCATCTTCAAGCAAATCGATTGCTTCCAGGCTTTCACTCAGGAAGGCCCGACCATCATCACCGTTATAGACGGCAATCCGCTCTGGAGTACTCAGGCGGCCGAAAAAGTGCGACGTATGCAACGTGCGAAAGGGAATCTCGCGCAAACGGGCAATACTCTGGCGGGCCTGGGCAATCGACGCGAAGTAGAGTGGCGCACCTCCGGGGCGCGATCCCGCGCCCTGGGCTGCATCGCCCGAGAACAGTACGCCTTCCTGCTCCCACCACAAGGCGATGGCATCTGTCGAATGCCCCGGCACATGGATCACTTGCAAGGTCATCCCCGCCCCAAGATCGATCAACTCGCCATCGTGCAGTAGCCGATCAGGCGTATGCTCGGGGCCAAAGACGGTGGGGAAATTCGCCCGTAAGTCGGCTTCAAGGGCTGGTAGTTCGAGAAACCGTGGGGTATCAGTGAAATACCCATCGAGATGCTGCTGATGATCAAGCAATAACGGCGCACCATCCTTATGAATCAGCACCTTTGCGCCAGAGCTATCGATAACCGCAGCGTTCCCACCAGCATGATCCCAATGCCCGTGTGTATTGATGATCGTCCTGATCTGATCCAGGTCGCTCCCCTGCGCCCGGAGGGCAGGGTGGATCACATCTGCTGGATGGTTTGCACCGCCTGTATCGATCAGGGTTGGCTCAGGGCCAGCAATATAATAAACTTGTACCCGCCCATTCGTATCATAACGACACTCAATCGGCACAATCCGCTCGGTCATCGTTCGCCTCCCTCGCCTGTCGCCAGTATCCACCGATCACGACACCCATTGGTCTGTCCATAGTAGCCGATCAGCAATGGCCTGTCGCTGGCAGACTATGTCGACCATCATCCAGCCAACCAGAACGAACAGTTTGCCGATCAGGCCTGCTCTCACCCATAATCGCGCTATTCACTTCGAATAGACGAAGTGTGTGAATGATGCAGGAAGTGAGGAACAGATGGCTGTCATTGTCGGCGTACATGGCCGCGAAATACTCGATTCCCGCGGAAACCCCACAGTAGAAGTCGATGTAATCCTTGAAGATGGCTCACGCGGGCGGGCGGCTGTCCCTTCTGGCGCATCGACTGGCGCTCACGAAGCGGTTGAGTTACGCGATGGCGACAAGAAGCGCTATGGTGGCAAAGGGGTCAGCAAGGCCGTTGATTTTGTGAATGGCGAACTGGCCGAGAATGTGGTGGGGCTCGATGCCACCGACCAACGTGGCCTGGATACCGCCATGATCGAGTTAGACGGCACCCCCAACAAGGGCCGCTTGGGGGCGAACGGGATCCTTGGCATCTCCCTGGCCGCAGCGGTGGCCGCTGCGGAATCAAACTTCGTCCCCCTCTATCGGTACATTGGTGGCTTGCAGGGCCGCACCCTCCCCGTCCCAATGATGAATATCCTCAATGGCGGCAAACACGCCGAAGGCTCCAGCGTCGATATGCAAGAGTTTATGGTGATGCCCGTTGGCGCATCGAGCTTCCGCGAAGGTTTACGTTGGGGAGCCGAGGTCTACCACGCCCTGAAAGATGTCCTCCACGGGCGCGGCTTCTCACTTGGGGTGGGCGATGAAGGTGGCTTTGCCCCTAGCCTCACCTCGAACCGCGAGGCCCTGGAGTTGATCGTGGCGGCAATCGAAAAGGCGGGCTACAAGCCCGGTGACCAGATCAGCATTGCACTCGACCCCGCTTCAACCGAGTTCTACGAAGGGGGGAAATATATCCTCAAAGGCGAAGGCACCACCCGCACCGGCGCAGAGATGATCGACCTCTATGCTGAATGGACCCGCGAATTTCCGATTATCTCGATTGAAGATGGCCTTGCTGAAGATGACTGGGACACCTGGCGCAGCTTGACCGAGCGGATCGGGAGTACCACGCAGTTGGTCGGCGACGATCTCTTTGTCACCAACACCGAGCGACTGGCGCTTGGGATCGTCCGGGGCATCGGCAACTCGATCCTGATCAAGGTCAACCAGATCGGCACCTTGACTGAAACGCTGGACGCGATCGCGATGGCGCAGCGCGCTGGCTATACGGCGGTCATCTCCCACCGCAGTGGTGAAACGTGCGACACGACTATCGCTGATCTGGCGGTTGCCACCAATGCCGGACAGATCAAGACTGGCGCACCGACCCGCATGGATCGCGTCGAAAAATACAACCGTTTACTACGGATCGAAGAAGAACTGGGGAACGCTGCCTATTACCCAGGCATCGCGGCCTTCTCGAATATCGCTGCCGGACGCGACTAAAGCGCGGGCCGTGGTTGGGGCATATACAACGACCGTGATCGTGTATCCATTGGTGCTACTGTTTCGTATATACCGTTGGCATCTCCTGACTATGGCACCATCTTTGCACAGGGAGAGTAGCGATCGGTATACTGTCAAGCACGAACGCTCCAAAGGAGTGCAACCATGGCACGGCAACGAACTCTCGGCAAAGTAGATCTCGGCGTTATTGACCGCCTACGGTTAGGTTGGCGGTTACTGCGCGATCCTCGTGTTCCCGCATTTCCCAAGTGGCTCCTACCCGCTGGGGCCGCAATCTACCTCTTTTCACCAATCGACCTGATTCCCGATATTGCATTGGGAATTGGGCAACTCGACGATCTCAGCATCATTGCTGTAGCATTAATCGTGGTGACGATGCTAACGAAATGGTCACCACAGGCAATCGTTGATGAACACGCCTATGACTTGGGAATCTACAACGATTTGCCACAGACACCAGAGCAAGGCACAGCCAAAGCAACTGGCGGCGGAAAACCAGAACCAGTTGAGGCGAAGTATTGGGTTGACGACTGGCGCTAATATCCGCGCTGGAATAAGGAACAAGGGGAATCGGTGGCACGCAAAGTAGCAGCACAAGCGCCAACATCCCGCCGTAAAGGGGTGAATCGCGCACAACTGAAAGCGCTGGCTGCCCAGCAAGCGATGGGGCAAACAAGTACACGCTCGCTGACCACGGCGGAGGCTGAGACCACGCGATTAAGCCCTGAGCCTAGTAGAACTGTGGCAATCCCCCGGCGGCAGGCCTTTCTCTCCCGCGAGCAAGAATATGCCTATATCCGCGCGGATCTGATTCGCCTGGTGATTGTTGCGGGCATCCTGCTGGTGGCGCTGGTCGCGACCTTGATGGTGTTACGCTAACGTTACGCAATAGCGAAAAGACAAAGCACCAGGGTGGCGGAGCGTTATTGCTCCGCCACCCTGGTGCTTTTGTTCAGGGTTGAGTCTGTGCTAGTCGGGCTGCTCGTCGTCGGTATCGTCGACAACCTGGGGATCGTCGCTATCGGTGAATTCTTCTTCTTCGTCGTTGTCAGTA
The DNA here is from genome assembly GCA_039810045.1 of Chloroflexia bacterium. Lineage (GTDB taxonomy): Bacteria > Chloroflexota > Chloroflexia > Thermomicrobiales > CADCWN01 > CADCWN01. Next base: position 13,630 of record JBDHWF010000024.1, read on the forward strand.
TCTTCCGTTTCCTCAACTTCGTCATCATCGTTGAGGAAATCTTGATCATCGGTAGCATAGAGTCGCTCAGTAGCCCGCGTATACGCACGCGGGGCCGATGGCTTCGCTGTATCAGCCGGAAACGACAGACGCCCAGCCTGCGACGGGTGCTGATATGTCTCCCGAATGATAACGCGCAACAACCCCGGTTCCACTGCGGTCACCGCCGCACTATAGCGATTCCCACCTTCAATCAGCTTAATCAACCGTTGCGAGAGCCGCAGGCCCACCTGTCCTAAGCGCAGGCCATCCTCGCTATAAATAACGAGATACTTCCCTTCCGAGCGCAACTCCACATGATCACCAGAGGTCATCTGGGCCAACGTGGCTGCATCGCCAAGGTTCGTCAACTCAGTCAGGCTCGCCTTGCCAATCTCTTCAATGAACATCGAATGCCGAGCCTGCGTGCGGCGGCGTTCGCCCGCCCCACCCTCGGCCTCGCGGTCTTTTAGTGGTTCCAAACGCTGCAAATTGCGCTGGGCAATTTGATTCGTTGGGTCAAGTTCTAGCGCCCGTGTATAGCTAGCGTGCGCATCGCTGTAACGCCCAAGCTCTGACAACGCTTTTCCCAGGCGATTATGGGCCTGAATATCGTTGGGCGTGGCCTCAACTATCTCGCGGTTGAGCTCGACAGCCGCCTGCCAATCACCATTAGCCGCCAGTTGCTGCGCCTGTTGCAACTGTTGCCGCTTGCGCTTCGACTGTTCCTCAATACTGAATGCGGTCATCCGTCCCTCGTCTTCAAGTGCCCAATCCGCTGATCCGTGAAACTCCCTGCTTAGTGCGCTGTGCCGGCGATTGGCTCGCCAATGGCGTGCCACGGATGGGTTTCGGTAACCCGAACATCAACCAGTTTACCCACCCAATCGCGCTCGGTACCTGGTGCCTCAAAGAAGACCAGCTGATTCCCGCGTGTGCGGCCCCGCCAGCGGCCTTTCTGCTGCCCATCAACCAGCAGTTCGTGAACCCCACCCAATAGCGCGGCTTTCTTCCGCGTGGCAATTTCTTCTTGCAACGCTTCTACAGCCTGATGCCGCCGATGCTTTTCCTCCTGGGGAACATCATCATCCCAGCGGCTCGAAATCGTCTTGGGCCGTGGCGAATACATCGCTACGTGGACCACATCAAGCTCAAGCTCCGCTAGCAGATCGAGCGTACCCTGGAAATGTTCTGCGGTTTCCCCAGCAAATCCGACGATAATATCGGTAGCAATCGTGACATTCGGGATCGTCTCCCGAATCTCATGAATCACCCGCCGATAATCATCGGTGGTGTAATTCCGCCGCATGCGCTGCAACGTGTAGTCGTGTCCAGCCTGCACGGGCAGATTGATATGCTCACAGACGTGTGGTAAATCGGCGATTGCCCGAATCAGCTTCGTCGTAAATTTCTGGGGGTGCGAGGTCAGGAAACGAATCCGCTCGATCTCTTCCACCTCATTCACCGCCGTGAGCAAGTCAGCCAGGTCTGGCGTACCGGGCAAGTCATGCCCATAGGCGTTGACGGTCTGCCCAAGCAACGTGACTTCGCGCACGCCACGCTTGCCGAGCATCCACGCTTCGCCAACGACCGATTGCAGCGGTCGACTACGTTCCTTGCCACGCCGATACGGAATGATGCAGTAGGAACAAACGTAGTTGCAGCCGAAGATGATCGGCATATAGGCGGTCACACTCCCTTGCTGCTCATCAGCGCCGTAGTAGTGTGGCAACTCCGCCAGATCATCTTCCACGTCGGCAAGCTCAGGGACAATCTGGATCAGGCGCTCGACAGCCGAAGGGCGGAAGAACAGGTCAACGTGCGGGAACTGCTTGGTCAGCTGGGCTTCCTGGCCCGTTACCATGCAGCCAGTCAGCGCAATCTTCAGCTCAGGATTTTGGCGCTTCAACTGTTGCAACGCCCCCAGCTTCCCCACCACTTTCTGTTCTGCTGAGTTGCGGACAACACAGGAGTTGAGCACAATAATATCGGCCTCGCGCTCATCTGGCGCACGCCGATACCCGGCCATTTCCAGGGCAGCGCCTACCTGGGCCGATTCTGACTCGTTCATCTGGCAACCAATTGTCCAGACCGAATACTGCTTGCCATTCCCTGCCGCTGGGGCCAGGAGTGTTTCATCAAGTTGTCGATCTCGCAGATCGTGTTCTGGCACGCTCGTCATTGGCGTTGTCCCTTCCGTGCATCAGTGCCAACTGCCCCGCTAAACGAGGTAGCAGGGCAGAAGAATGGCAGCAAGTATACTTGCAGATACGTGTTAGCATCAAATAAATGGATCAGCTCCCGGTACTGTCTTTACTGAGGAATACGATGTCTATGCCACCGATCAATGATCACCCCTACTATCGCGTCACGCCGTTTAACGCCATGCTACGAGGGCGACCACTCCAGATTGTCAGCAAGCCAGGATTCCCAAACTGGGATCGCATCAGTCCAGCCGTACACTTATTAGCGGAATCGATAACGCCTGATCCAGCAGCGCAGATTCTTCACCTCGGCTGTGGACACGGTGCGTTGGGGGTAGCGCTGGCCCAGAGCATCCCGCAAGGCCAGATCACGCTGCTTGATGCCAATTACACTGCGACCACCATGGCCCAACAAACGCTGGCGACCAACAAGATCACGAATGCTACTGTCATTGCAGACCCTGCACCGCTCCCTACAGCGAGCTTTGACATAGTGGTACTTGAAGCCCCCAGTGGCCGAAAGTTTGCCCGCCGCTGGCTGGCTATCGCCCATGCCGCCCTCAGACCAGGGGGCCAACTCTATCTCGCTGGGCCAAAGGCCGAAGGGATTGAGGCGCTAATCAGCGATGCCCGCGCGCTCTTTCAACAAACAACAACCCTGGCCTATCGGGACCACAATCGGATTGCCGTGGCGACCAAAGGGCCAACCAGCCAGTTACCAACCTGGGCTACCGAACCAGGCATTGCCCCTGGCACCTTCACCGAGTTCAGCACCGCAATCGCTGGGCAACGACTGACCATCAGCAGTCTTCCCGGCGTATTTTCATTCGACCACCTGGATGCTGGCACAGCGTTGTTGTTGCAGCATCTCAAGGTTCAGTCAACCGAGCGAGTACTTGACATTGGTTGTGGCTGGGGGGCCATTGGGCTAGCGGCTGCGGTTATGGGGGCCACACAGGTTGATCTGGTTGATAGCAATCTCCTGGCAGTCGCCGCAACCCAACGCACGATTGCAAACACAGGCTATACCAACTTGCGCGCCTTGCCGAGCGATGCGCTGAGCGCTGTCGCTGATCAACGCTACGATCTGATCGTTACCAATCCGCCATTCCATGCAGGCAAGCCGATCAACTACGATGCCGCCACTGCCTTCATCGCTGGGGCGCAAACCTTGCTCACCTCAGGCGGTCGCCTCCTCCTGGTGGCAAATGCGTTCATTCGGTATGAGCGCGTGATGCGCGCAATGTTTCCACACGTTGAGGTTGTTGCCGAGGATCGGCGCTACCATTTAATCCAGGGAATTTCCCGATCACAATGATCATTATCAGAATTCAGCGTAATAGCCCAAAAGGTGCGAACGTACCAAAGGATCTAGCCCATAAGTACAGGTTATAGCGCCATAAAACCGCGTTCCAGTGCCCAAATTTCGCAATCAGGGGTTGCACGTCCTGCCGCGGGGGTGTATGATACGCCAGTGATTAGCGCATCAGGCATTTGCACGATTTAGCGCATTCCAGCGCGGAAATCGTGTCTATGGATAGTCGGGGGGCTTCCGTAGGTCTGATCAGCAAAGAAAGCCATTAGCAGGACTCGTTCAATACTCAGGAATAGCGTAGGATCGATGCCACAGATCATGCAGGTCGACTTGCTGGTCAAGATCGACCGCCCCGAAGTCTGATCATAGACGGGGAGGATTTCCTGAGAACGAGCCTGTTCGTGAAAGGAAAACCAATGCTTTGTCGCCGCCGGCCAGCGTACCAGTCGCGCAGGCAGACGACGATACACCGAATAGTCGCTTTTCTCGTCCTATCGTTGGCACTTGGTTGTGCCGCAGGTGGGCCAATGTCTGCGGCTGCCGCTACGGGGCCACGCTATTTCCCAGAGACACGCCACAATAGCCCAGAAATTTTTGTGAACTATTGGGAAGCACACGGTGGTTTAGCATCATTTGGGTTACCGATCACTGAGCCCTATACTGAAGATGGCCTCACGATTCAATGGTTTGAACGGGCGCGGTTTGAACGGCACCTCGCCAGTAAAGACACCCCTTATGAAGTACAACTTGGGCAACTTGGTCGCGAAATTCACACTGTCGATACGCCAGCTGCCCCGCTCAATACCGTCAGCAACTCCCGCTACTTTGTGGAAACCGGGCATAATGTTGCGCTCTTCCTCGCCTACTGGCAGGCCAACGGCGGGCTTCTCCGCTTCGGCCTGCCGCTGACTGAAGAACTGCGCGAACGCAATGCTGGCGATGGGCAAACATATGTTGTGCAATATTTTGAGCGCGGACGCCTTGAACATCACCCCAACGCCAAAGGCACTGCCAACGAATTTCAACTTGGATTAATTGGCACCGAACGCTATAACGCGATCAAAGGTGATAATCCAGTTGCCGCCGCCGCAGGGACCCCAGTCGCCCCACCAGTGGCTGCAGCAGCCCCCGCAGCCACCAGCAACGAATCGATGGAACTCAAAATGTGGCACACCATCAATGCCTATCGCGCCTCACGCGGGGTAGCGCCACTCGCCTATGATCCCCTGGTAGCCAAGGCGGGTGAAATCCAGGTACAGGACATGATCGCCAATAATTTCCTGGAACATACGGGTTCCGATGGCAGCCGCCCCATTGATCGGATGCGGCGCGTTGGCGTGCAGGTGCAGTGGGCCAGCGAAAATATCTCGATGGAATGCGCCAAAGATCCTGACACCGCTATCAAGAATATCCAGGCCTGGATGATCGCTGAACCATACGCTGACGGCCTCTATAACCACCACTGGAACATCCTCTACTCTGGCTACAGCCGCATCGGCATCTCCTTTGGAGTCGCGAAAAATGGCTGCTGGGTAGTCGCAGAAGAGTTCGCTGATGGCGAACCAACCGCTGGCTCACTTCGCTAGAGTTTTTGACAAAAATGTGGTTCAGAATGGGGCTGGTGGCAATGACCACCAGCCCCATTCTCTGCCCTTGCGTAAAGCAGCCCCTCGTTCTGGTGAGGGAGGCAGTGGTATGATCAGGCGGCACAGGCCGTGCAAGAACGATAACCTGACGAAGGACTGGAGATAGGATGTTCCTGGTCGAAGGTGGCCATCAACTGAACGGCGCGATTACTGCCGCAGGCAATAAGAATGCAGCCCTACCCATTCTGGCAGCAACACTCCTGACCGAAGAGCCAGTAACCCTCCACAACGTACCGCGCATTGGCGATGTCGAAATTCTGCTGCAACTTCTCGAATCAATCGGTACCCAGATCAACATCAATGGCCATAGTTCACTCACGCTTACCACCCCCGATATTCACACGGCTGACCTGAACCCACAACTCTGTCAAAAGATTCGGGCCTCAATCATGCTTGCTGGGCCAATAGTCAGCCGCTACGGCAAGGTACGCCTTGTGCAGCCCGGTGGCGACAGTATTGGTCGCCGTCGCATCGATACCCACATCCTGGCCCTACGCGCGTTGGGCATGGAAATCGAAACGAGTAGTGGCGGCGTGATCGACTTTCGGGCGCAGCAATTACACGGCGCGAATATCTTTCTTGATGAAGCCAGTGTCACTGGCACCGCCAATGCCCTGATGGGCGCGGTGCTTGCCCCCGGACGCACCATCATTGCGAATGCCGCCAGTGAACCGCATATTCAAGACCTCTGTGATTTTCTTAACGGCCTCGGCGCACAAATCTCTGGCATCGGCACGAACCGCCTAGTGATCGATGGCGTCCAAAAACTTCACGGCGGAGAGTATCGGATTAACGCCGACCATATCGAAGTTGGTTCCTATATCGGCCTGGCGGCAGCCACTGGTAGCGAACTCCTGATCCACGATGCCGTGCCAGAACATTTGCCGATGATCGCGCTCACCTTTGCGCGGTTGGGGATTCAGGTTGAGCCACGCGGCAACGATCTCTTTGTGCCAGGTGATCAATCGCTGCTCGTGCAAGATGACTTGAACGGCGCTATCCCGAAAATCGATGACGGTGTTTGGCCCGCTTTTCCCGCCGACCTCACCAGTATCGCCGTCGTCACCGCCACCCAAGCACAGGGCACCGTCCTCATCTTCGAGAAGATGTTTGAAAGTCGTCTGTTCTTTGTCGATAAACTGATTCAAATGGGCGCCCGCATTGTCCTCTGTGATCCCCATCGGGTGGTCGTGGCGGGGCGTTCCCAATTATATGCTGACACCCTCTCTAGCCCAGACATTCGGGCAGGAATGGCCCTGCTAATTGCCGCCCTTGCCGCACAAGGGACAAGCAAGATTCACAATGTCGTGCAGATCGACCGGGGCTACGAGCAGCTTGATGAGCGACTGCAAGCATTGGGAGCCAGGATCGAACGACGCGACGATTAGAACCGCAAACGCCATTGGCTATGCCATATCGCCCTCGAGCGAGAACCGCTGGCGTAATTCCTCCAGGTGTCCACGAATCGCGGGGAGGTGTGGATCGTTGGTGGCAAACTGCGTATACGTATCCAGGTCAGCAATAGCCTGGGGATAATCACCAATCCGCAACGCCAGTAGGCCATGGTCGCGCAGCGCTTCCAGGTTCCAGGGAGCAATTAACAAGAGATATTCCAGGACGCGCAACGCACTGGTGAGGCGCTGGCGACCCAGATAAACGCCACGCAGGTTGTTGAGCAACCGCGTCAGCAATTGCTTTTTGGTCACTGCGCCCAGGTAATGGGTGGCAAATGAATACTGTCTCCCAAATTGCCCCAGAAACCGTTGTTCCAAATCATGCGCAGTCAAAAGGGCGCCGCCATAAAAGGGATCAAGGAAAATCCCTTCATCTGGTGCAGGCCCCAACGAGTACTTGACCACAAAATGCAGCGGCATCCCAACGCCCACCATCGGAAAATCGATCCGCCGCGCTACTTCCAAATAGACTAATGACAAACCGATTGGAATCCCAATCCGCCGCCCTAAAATATCGTTCAGATAACTATTACGGTCGTCATAATACGACTCATCATTGAGACTATCAGGGCCACGAAATCCCATGTCGTGACCGAGAAAGTGCTGCAGCGCCTCGGCAATCACCCAGGGGTTCTGTTCGTTCCTCAGTTGCTGTCGCAAGCGGGCGGCAAGATCATCAAGCGTGTCAAGCGCCGCCGTAAGTTCCAGGTCGGGATACACAATCCCCTTCGCCAGTAATAAGGCAGCTTGGTCCAGCGGCAGCGCTTGATCAGACTCCTGCATCAATGCGGCAAATGCTACCGTCGTTGCATCCGCTGGTTGCTCTGAGCTATCTGCTGCGGCACCAGTCATAGCCGCTGACCTTTCCTCAGCGTTGCTTGTCTGTTTGGCCCATACTAAGCAGCAATAGCCACTACCAGGATACCGATTCGGTTACTGCTGCTCATCATCATCACGCTGTTGATATTGTTTTCGATGCCGTAGGGCGGCCCAGGTAGCCAGCCCAATGCCCGCCAGGGAGATCACCCCGATAAAACGTTGTACCACTGCTGCGCTCAAGGCCCCATTCGCACCCGTAATCTCCACCAACCGACTCGGCGTTGGGGTAACCCGCACCGTTGTGGCGACTGCACCGCTACTCAAACTGGCGGTCGCTGCTGGTGTAGCGCCAAAGGCAATGCGTGGGGTTGCCGGAACGGCCCCAGGCGGAGCAAGAATCGCGATTGGCTGATCAAAATTGCTGAACGTAATCGTCAGATTGATCGCCCCCAACCCCAAAGCCGTAGGAGTGGCGGATTGCCCCTCTACACTGCTCAGCACAAGCTGGTGTAAGCGACCGTCACTATCCCCAATCCAGAGATCCATTGTAGCAGGGCTACTGTCAACACTACTGGACGTAGTGCCACCACCCAGCCCGAACAGCAGGGCAAGATCGGTATCGGCCCGCCAATGCGTCGTTGCTGTACCAGCCAGCGTTTCGGAGCCAAGCCGCTTAAAGTTACGCCCGGAAGCGCGAATAATCTCTGGATCATAGGGCGCGATGCGGGTCGCGTTGAACCCAGCATTGCCCTGATTATCGCTATAACGCCATTGCCCCGTCGCCGTATCCCGCGTATAGGTGCGCTGATCAACCGTGATCGACTCAAAGACTGCGCCAGCATAGCCGAGAGTAAAATGGTTGGCCCCACGGCCCGCATCAATATCACCCTCCCCCTGAATCGGCAATGCCTTCCCTTGCTGGGTGATTGTGCCAGTAATGACCAGGTGCGCGGTCGAAAACGGGGTAATTGCCGGTGCCTCCTCACGCGCCAAGGTCGCCCCTGGTAACCACAGGCCCACTATCGCCAGAACCACTCCGATCCCTAACCAGCGCATCAGCTACAAACCTTTCATACCGCTCATCTTTACTGACATTATCCCATGAGGATACCCAAGGAGACACGTCCTCGCGGAGGAGGCTCAGCCATTATTCTCTCGCCAGGGCGCTTATCATTCTTCAGAATAGCTTGTAAGCAGAGCGAGCGCGATCCCTTTCGACCTGCTCGCTCTCACCTGATCACAATTTTCGTGATACTACCGCGCAATCGCTCGCCAAGGGCTTGTGTACGTACACCCACTCTGCTACACTCGCAGCGGATGAGGAACGACCCAAACGATCAGGAGTGAATGATAGCCATGCAATCGCGTCCACGCGATCTCGGCATCCAACTCGGGGTGTTACCGCCTGGCCCGCTCAACGCAATTACCGATGTTGCTGGTGTACGTGTGGGTCACACGACCCTGTGGCAGGGTGAGGGAGCGCTCGTGCGTGGACAGGGGCCAGTACGCACCGGGGTGACAGCGATCCTACCACCGGGCGATGATCCCTTCGCCATGAAAATGGTTGCTGCTGCGCATGTCTTCAATGGGTTTGGCAAAACAATCGGGCTGGTGCAAGTGGCTGAATTAGGCCAACTCGAAACACCGATCCTGCTCACCAATACCCTTAGTGTTGGACAGGTTGCCGACGCCGTCGTTGATTGGATGATCCAGCGACATCCGGCAATCGGGGTGACGACAGGCACGGTTAACCCAGTCGTCGCCGAGTGCAATGATGGCTATCTCAATGATATCGGTGGTCGCCACGTCACCGCTGCCGCCACGCACGCAGCATTAGACAATGCCACAGCTGGGCCAGTTGCTGAAGGCAATCTGGGGGCAGGCACAGGTATGACCTGCTATAGCTGGGCTGGGGGCATTGGCACGGCCTCGCGCCGTCTCGTTGATCCAGCAACGCCCTGGACTGTCGGCACCCTTGTGCTGGCGAACTTTGGCCGCGCCAACGACCTGCTCATTGCGGGGGTGCCGATTGAGACACAGCGACACGCGGGCAGTGAATCCCGCGATGCTGGCTCGATTATTGTGGTGCTGGCGACTGATGCGCCACTTGATGCCCGCCAGCTAGCGCGACTGACTCATCGCGTGCCTCTGGGCCTCGCCCGCACTGGTTCTCACGGTGGTCATGGTAGTGGCGATATTGCCATCGCCTTTTCTACAGCGAACCAGATTCCGCACGAAACCGCAACGGTCACCAGGACAATCACGGTCGTCAACGACGATCACCCTGTGCTGGACGAACTTTTTCGTGCAGTAGTTGAGACAACCGAGGAGGCGATCGTGAATGCCCTCTGGGCCGCCCGACCAATCGTTGGGCGCGACGGTCATCAACGGGCAGCATTGCCCCACGAAGCGGTCCTAACGCTCTTGCGCCAGCATGGCGTCATCCACGAACACTGATTATTGAGGGGCATTCGTCGGGATCTTCCAGAAGTTAAGGAGTAGCAATGGCGGTGATAGCGCAAATAGCAAAGCGGCGACGATTGATCGCCGGGGTCGTAATCATCAACCTCGCGCTAGGCTGGGCGGCGATGCCACAAGCAGCCGCGGCCAATCAGGCCCCTCATCTAGTACAGGCAACCACAGGTGATGGGCATGACGCGCCATACCTCCGCTTTGGGCTATTAGCGCTGCTGGGTCTCGCCCTCAGTAGTGGCGCAATTGTGCAGTATCGTTCCACCGCTACTGCGCCACCATACCAACCCAAACCACGCCCACCAAAACAGCAGCGGCAGACTACGACCGCCATTTCCCCAGAGCCAGCAAGTCCAGCAGGACCGTTGCACGGAGCAGACCAACCAGCCCCACAGATTGTCGATCCGTCTAAACTGCCAGACGCCCCAATCCTGCTCGCCAACTTTCGCCAGGATCGGCCAGTGGCCCCACCGCCCATACCACGTAGCCCGGCTGAGCAAGCCTGTGAGCAGGCGATTGCCGCCGCACAACGCTATGATCGTCGGACCACACTAGCGCAGTTCAATGACGCCCTGACGTACGATCCTGCAGTGAAGCCATCGACAGTCACCAACTTCTGGGAGATGCCCTCTGGTGGTCATGTTGATCTTGCACTGGCCTATTTACACCAGGGTTTGCCGCTCGACGCTCGTTCAGTGATCACGATGGCTTTGCTGATTTTCCCCCATAATCGAGAGTTAGAGGCCCTGCTACGCGAGATCGCCCCAGCACGGCTTGAGGTATCAGCCTGAATCGCCTGGGATGTAAGGAAGCAGTGCGCGAAAAACAGGGTAGCAGATGCAAAATCTGCTACCCTGTTTCGTGACTCAAGGCGCTGTGGAGATTAGTAGGTATTAGGTGGGTTTTGGCCCTCTCCACCGGGAAAATCTTTGAAGAGGCTCTTGGTGATATCGGTAATCAATGGGATCGTAAAGATCCCCTTCGAGTATGCCAGATATGCCCAGTAGCATTGCAGGATGACGGGAAGGGGCAAGAGGCACAAACCAACCACAGTAACGCCAAGAATTGTGTAGACGATAAAGAGCCCAATGCCGACTACCAGTGATTGATAGGCATGGTATTTCAAGAATGGTTTATTCTTCATGTCTGTGACGAGAATAATGACAGCCATAATTGGCGCGATGATATAGCTGAGCGCGGCCATGATCTTGTCGTTGTCTTCTTGTGGCTGCAAATTCATCGGGGTTTGGCTCTGATATGGGTCCTGGCCTGGTGGTGGATTGTACATCGGTGATTCCTCCAATACTCTACGATTATGCAGGCTCCGCCAATAGCTCGTCGTTTTCGAACCTTGCCTCAGTTCCCCTTCTCAAGTACGTTTGCTCCCTTCACAATATCACGGATAGTCAACAGCGGCAACGGAGGCCAGCGTTGGCAATGCGTTCAGCCGTTTTGGCACGCTCCAGCACTCGGACTACTGGTCGCTGGCTTCCAGCCCATCGTGAGATCAACGCAAACACGCTGTTGCAGGCGACCCGTTGGCGCAATCGCCAGCAGCCGTGCCCGTAAGGTTTGCTCAAAAGCGGCCTTACCAGCCCCTAACAATCGCGGATTACAGTAGGATGTGGAGTAGAGATAGCCAATAATCGCCTCAGGCGACCATTCGTGAATGAAATATTCACGCCAATCTGCAACCTCTGCAAAACCACCTTCAGCCAAGATCTCCGCAAATGGGCGATGATTACTGGCGTGGGTTGCACTATGCAGACTGGCCCCCGCCCGCCGCTCCGGCCCCAGCCATTCTTGCACTGTCGCGCTGATCACCGCTGTCCAGGGTTCAGTAGCCCGCAAAAAGTCACTGACTCCCAGCAGGGCAATGCCGCCACCAGGGCAAATCAATGGCCACAGTTCGCGCATGACTACCGTTCGCTCCATCCAATGAAACGCCCCACCGATAGTCACCAACTGAAATCGTGCCGCATTGAAAGGCAACGCCTCGGCTGCGGAGACCAGCCAGCGGAGCTTTGCCTGTGCGGGCGGTTGGGCCAGTCGCGCCCCTATTTTGACCATTTCCAGATTGACATCGAGGGCAACGACTTCCGCGCAATACTCAGCGAGGGGCAACGCCAACTGACCTGGGCCAGTACCAACGTCCAGCACCTTACTCGATTGGTTCAGCCGAAAACGGTTGATCAACAGATCAAACACAGTGGCAGGATACGGTAAACGATAGCGCGCATAATAGTCAGCAGTGCCGCTAAACAGATCCACCATAACCCCTCCTAAGTTGCTCAGGCCCCTAGCCCCAGGCTTACTTCAGCATATTCCCCATGATAAAGAGTACATTCGCTGGTCGCTCGGCCAGTCGCCGCATGAAGTAGGGGTACCATTGCGTCCCATATGGCACATAGCAGCGCACGTTGTAACCCTCAGCCGCCAGCCGCTCTTGCAAGTCACGGCGCACCCCATAGAGCATCTGAAACTCAAAGCGCGCCTCAGCGATCCCTTCAGCCGCCGCAAAGCCTTGCGCCCGACCGATCAATTGCTCGTCGTGCGTAGCAAGGGCTGGATAATACCCCCGTGCCAGCAAGAGCTCCATCTCAATCCGATAGGCTCGATCCACCGCAGCCTTTTCCGCAAACGCAATTGTGGCTGGCTCATCGTATGCCCCTTTGACCAACCGTACTCGTGAGCCAGCAGCGATCTGTGCCTCTACATCAGCCTGCGTGCGATAGAGATAGGCCTGCAAGACAGTACCAACCGTATCTGCGCCAAACCGCTGGCGCAAACGCCCAACCATAGCCAGTGTGCGCTCGGTATATGGCGAACCTTCCATATCGAGCCGCACAAAGTTACCCAGTTCTTCAGCAACCGTTAACACCCGCTCAATCTGCGTATAACAAAAGTCATCACCAATATCTAAGCCTAACTGCGTTGGCTTCACCGAGACATTCGCATCAACCCCCGCGGCGGCAATCGCTCGTAACTCAGCAATGGCCTCATCAGCCGAAGCGATTGCTTCGGCCTCCGTCGCTACATTTTCACCAAGATAATCGAGCGTCGCCCGAATCCCCCGCTGGTTCAAGTCGCGGATAACCGCGATCGCCGACTGGCGATCCTCCCCAGCTACGAAACGCCAGACAACCTTCTGGGTAAGAGGATTACTCATAATCAACTGGTAGGCCCAGTCCTGGCGGGAAAGGAACATGAGTAACTGTCGCAGCATCGCACTCTCCCATCTGCACCACTGATCAAGCTGTTAGCCCGGTTGCCAAATACGGCAGACAGTATAACTGACTAAGTGCATTAAGACGCGGCAGCATCGTGCGCGCTTAGTAGCGCTTGCTCAGCGGCCAGTGCGCGCATAGACGCGCACAACAGGATCTTCCCAGACCACAGCAGCACCAGCAAAACCCACGGCTGCTGGATCTTCTTGTCGATAGAGGATGGCGTAGTCATAGCGTGCCTGTGGATCAGGCGCACCAGCATACTCTTGTCCATAGGTTACCCGCACGCGGGTATAGATCGGATTCTCCCGCAGCAGGTAGGCCAGCATTCCACCATACGCCCCTGTTGGATCTTCGCGGGATAGGTAGATGGTGGCGGCGGGCGGAATGGTCGCCCGTAAGGTAGTGAATCGTTCGGTTGGTAACAAGCGGTAGACAACGGTATCGCCAAACGTCACTAATGGTACTACCTGCTCCCCAGCAGCGTCGAACAACGACCGTACCTTGGCCGCCGTCGTCTGGTCAAACTGGTCGTAATGCACGATCAGGTGGGTTACCCGCAACCCCTGTAACACACTGAGCGCCCGAGTGGTTGGGCCATCACGCAACTCATAATAGAGCGCCTGATACCCTTTGGGGGCAACGTTGCCCGCACCATTCACGATCGCCTGCTGATGATACAGCGCAAAATATTGATATTGATTATTCAGCAGCTCCGCACCACGATTACTCGATAACAAGAGCGGTAACTCTGCCGCAACTGCCCCTGATTGCCCCGCCAGCCACTGATAGACTGCGGGAATATTCGCCCCAGTTGGCACGGCAGTAAGAGGATATGGCCGATTCAGTGATTCACCCACCACGCCAGCCAGCAGCACTACCGCAAGTCCAATCGGGATCAGCCGCTGCGCCCACTGAAGACGCGGCAATCTGCTGGCCCAGCCGCGCCACCATTGCATTAACCAGTGCAAGCCCAGGCCACTGAGCGCCGCAATCGCCAGACCATAGAGAATGTTGAAGCGGGCTGGCACACGCATTGAATCAAATCCAGGCAGGTTGAAATAGAGAAACCCGTACGGCATTCGCGTCAAGACACGGCTGGCGGGATCGCCAGTCAACTGCAGCACTGGCCCCAGTGCCAGCAAGGCCGCGCCCAGGCCCAGCAGGATCAGATATTGTGGGAGCCAGCGCCGCCATGCCGTCACGACCCCAATCGCCGCCAGCACCAACACGATCGCCCCAGGAAAAGCATTGCGCTCTGGCGAGTAGCGGCCTTGCTCACGGAAGCCAGCGGTCGCTGCACCCCAAGCCAGATTGCGCTCATCAGTGGTAACGTAGCTCGCCAGATTCGAGGAATAGAGAACGTTTTCTTCCAGGGAACGTTCAAAGGAAAAATCGCTCTGCACCGTACGGTAAGCATAGGCAACGGGCAAGACCAATAGTGCCGCCAGCAGCCCGGCAGCGACCAGCCTGCTCCAGACTGCTAATGACGGGAACTGCCTGCGCCAACCTTGTTGCAGCAGACGCAGGATGACAAAGCCCCCCACCACAAAGACCAGATAGAGCGCATAGTATTGCGCCGATAACGCCTGAGCAGCCAACAACAGGCCCAGCACGATCGCCCCTCGCCAGCGCGGGGCAGTAAAGAGCCGATCGAGAAAGAGGATGATCAGCGGAAAATATTGCCCCGACAGTAATCCCAGATGCGGCAAATGATCGAGATGGAAGGGGGCAAAGGCGTAGCTACTGCCTGCCAACAGTGCACCCACCATCCCACAACCAAGATGCCGAGCCAGGGCATACATCGCCAGACCACTCAGGACGAAAGTCAGCAACACAGCAATGTTATAGATGAACACGGGGTTACTCGTGAAAAGTTGCAGCGGCAAGGTGAGTACGGCGGCACCAAGCAACAGTTCATCAAACAGGTAGGTTTGCTGATACGGATAGAAAATATTAGCGTTGAGGAGTTCCGTAGGATTGTGTAGCAGTTGGCGTTGACCCTGGGCTACGCGCCAAACACTGTCTAATGGGTCAAGCGGCGAGACAATACTTGTTTGCAAGTGCGCGGCCAACGGCCAGGTGCAGAGGATCGCCAGCCCCACGTACCAGCAGCCCACTGCCAGCAACTCCCACAACCACCGTAGCCAGCCTGCCCGAATGCGGGCAGCCGAGGCTTGATTATCTACCGCTGCCGTGGGACTTCCTGTCTCGTTCTCCATGATGACTGACTATAGCACGCAGCTGAGATGAGTGACTAGCACGCAGTTGAGCGACATCGCAGGTAACACCGTAACAAAAATCCCTCCTGCCAAGTTCGGCAGGAGGGATTTTCACGAAATCAGGACGCTTAGCGGATATCGGTGCGAGCCTGTAAGGTGTCGCGAATCTCCGTCAGCAGCACCTCTTCCTTGGTTGGGGCTGGTGGAGCATCCGTAGTCTTGCGCGCGGCGCGCTCCATCAGCGCATTCATTGGCTTGACCACAAACAGGAAAATCACTAACGCAATAATCAGGAACGAAACTACCTGATTAATGAAATCACCGATCAAGAATTCACTATTATTAATCGTAAACTTGATCTGTCCGAAGTTTGGTTGCCCACCAATCGCCGCGATCAGTGGCGTGATCAAGTCCGCCACAAAGGCATCAACAATCGCCTTAAATGCGGCACCAATAACCACCGCCACAGCTAACTCAATGACATTTCCCCGGAGAATGAAATCCTTGAACTCCTTGATCATCGCCGCTCTCTCCTCAACCTATGCAGGCTTCACCCTGCCCCTGTTCATACACCACAACGCGCCGCTTGCGCTGGGTGTACATACATTACATCATACTGAGTCAAGAGCCACAACAACAACATTTGCATATAATGCAAACAGATCTAGCTCACCAAGCTTCTCCCGCGGGGAACTTCGAGTAGACTGCCAACATGAACCCAAAAGCAGGTTGCCCAACAGCCATGATGATTACCATGCTGGAGGAACAATGAACGGATCGCACGAAGCAGTCCACGAGGACCAACCCCGCCTGACTAGCCAGCAGTTGACGGCAGAGCGCGCACCAATTGGCGTGTTGCTCCTGCATGGCCTGACATCGAGCCTGGATACGGTCTCTGGCCTGGTGCCACATCTCACCGCTGCAGCCTTGCCTTATGCCATGCCCACCCTACGCGGGCATGGTACTACCCCTGCCGATCTTGTTGGCGTGACCTGGCATCACTGGTACGAAGATGCTGAACGCGCCCTCGACCAACTGCTCGACCGATGTGCGCGCGTCGTTGTTGTTGGCCTATCGATGGGTGGGGTGGTCGCCCTCCACCTTGGGGTACAACGCCCCGCACGACTGGCGGGAGTGGTCGCGATTGCCCCCGCCCTGCGCCTCAATATCCCTACAACGTTCTTGCCACCGCTCATCGGGAAGCTATCGCAACAGGTCAAAGTAGACCCAGCGAACGCCTTTGCTGACCCAGCCCTGGCAGCACAATCGACGAATTATCCAACCGCCCCAATTTCTGCCATCTACTCGCTGGTGCAGTTTGGACAGCTGGTCGAGCGCGAACTACCGCGATTGCGGCTACCGTTGCTCGTCCTCTATACCCCACGTGATCGTGTCGTGTTGCCAGCAGGGGCAGAGAGCGCCTATCGACGCGCAAGCACTCCCCCTGCCGCCAAAGCCATTCAAGCATTTGAGGATTCGGGCCATGAAATGCTGTTGGACTGCCAACGAGAGGCCGTCTATGCCGCAGTGATGGGGTTCATCACTGCGGCCAGAGCGCCTGAATCACGAACACTGGAGTAAAGCGAACCGCCGATGCACGACTTCCAATGTTAAGAATAGCCAGGAATGGGGTTATTTCGGCTGCGCCTCAATCTGAGCGGCGTAATCCTCAGCATTATCTTCCGAAACAAACCCCAAAATCTCCTGGGTTGGGCCAATGTCCCAGTAACGCCGCGTATTGGCAGAGATCGCGTAGAAGATGCCCCAGGTGAGCGGCGTTTCAATTGCCCGCCAGGTCAACTGCGCCATATCGCGTGGCGAGAGCCAGGTACTCAGATTGCGGACGTTCTGCGGTTTAGGCAACCACGAACCAATCCGTAAGCAGATTACTTCCAGACCATGTTCATCAACGTAGAAGCGACTGAGTGCTTCACCAAAGGCCTTTGATGCACCATAAAAACCATCCGGGCGTACCGGCATATCCGGATAGCACGGGCGACCTTTCAACTCGTTGTAGCCAGTAACGTGGTTCGTTGAAGCAAAGACCATGCGCTTCACCCCTTCCAGGCGCATCGCTTCAAGCAGCGCATAGATCCCCACGATATTGTTCTGCAACGCATCTTCCCACGGGGTACTGACTGCCGAGGACGCGGCCAAGTGAACCACAGCATCAACACCCCGCACGGCTGCGCGCATCGCTTCGAGATCGCTTGCATCAGCCTGAACAATCGCTTCACCTTCTCCAGCAGGCCCAATCGCTTTCCCGCCTGGGCGTTCCTGCAAACGCAGTTGATAACGGCCACGCAATAACTCGCGCAGCGACACACCGATCGAACCACTTGCCCCGGTAATCAAGATTGTTTTCATACTACTCTCCTTCATCGCGATACGCTCCTATTTTGGAGTGTAGCACAGTGATTAGCCGACTCGATGGCTGCAATGCAAGGCCGCACAACAACTGCATCGCCAAGGCGAGATCAGGCAGAGAACGCTATCAATAGTACTATTTTGCGATAATCTGCTATACGCGTGATCCCAAAGATGATATAGTCACCTCCACATAATGGTCGGCCAGTTGAGACTAAGGACAGGGTAAATGACGAGGCCGGCACCCTCGAATCACAACCGATTTTTCGCAGACCAAGGCGAACTGGCGACCCTCATCCGCCAGCACAATTGGGCGCAAACGCCGCTGGGCAGCATCGAAGAATGGCCCCAAAGCCTCTGTACAGCAGTCGACCTGATTCTTGCCGCCCAGGTACCAATGGCGATCGCTTGGGGTGAGGAAGGGCGGTTGCTCTATAACGATGCCTATCGCGCCATTCTTGGCAGCACCAAGCACCCGGAAGCCCTTGGGCAGCCAATTACCAGGGTTTTCCCTGAAGCAGGGCAAACCCTTGAACCGCTGCTCCAACGTATCAAAACGACTGGCACTGGCAGTGCAGGCAGCAGACAGCCTGCGCTGCTTGAACGTAATGGTCACCTTGCCCAGCGTTATCTGGATTTTTCTTGTAGCTCCATTCGTGATGAAGCTGGAGCGATTGGCGGGATCCTCTTACTCTGTCAGGAAACCACGGCCCTTGGGGAAGCCGAGGCGCGCTTCTATCAACTCTTTGAACACGCACCAGCAATGATTGCCATCCTCCATGGCCCAGACCTACATTTTGAGTATGTGAATACCGCCTTCCAGCAATTCGTCCACGGTCGCGCCCAGAACGGCCAACCAATCGCCGATGTTTTCCCTACGTTGGGCCTGCCATTCATTCAGCTATTGCGGCAGGTGTTCAACACTGGGGAGCCATTTATTGGCAATGAGGTCGCGGTGCATTGGCAACGCGAGGGGGCAGCACGCGAGGGATTCTTCGATTTCGTCTGCCAGCCAATGAAGAATCGGCAAGGGGTGATCGACGGTGTAGCGTTGCACGGCGTGAATATTACCGATCAAGTGCTAGCCCGCCGCGCAGTCGAAGCGGCAGAACATCGCCTTGCCACCATCGTCGATCAAATGCCGCTGGGGGTTATTATTGCCGAAGCACCGAGCGGGAAGATCACTCAGGCGAATGAGCAGGTTGAAACGATCTTACGGCAACCACCGCTGACAACATCAACGATTGGGCTTGGCGATATTTGGCTCGGATTCCATGAAGACGGGCGGCCTGTTCTCGCGGAAGAGTGGCCGCTAGCCAGAGCGCTCCAGGGCGAAACGGTCTACCGGGCCGAGTATCGCTATCAGCGTGGCGATGGCACAATGATCTGGCTCCGCATCAGTAGTAACCCGATCCGTGACACCACTGGCACGATTGTCGCTGGACTGGTCGTCTTTTCAGACATCACCCAGCAGCGCGAAGCAACCGCGGCCCTACGTGCCAGCGAGGCACGGCTCAATCTGGCCCTGCAGTCCAGCGGGTTAGGCTCATGGATGTACAACTTTATTACTGACCAACTCACCACCTCGGATCAATGTAAAACGATCCTGGGGCTTACCCCTGATCAGGAGTTCTCGTATCACGCATTCGTTGGGCAAATCCACCCAGACGATCAGGCGGCGGTAAGCCAGGATATTATGCACGCAGTGGAGAGTAATACTGATTTCTCGGCTGATTATCGCGCTATTCTGCCTGATCAGACCCAGCGCTGGATTACTGTACAAGGCCGCCCAACCTACCGTCTAGATGGCGCACCAGTCGCGATCATCGGCACAATGCAAGATATTACCGCCCGCAAAGCAGCCGAAGAAGAACGGGAACGACTGCTAGCTGCCGAGCAAACGGCGCGGGCGGCGGCGGAAGAAGCAGTGCGCTCCCGCGATGCCTTCCTCTCGATTGCTGCTCATGAATTACGAACGCCTGTAACCGCGTTGAAAGGAACCACGCAATTACTGGCTCGCTGGAGTGCGCGGGGGTCAATGGACCCGGTGCGAGTAGCCCGAAATGTGGGTATCCTCGAACACTCAGCAGATCGGTTGGCCGAACTTACTGAAGACCTGCTCGACGTTTCGCGAATTCGGACAGGACAACTCCCACTGGATCGCGAACCACTTGCGCTTTTACCGTTGATCACTGCTGACCTGGAACGTCGCCGCGAGCGGGAAGATCAGCAGCATACCTTTGCCCTCCACCACGATCAGCAACTACCGATTATCTCGGCTGATAGTGGTCGTATCGATCAGGTATTGACCAACCTGTTAGATAATGCGGTGAAATACACGCCACAAGGGGGGGAGATCACCATCGAGGTACGCAGCCAGGATCGCGGGATTGCCGTCAGCATTCAGGATCACGGGATCGGCCTGCCGCCAGAGGCGATTGAGCAGATCTTTGTCCCCTTTGGACGGGCGAAAAATGCTATTGCCTCCAATCTCCCGGGGATGGGCCTAGGCCTGTATATCTGCCGGATGATTATTGAACGCCATAACGGGTGGATTCGGGCAGAGAGTCCTGGGGAAAATCAGGGAACAACGATGACGTTCTGGTTACCTAGCATCGCCAATACTGCAGGCGCCGCAAACGATTAACATCAGTTGGTACAATACTTGCAGCAATAACCGCTGTGTGATCAAATGCATCCACAGTATATGGATAATCATGTCTTGCACCTGAGTGATCAATCCGAATGCTGCTGCGGCACGAGACAAAAAGGAGAGCGCGGCATGACGCTACTATCAACCCAAGGACGTACCGCAACAACGATAACTCCAGAAAATGCACCACGAATCATCATTGCCGATGTACGGCCTCACCTCAGCAATGGCCGCTATGCGATCAAGCGGATCGTTGGAGAACAACTGCACGTTACTGCTGATATTCTGAAGGAAGGCCACGATACCTTGGCCGCCGAGGTACACTACCGTACCTTGCCCGATGGGGCATGGCAGAAGATCCCGATGGCCTATTCCTACAACGACGATGAATGGTCTGCAACCATTCAGCTCGATACGGTTGGCACCACAGAATATACTGTTGCCGCCTGGACCGAGCATTATGCCTCCTGGGCTGAGGAACTGCGCCGCAAAGTGGGGGCAGGCAACACTGTGACTTCAGAGATCCTCGAAGGCGAACAGTTATTACAGGAGTGCGCCGCCCGCGCCACGGGCACAGCAAGCGAACAGTTATGGCACTACGCGGAGCTATTGCATCAGGCAGAGGATGGCCCAGCCGCTACTCAGATCGCCACAGCCCCCGACCTGCTTGAGTTGGCAACGGCCTACGAGCCACGCAACGACCTCACCATCTATCAACAACCACGCTCCATTACCGTCGATCGCGAACGGGCCAGATTTGGGGCGTGGTATGAGATCTTTCCACGCTCACAAGGGAAAGTACCAGGGCAGGCTTCCACATTCAAAGAAGCACAATGGCGGATCCCGCAGATTCGGGCGATGGGGTTTGATGTGCTATACCTCTGCCCAATTCATCCGATTGGGCACACCAACCGTAAAGGGCGTAACAATAGCTTGATCGCCGAACCAGACGATGTTGGTAGCCCCTGGGCGATTGGCAATGAGTTTGGAGGGCATGATGCCGTCCACCCCGATCTTGGCACCATTGACGACTTTGACGACTTCGTTGCCGCCACCCATGCGCATGGAATGGAGATCGCCCTGGATATCGCCATCCAGTGTTCGCCAGATCATCCTTATGTCCGCGAACATCCCGAATGGTTCCGTCGTCGCCCCGATGGTACGATCAAATATGCCGAGAATCCGCCGAAGA